>QCVD01000003.1 GCA_003208835.1 Synechococcus sp. AG-683-C23 | reverse complement strand
CTTGCACCTAATTCATTGCGTGCGGTTCTTGGTGGTTTTACCGCCAATGTCCCTGTCTTCCACGCCATCGATGGCAGCGGCTACCGATTTATGGCAGAGCAAGTGGCTGATGTGGATGCTCGGAACCCGATTACGGCGTCTCGCATGGCCAAGGTGTTTAGCCGCTGCGGGAGCTATGGGGCCGAGAGACAGAAGGTGATGCGTGAGGCGATCGACTTGTTGGCCTCCTATCCCCTCTCTGCCAATACGGCTGAAGTGGTTCAGCTACTCAACCCATGACGACTGCAATCAGGATCACCACGATCACTAAACCAACAAGCCACCGCCAGCGTTGCTGGCGGGATCGTCCCGACGGGCGAATGGTGGTGCGATTGGCTCGACTGCCCGCTGCTAAACCGCAGACCTGACAGACCAGCCGGCCCGCCATCGAACGATCGGCGCGAAAGCGTCGACTTCCACAGTTCTGGCAGACACTGGTCACCACGACCCCTGTTTGGATAACCCATCCAGCATGACCGGCAACGTGACCTTTTATTCGTCACCTTTTACTCGTCACCTTGTCCCTTTCACCTCTTCTCTGGCACAGCTTGAAATAGGCATGCTTGCGCTTGGAAGCCAGCATTTCGGCTGAATTTGGCTGATGTTCTGCAATGTCGATGGAGGATGTGTTGGGGATTGACGGTGTTGTTTCGGAGGTGATAGACGACAGGGAGAAAGTAGTCATTAGGAGAATTATTCCTAAACCGGCACCATTCGCATGGCATGAGTAATAGTCGTGAAGCAATGTTGTTGCCTAATCATTTGGGATGACCTCCACGCCACTAAAATAAATAAAATTCTGTTCTGCGATGGCTGACGAACATATGATTGTGACTTAAACGAAGAAAGGGTTTGCCCCTCTTGGCTACAATGGTTGTCGGTTAAACCAAGTACATCCGCATGAAAAAGACGAGCAAAGGTAATAAGGGCGGTTTCGGTGAGTTCACTCCTGGCGGTATCGCTAAAAAGAAACTTCAAGACAAGCGAGACGAGCAAATAACCAAACAAGCTGACAATGAACCGAAAGATTGTGGCTGCTGTTAATGTTCAAACAGCCTATAAGCCTGTGCATTGGCGTTTAAAGATGATCACGCTTTAATGAAGATATTTTTTAGGGAATAAATAAGCTTCTCAATCATGGACATCGCAGCCCCAGCGCCGATGTTCTGGTCTGTTGACGTGGAGGAGATGATGCCGACAGCTATGAACATCTTGTGTAAGCCAGCTCAATCACTTTTTTAAGAGAATAAACCGGTATGTGATGTTTTATTAAAGCCTTGAATGGAATTCAAATATTGGCTATTTCTTTTTCGACCATGAGGGAAGCAGTGATTTCAACGCTCCAAGCATGTCGTTGTTTCGAGAAACAAAGAGAAAGCTTGCCAAGAAACTAAAGGAAGAAAGTGCAAGAAGTAGAGCTACTGAATTACTTACTTCGAGATTGCCTAGAACAAATGCAAGCATGTTTTATTTTTCACTCACTTGATTGCTGTTGTAGAAAATCCATTTCATCATCCCCTTGTTGTCGTTCTTGACGGAGACCACGAGAAAGCTTCCTAAAAAAACAATGGAGACTGATCCCATCGCGAGAGCGCTGAGATTGTTCAGCACTAAATTGCCAACAACTAAAGCAAGCACTGAATTTCGCAATTAAATTATTAATCTACTTGGCGCAAGCCATAGAGCTGAGTCTTTAGATACAGAAGAGAGTTCTTTTCAATGCGCTGCAATTGGATAGCAGGTAATGGATAATTGACTTCAGCGTAATTTGTTTCATTTATGTGAGGGAATGCGCCCAGGTAGCCAAGTTAAGTATCGGTGGCAAGTAAATATTGCATGAGTTTGAGCCGCAGGGCTCGTGGGTATGAATTTCTAGATTGGTTAATAGAGGTGCTGACGATACGCTTGTGGCTACTCATTCGATGATGTGAACATCATTTTTGTTTCAGAGTTTTCAGACAATGAATCGCGTCGATGCTTGATTGAGCTCAAGTTGGTCTCGCATAAACTACTTGAAAGATTCCCTGTTGTGGGTTGTGAGTAAGACCAGGTTTCATTGCCCTTATGGGAGCAGTCTTTTCTAATCTTCGAACTGCTGTAGGGCTTGATTGAAGCAATTCACTGTTCCATCTCCGGATACGCACCATTGTCCACTTTCTTTATCAATTTCTCTCCAAGGGTGCATACGTTTCAGATCGCTTAGATTTGCAATCTTTCCCATTAGAAATTCCCAATTTTTGGCTTCTCTAGCAGTCCTCATCGGCACGCTATAAGCACGGCTCCACTTTCCCCAGCTGCACAATTCATCCCTGTATTGCGATCGGGCCCATCGCTCCCAGTCTTTTCGATTCTGTGTGTCCTCTGTCATTCCGTATTTAGCAAGCCCGCCGCTCTGGGTCCAACAGATCAAGTAAACAAATACTGTCATCAGAGCGTGATTCTCACGTTGTTGCGGTTGAAAAGATTATGCGTCCACCTCCAGAATTAAGCGTGCTTTTGCCTCGTTGATTTGAGTCATTTGCTTGGCACTACCACCTAAATCAGGATGGGCTTTCTTTGCTGCTGCCCTATATGCAGATTTGATCGCTTGCGTTGTCAGGCTGCCTTCAGCGGGTAGATCCAAAAGGCTGCGGTCAAGACTGGTACTGGGCGTACCGGTTAAAGAACGTGTGAAGTCTGTCCACCACTGATTAGACCTTCGCTCATGCTCTCTCTGGTGAACGGTCAAACCGCACCAAGCCAGAAAATCATCAGTGTCCTGAGGGGGCTCTCCCTCAAGTTCTGCCAATCGGACAGCAACACCCCAGAACACGCATCGTCGAATGATGTTTTCTTCGGGATCCTTACTGATATTGAAATCGAATACTGCTCCGTAGGGAATCAGGCTTTCAAGGTCAGTCCAGACTCCCTTCACGAGGTTTTGACGGCGCTTGATGCCCACATCTTCCAACGCTGCCATCAGGAAGTCTTTGGCAACATCAAAATCAACGAAGTCTGCAAGAATTTCAACAGCGCCATCAACAGCTCTAAGCGTCGAATTTGTTGCCCTACTTTTCAATCGATGCAAGCGGTCTTGAAGTGTTACAACTTTCCTCCTGGCTCTGCGCTGGTTATGTTCCATCTCATCCCTTAGGAGTTGCTAGGTATCAACTGATAATGATCGACCAGACGGTAAGTATTGACGCCCTTTAAACCGCTGTACCGTCCGAGGCTTGCAACTTATCACCTTGGCATTGGTATTTAAAGATATTTCAATGATACGTTCTCTCTCACCTCGACAAGCTTAAGCAGCTTGCTCATAGCTCAACGTAATAAGGGCAATTCAGTAAAACAATTATTGAAATTCAGATATCGCTGCGTGCATCGAGAACATCAGGTGTCGATGGTGCTCAAACTGCTGGAGCAGATAGGCCACGTTGAATGACAATCCATCTAATATTTTTCGAGTAGATATGTTTTCTTTTTGAGAATTCAGTATTATTTTTGCGTCTGATGGATCAGCTTTGCTGGTCAATTTCCCACAATGACAGGCGGAGTTCCACCATTTATTCCAGGAACAACTTTTGTTGTGCCATCCCACTTATCAAGGAACAGCTTATACAAAACTCGATTATTCAAGCCTCTATTGAGAGTTTCAAACTTAAGAGCTTCTTGCTCTGCGATTTTTACTTCGGTTTTAGACCTTAGAAGTTGCTGCTCTGCGATTTGTTTTTGTTCAATGGCTGATCGATATTCTTCTGCGATCTTGAGACCAGTAAGGTCTAGGCCTTTAACCGCAACATAGTCAAACTTATTTAGCTCCCTCGCTACACTTTTTTCAACTAAAGTGGATATATTGTTCCAGTCGGTGGCGATTGTATTTAGCTCGTACTTTGAGAATACTGATTTCAATGATTTAAGCAGGGAAGGCTGAATGACTCGACCATAAATGTCATCATCGCTGATGGCAATTGTGCTATAGATACGAGGCGCTTCGTTGGGCTTAACAGCATATTTAACGGTTGCAGTTGCTTCGATAACTTGAAGATCTTTGGTAAGAGTCGAAAATTTCTCGGGAACAACCTGTGTCCGTATACTAAATAAGTGTGAACTCTGAATGAAAGGTAATTTGATATTTAAGCCAGGTAGCCGTGGCTTTTTTGAAACCTTCCCCAGAGTGGTTACAACGCCAACCCTCCCAGCGGGAACTACGAATACACTTGAAAGAATCAAGATGCCTCCAGCCACTGCTCCACCAATTGCTAATACATTTTTTGAATTCTGCATACTCTGGCCTTGAGGAAAAGATCTCATTTGAAGATTAATTTTTCTATGATGCTAGCAGCCAATCGATGATTGGCTATGGCATGTAGAGGCTTTTGTGGTTCTATCTATATAGAGTTCATTGATCATCTCGTCGAATCACTTTTTTAACGGCAACTGTATTGGCCTTGGTGAAAAGACTTTTGTTTAATGCTTCCTTGTTTCGATTGATTTGAATATGCAATCGATTTGCCATTGAAAAGCAATTAATGATTAACCATCAAGATCTGCTTTTTCAGTCTGGAACATGAAACAGTGTTCAGCGTTCTAGGGTCCTCGCAACCAACCTCGCAACCAACCTCGCAACCAACCTCGCACCCAACCTCGCAGCCAACCTCACAGCCAACCTCACAGCCAACCTCACAGTCAGCTGAGTCGATCAATCAGCTGCTGGGGGCTTTGATTCTTGCCATTAACTGTGAAAATTGATTTAAGTATTGATATAGTGCGGGTATTCTTTGGCTCGATTGTAATTAGTCAAACAACGCTATTCCATTGCGAACCCGTTGATGATTCCCTTCGCTTTACGTTACGGAAATCTTGAGATGAGTAATCTCAGTGCTGTAGCAATTGCACTGACCGGTGTGGTGTCCATTGTTTTTTTTGTAGTGGCATCCCTCAATACGGATACAAAGGGACTGATTGATTCATCAGTTGAAAAGTTTGACGATGACTAGTTCGCTGCGATGGCACTCGAGCGGCTGACCATGGCGTGCACCTCAACGGTTCAGCCGTAAAAAGACCATGCTGGCGCTAACAACAAATTTTGTTGTCAGCGCTGTTTTCCAGAAGGTTATGAAAGCACCAGAAGCATTGCTGAGTCGTCTCGCACAACTACCAGGCATGGCAAAAGGTTTAAGGCGTCTTGTGGCTGTCATGGGACAGCTTGGCGACTTTGATTCCTTGGAATATGCCCAGGTACTCGTTCCCCGTTTGGATTCCTTGCGAAACCAAGGTGTCAATGTTCAGGTGTTCGCTATTGGCGATGCCGCAGGGGCTGATCGCTTTTGTGGATTCACACGTTTTCCCCGCCAGCAGCTGCAAGTTGACGCTGTTCCAACTCTGCATGAGCAATTGGAGCTTGAGGCTGGATTGAAAATGCCAGGGGGGCCTTGGCCTGGCTTTTTGTTGATGTGTGCTGGTGTTGGTTCTCCAGGAACACTGCAGGAGGTGTTGCGTGGTTATACGGGCGACCGTCTGGCGCCGCAGCTGTTCGCGGATGACGATCTGGTACAGGCCTCGCCCCTGCCGTCATTTCGCGGAAAGATGTTCCGACGGGCCGGCGGTGATGGCTTCCAGAGACCGTTTGAATTGGCAACTTGGCGACTGAGGAATATGAACGAAGTGCTTGGAAACTGGCGCACCTATGTGCCCTGTGATGACTACATCACCCAGCGTGGAGCTACCTATTTGTTAGATAGTGATGATGCCTTGTTGTATCAACACTGCGACAAAAGCCTTTTGGGTTATTCCGAGACGATGGCTAATCCGTTGGCTTTCTTGGATCAATACCTCTAATGGTTCACCAAGATGTTCCGTTGGTTTATTTCACTTAAATCGCATCGGAACGTTCCTTGCCTTGTGCCCATGCGGCGAGGAGGCCAGCGGCGAATCCTCCAGCGTGGCCAATCCAGCTCACGCCCGCTGGTGAGACTCCTGGAATTAGAGCAATAAGTGCTGATCCGTACAACCAAAACGCCACCAGGCTCAGCACGATCGGCAGAATTTTTTTCTCGAGCCAGCCAACCGCTAAGACATAACCAAGCAGTCCATAAATCACTCCAGAGAGCCCATGGCTTCGGGCTGGCCACAACAGCGCGATTGGCACATTGACGATTAGGACGGCCACCCAGACGGACACGTAATCCCTGACCCCTCTGGTGAGCACCAGCCAGCTCAGCACGAGGAAGATCACACTGTTGGACAACAAATGTCCAAAGCCGGCGTGGCTAAACGGCGCGCTGAGGACTCCCCACCACGGCAGACCCGGCCCCATCGGCAGATTCCAGGTTCCACCGAAGAGCACTTGGTCGATTATTTCCTGCGCCCAGGCCAGCCCCAGCAACAGCACTGGCAGTAGAAATCGCCCACGCATCAACAACAAGAAGCGACCACAATGATGATTCCGCCGCGCAGTGATTGGTGAAGGACAGCATTGATGTCCTCGTAATTGGAAGTGGTATCGGGGGGCTCTGCTGCGCGGGGCTCTGTGCCAAATCGGACCGGGATGTGTTGGTGCTTGAGGCCCATCACCAGCCAGGCGGAGCGGCCCATGGTTTCCAAAGACAGGGGTATCACCTCGAATCGGGTCCGTCCTTGTGGAGTGGCTTGGGGCGCTGGCCCAGCAATAACCCTTTGGCTCAAGTGTTAAGGACCCTGGGTCAGACCTTGGAGGTTGTTCCGTACCGCACCTGGGACGTGCTTCTACCCGAAGGCGACCTGAGCGTTGCCGTTGGCGATGACGGGTTTGAGGCGGTGGTGCGTCAGCTGAGGGGCCCCGCTGCCGTGGAGGAGTGGTACCGATTTATGGACGTGCTTCGTCCGATTG
The DNA here is from genome assembly GCA_003208835.1 of Synechococcus sp. AG-683-C23. Lineage (GTDB taxonomy): Bacteria > Cyanobacteriota > Cyanobacteriia > PCC-6307 > Cyanobiaceae > Parasynechococcus. The sequence goes on along the minus strand of QCVD01000003.1, from coordinate 71,612 downwards.
CCGCGGCGGCAGATGCGTTGCCGCTTCTCTCTATGCGGCCGGGTGTCGATGGCATGGCTCAGCTGTTGCATCGTGGGGGACGGTTACTGCCCCACCTCCGGGCGATGCGTCACCTTGCCGGCTCATTTGGTCCACTGGTCGATCGACATCTCCAGGATCCGTTCCTTCGCCATTGGGTGGATTTGCTTTGCTTCTTGATCAGCGGGATGCCGATGGGGGATACCAACGCTGCTGCGATGGCCACATTGTTTGGGGAGTGGTTTCAGCCTGAGGCTCATCTCGACTATCCCCTTGGTGGCAGTGCTGCAGTGGTAGATGCCCTGGTCAAGGGACTTGAGGCGCATGGCGGCAGCCTGCATACAGGTGCCACAGTGCGATCTCTGCTGCTGGATGGTGATCGCGTTGTAGGCGTCGAGTTGCAGAACGGGGAGAAGATTTCTGCGCAGCGCGTTGTGAGTAACGCCGACATTTGGAGCACCCTGGCGATGCTTCCTGATCACGCCGCCAAGGCCTGGCAGCGTCAACGGGCAGAGACCCCACGTTGCAACAGCTTTTTGCACCTTCATTTGGGCTTTGATGCCAGCGGTCTGGATCCCTTGCCCATTCACACGGTGTGGGTCAACGACTGGGAACGGGGAATTTCCGCTGAGCGCAATGTCGTGGTGTTGTCGGTTCCCTCCGTGCTGGACGCTTCGATGGCTCCTGCCGGTCATCATGTCTTGCATGGTTACACCCCAGCTAGTGAGCCTTGGTCGTTGTGGCGCGAGCACACGCGTGGGACGCAGGCCTATGACACTTTCAAGAGGGAGCGTTGCGAGGTTTTCTGGCGGGTTTTAGAGCGCAGGATTCCAGATATTCGTGACCGATGTGTTCTGGTGATGGAGGGCACGCCCCTAACCCATAGCCATTTCTTAAACGTGAGCCAAGGCAGCTACGGTCCAGCCTTTTCCGCAGCGAAGGGCTTGTTCCCTGGTGTGACGACTCCGCTCGAGAATCTGTGGCTTTGTGGGGCCAGCACATTTCCTGGAATTGGCATTCCACCCGTTGCGGCAAGCGGAGCGATGGCGGCCCACGCGATCTTGGGTGGCCAGGCTCAGACGCGTTTGCTGAAGGAGTTGGGGATCTGAGCGGCCGGTTGCGTCATAACCTCTGTGCGCGAGCTAGCTCCCAGGATGAACTCCAACGCCAGGATTGAATCTCTGCAGTTGATGTTGACCGATCTACGGATGCGGAATGAACCGATCCGTCACAAAGCTGCTTTTCGAGGATGCCAGCCTGAATTTCAGGATCTGGTCAGTCGTCTGATTGAGCAGTTGGAAGGGGAGCTCTATGAGGAGAAGCAGCGTTACCGCGAAGCATCACGGTCTGCGGCCCATTAAGTCCTGCTCCAGGCTGGCTTTGTAGGCGCTTGGCACAACCACCAGAAAAAGTCCCCACCACAGGGTGACGGCTATGGCAATGGGAACACTGATCCAAAGCCGTTGCAGGACCAGCCAGGAACCGATCACTCCGACCAATCCGGTCGCCACAATCGACCAGGGCTGACACCACCAAGGTTTGAGCGACCAGAACGATGGGAACTCGGCAAAGTCGTTAGCGGAGGGTTTTAAGGTCACCAGCAGCGTGCAGCGTGGTGAGATCGTCGTAGCCACCGATCACGGTGCCGTCGACGAAGACCTGCGGAAATGTTCTCATCCCACTACGGCTCTGAACGCTCGTGAACGTGGTGTCATCGTTCACGGTGGTCACTTTGTGTGGCAGATCCAAGGTGCGAAGCAGGCGGAGTGCTCTGCTGCACCAGGGACATCCTGGCAACACAGCAATTTCTAAACGCGGTGCCGTTGCGGTCGTCACAGCCGCCGGTTTGTGTTGCTCAAGAACGCCGATCAGAAGATCGGCCCCTTTTTGCACAATGGTGCCCGGCTCAAGGTGGCCTCCCCAAACCTGACAAGCACCGTCGGAAAGGCTGAGATGAAGATGGACTGAATCAGGGTTGAGCGTGCCGTTGAGGGTGATCACTTCGAGATCACCTTCCAATACGGTGGGCTCTGATTGGCCTGGGCACTGGAAGGCTGCACGTGTGAGGTTGCCCACAACGCTGAGAACGAATCCTTGAATCCCCTCGCGACGAGCCAAATCTTCCAGGCTGAGGCGCAGGTCACTGCCGGGTGCAAGCTTGAGCGGCAGGGGACGCATGGCACCTCAAAAATCAGTTCAAGATTACGCCGAAGTGGCGGCCGAGAAACGCCAGCCCAATTAATCACGTTAGTGTGTCATTATTGAGTACATATCGCTACGAAATCGTGTCACTTCTTCAGGATCTTGTTCTTGAGTTACAGCAACGCCTCGGGGAGGCTCCCCCTGTTCCCCCGACTGCAGCGGTCGCGGATGCCGCCAGCTCTGAACGCATCAACGTGACGCTCCCCCGCGGAGTGATGGACGATTTGAAGCGCCATGCCCTGGATGAAGGCCGTAGTTGCGGAAATCTCGCGGCTTACCTGTTGGAGGAGGCGCTTCGCCGTCACCGTCCTATTAGCTGATTAATTCAACAGTCCATCAGCGATGGATTTAATTTTGCCCAGGCGTTGCAATCGCAAGATCGATACGTTCAGAGAGTTCCGCAGGGGATTTCCTGTTCTGAATACGAATCCATAGGTCTCCTCCGCAAGGGTGAAAGGCGCAAGCTGCACGGCCAATTGTGGATTCTGTTTGAGATGAAATCGCAGGGCTGGTCGATCAAAAATCAGTGCTTCGGCTTGTTCTGACAGCAATAACTCAATTCCGTGGTTCAGATTTTCAGCTTTGACAACCCGCATACCGCCCCGCTCAGCCAGCTCCACCCCACTGGTTCCTTCAATGCTGACCACCCGGCGTTGTTGTAGTTGAAGGGGTGATCTGATCATCGTTTCTCTCGCTCCTGAGAGAAACAAAGTGAACGCTGAGGCCAAACTTGCCGTTAACGACGACACGGCGATCAAAGAGATCACCATCCACGTTGCCGTAATTCCTCTGCCTGTCCTGCTGATCGGGGCTTTGTCCCCGTAACCCACTGTGGTGAGGGTGACGACTGCAAACCACATTCCGCTTGCGATTCCTGGCAGCCAACGTTCAGGAAACTGCTCACTATTTTTGCGACGCTCAGCAAGCCAAATCAAACTGCCCACCACCAGTAACACGCTGATGAGGACCAACATCGAGGAGATCACGGCCCAACCGAAGAACACCTTGAGGCGGCTGAAGATTGTGGGTGAATCGAGGGGTAGCAAGACACCGGACTTGCCTAGGAAGTAGGGCTGAGTGAAATCGACCCCTGGCATGGCCAGTCGGCGAGGGGTAATGCTGATCGGACCGACCAATAAATCGATTTGGTCTTGATCGACTGCCGCAATTCCGGCCTCTGGCGACCGTTGCGGCACGAGGTCATAACCCAGCTCGTTGTCCTTCGCGACCTGTCGCCATACATCCAGGCTGATGCCTTGAATGGAGTTGTTCTCTTGAATCACAAACGGTGGTGAACCGCTGATGCCTACTTTTAATTTGCGGGCCTGAGCAGGGAGTCCCACCACCAGAAGGGTGACCAGTACAAGGGTGAAATTTTGTCCGAACTGCCGCATGGACCTGGACCATCGTCTGGACATCAGAATCCCACGACAAAAGAGCGGCCGGCTCGTCTGGCGTGGTTTAACGCTGCTCGAGGCGACGCACAATCACCGCCATGGCCGCCAAGGAGCCAGCCAGTGCAATCAGCAGAGCGATGGTCATGGGGCTCATGTCGTGCGGGTGATTTCAGGGTGGCACCGATGCATCGTCTCCACCACATGTCGTGCCAACGAGCCGACAACGCGATGCTGGATTTGATTGTTGAAGGCGGCACAATGCAGGGGCTTCGGCGGAGAAATGCTCTCTTTTTTTTCTCTTTGAGTGATGGCTAATCACATTTGGGGTTGGGGAAACGAATATCTGCACTTCTTGCCGGAAAAGGCGCTCTGGCGTGAGAAAGATCGTGTGCTGATGGTGGCTGATTTGCACCTTGGTAAGGCCGAGGTGTTTCAAGCCAACGGTGTACCGATGCCGAGTGATGGCGATTCCGGAACCCTCAACCCGCTTCTTGATCTGTGCCATGTGTGGCAACCCAATCGGCTGATTCTTTTGGGGGATCTGATCCATGCCCGTCTTGGACTAACGCCGTTGTTGCGAGATGCCTTAAGGGCATTGCCTGCTCTTTGCGGATGCGAGTTGGTGTTCATCGGTGGCAATCACGATCGAGATAGTTGGCTTGAAGGATTGCCTCAACAACCCTCCCAGAGCCTTGGTGAGCTCTGGCTAAGCCACATTCCTGAAACGGCGCCACACCCCGATCAGCTCAATGTTTGTGGCCATCTTCATCCCGTGGCGTCCGTACGAAGTCGTTCAGATCGGTTGCGATTGCCATGTTTTGCCTTTGATCCGAAGGGGCCACGGCTGGTAATCCCTGCCTTCGGACAGTTGACGGGAGGCCATGACTGTGGGGAGCGTTACCAGCAATGGCTAGTGGCCGACGACGCCATCGTTCCTTGGCTCGCTTCATTTCCCAAAAAACGAGGACGACAGACCGCGTGAAAAAACACGCTCCCAAAACCGCGCCGGCTTTACTAAGCAGTTGGGTGAGAAAACGCTGGTTGCTGCTTGCTCTGCCGTTTGTGGTTTTAGTGGCTCTGATCGCCCTTGCTCCGAAGGCTCCAGATCGTCCGGAGAATGAACGGACGGATCAGGCCAGGTCTCCGAACCGGTACGTAGCTAACAAACCCTTTAATTACATCCCGGATAAGGAGGTCTATGCCCTCGACCTCGATCCTCGCCGGGTGAGGTTTGGCCTTCTGGAGGGTTGGGATCGGGAAGATGATGCCTTTGCCGACATTTCTGCACTGGCCTATGTCTCAGGTCCGATGTACGAGCGTCATGTTGATGCTGCCGGAGAGGAACTAACCGTTCCGCTCGGCGATCTGAAGTTTGGCTCCAAGGTTTGGATGGCACGCAACCGAGCCGCATCGCGTCAACGCGCGTTTATAGGCATACAAAAAGACGGCAGCATCGACTTTGGCTACGGGGAGCTCACAGACGCCGGCAGCTACCGCTACGACACCTTTATTGGCGGACTGCACAGCCTTTACAACGATCTAGAAGATCCACCAGACACCTACAAAGGTGCTTACAGCATCGGCATGGGTCAGCGTATTCGCTACTATCTACCGCGGATCCGCATGGTGATGGGCCTACGGGACGACGGCCGTCTAGAGATCTTGATGAGTCGTGACGGGCTCACCCTTGAACAAACAAAGGACTTGGCCCGACGGCGTGGTTATCTCGCGGCGTACATGCCTGATCACGCCTCAAAAAGTCGTTTCATTATTCCTGGAACGAAAGGGTTCACCGAAGAAGATGCCAATTGGATCAGCGGAGGCGCCGTCAGCTTCGTGCATGTGCCGTACATGTTGCGTCTCAGTCCACGCCAGCGGTGGTTGCGGGGGGATTTGGTGGCAGGTCTCACCCCCAAATTGATTGAGCAGCAATCCTGTGCCGGACCTGTGGAATGTGCTCAGAAGGTTGGCAGCCATCTGGCAGATCGGGCGTTGGCTGGTTTGAACCGGGTTATGGAGCAGGGTGTTGAGCCCCTGGCTCGGATCATTTGGGCCCCATCTCCCCGAAGTAAATCCGAACAAGATAGTGATGATTCTGCAGCTCCGATAAATCTGGATCGCGCTCCCTTGCGGGAGCCTCCCATCACGGCAGACCCCTTTGTCTTGCGTGAACAGCCCTCTATCGACCGCGACGACCTCGATCCGGATCGAGGTGGGGATGAAACCGGGGATCGTTCTGATCTTTTCCTGCCCTTGCCTCCAGATTTGCCCCCTCCGATCGTGCTCGACGAGTCGATTGAACCCTTCGCTCGCGACGAGAAGGGGTTTTTGCAGCCTCAACCTCGCCTCGATTTCGATCTGAATGACGGTTTGGATTATGGCCTGAATGATGCGCCGCCTCCGCCAGAGCTGCCTCCCCTTGAGCTAGCTCCGCTGCAGCCGCTCCCTCCCATGGCGGAATGAGGGTTGCTCCGTCTTGGGAATGGATCGAGGAAACATCGTCTCGGTATCGTCCCCTAATTGGAGTGTTGACGGAGCCTCCTCGACGCGCGATCCAGACTCAGGTGAGTGAGCAACTCACGTTGCGCTTGTTTGGTGAAGCAGGCGTTGTGGTTCAACCAGCGGAGTTGGGTCGCACGATTTATGGCAAACCTCAGCTCAGATGTCGCCACGATTGTTCTTTCAATCACAGCATTTCCAATACAGGGCCTATCACTGTTGGCGTGTTGAGTGAGGGGGCGATTGGCATTGATGTGGAAGTGGAGAATCGCCAGATCGGGGTTTCTTCCACATTGTTGTTGCGGCGGATGTTTAAAACGGAACGGGATGCAGCCGCATGCTTAGAGCGTTGGTCGTTCATGCAGCTTTGGACGATCAAGGAGGCCGTGCTTAAAGCCAGTGGTTACGGCCTCGCTGGAGGGCTTTCAAACGTTGCCCTTGATCGACAACGTGGCTCAGCAGAATGTTTTGGCCATGCCTACAGCCTCACACTGTTGCGTTGGCGTCAGTACCTGATCACCATCGCGGCACAGGATGTTGATTGATGTTGTGTTGCAACCGGTTTTTTTGAGGTCAGATTCATCTCTTAATGCGATAAGGCAAACTATGGATGGCCTGGATCAAAACTGGTATGGCGACCGCTGCAGAAAAGAAAACGATCACGAAAAAACTCCTGCAGGAATTGCGTAATCGCTGCCGTGACCACTACAACGTCGTTGCCGACGGCACGATGCCTGAGGCTGTCGATGTTCGTGAAACCAATCAAAAATTGGAAGAGCTTGTTTTGCTGCTAGACGGCAAGGCCAAGTGGGACGACGCAAAAGCCAGCGAGTGATATCTTGCCGAGGAGTCTTCCAATTTTTTTAAGTTACCAAGCGTGAGTCACTGCCCCGCCTCATAAGAAGTGCTGACTAGTTTCATTGCTTCAAGCGCAATGCTGATGTCCGCCGTCGAACTCTCTAGTATCAAGTGGGAAGATAACGGCGAGATGTCGTCTCAGGATGCGCTGAACCTCGTGTGCCAGCTCACGAAAACCGAAGAGCATGATTTGGCCTCTTCTCAATTGGAGTTGGATGCCCCCTCCCTTTGTCCTACTAGCTCAAGTTTCAACAACATCGATTAGGTTTTTTAGGCAGGTAGCCAATAGCAATTATTTGGCTCTGAGGCTCAATTTTATTGAGCCGAATCTGACAATTCATGTTTCTGTTCGCTCGATCAGATCCACGCCACTCTTCAGGTCAGACAGTTTTGATAGTGATAGTTGATTGGTATTTGCATAAATGTTCCATATTATTATAAATGATCAGTTTACAGTCAGTGCGGTATTTATTGCAGTCAATGCTGGCATTATTGCATTGACTGCAATGTTTTATTCAAAGGGTGAAATGCACTTTGGGGCTGTATGGAGTTGTCTTTTTGGTTGCTAATCGTTTGATTCGTGATCGAGATTAAGCAGTGCTTTCAGGTTTTTTAAGCGTAATAATGCAGGGATTTCGTCTAGATAAAAATTCAGTCAATTAGCTTTCGGTTGATTCTTCGATAGTAAAAGTGCCAATAATGTGTTTGTCAAGGTTGTATTTGATCTTAAAACCTTTTAATGTTTAAGTACACCGTTGCAGGCGCCCGTTGCAGGCACAACGTAGCAATATCCTTCAGGAGATCCAGTATCCAATTGCTGGACTACTCAATCCATCTGCATTTGCATTGGCGTTGACACCGGCCACTCCATTGCCTTGCATGGTGACGTTTCCGCTGGCATCGACTAAATCGAGAAAATCCCCTTCTTTCATTTCCTGGCTTGCATTCGCAAGGGAATATGTGATTCTTTCGGAACAATTTGGTCCCGTACGCCAAGGCGCCAAGGTGGAGATGATCAGCGTTACTGTAAAGGCCGTGAAGGTCTCGAAAACGACTATGAGATCAGCCCTCGTGGTCCCTTCGGAGGAGTTCACAACATTGATGTTCATGGCAACATCAATGGGGACCCGGTGAAAGCCCTGAAAGTTGACGATTATGTGGATTTTCGTGCGATTCGGCTGCTTGCCATCGCGATCTGTAAAAACAGTAAATGTACCCAACTCTTGATTGGTTTAGGTGATTTGATAACGAGATCTATTGAATTAGTTTGTTTGGTGGGAGGCAATCGCTCGTACAACATCTCCTCGAGTTAGAACACCAATTGGATGTTTCTGGTCATCAAGCACAAAGAGACGCTGTGTGCCCTTGTTGTGGAGCATTGATGCGGCCTTGGGAAGATCAAGAGTGACATCGCAACTGTGACTATTTTTTTGCATCAATTCACCCACAGTGGTGCCGAGCACTTGATGAACTTGTTTGTCCCAGTTGAGTGGATTCCGTAGATAAATCACGCTATCTAGCAGCATCACGTAAGGACCAGCATCCACGCCGCTTTCTCGCACCATCAGGTCTTTTTCACTCAATTCACCGATTAAAGCCCCTTGGTCATCAACAACAGGAAGACCACTCACATGGTGGTCGCTGATGATCTTCACCGCCTCCTGCAGTGGAGTGTGGGCTCGAACGGTGAGTACGGGCTTGGTCATAACATCGGCCACCGTCAGCTGCAGGACCATGATTCAGAACGATCTGCATCCATTCTGCGCCGTTGTCTCGTTCACCGTCTCGATTTTTGTCTCAATCCCTGCGCTTGTTGGCTGATGGCCTCACTATCGGCAGGGCCGTGGCAGGCCTTCCATTAATTCTGGCGCTTCAACAGGGCTGGGCGGTGTTGGCCTGGTGGCTTCTGCTTTTGGCCGGTCTAAGCGATGCTGCTGATGGCTGGTTGGCCCGCCGTGCCGGTGGTGGAACCAGCTGGGGCGCCAGGCTTGATCCCCTCACCGACAAGGTGCTGATTGCGGCCCCTCTGCTGTGGTTCGCAGCCTCTGGAACACTGCCTTTGTGGGCGATTTGGATCCTGCTAGCCCGTGAGCTGTTGATCTCAGGTTGGCGTGCGGAAGCCAGTGATGGGGCCCCAGCGTCGTGGGGCGGCAAAGCCAAAACCATCCTTCAGTTTTTGAGCTTGTTGCTGTTGCTCTGGCCGCCGGGATGGGTCGGCCAGTCAACTCTTGTGGTTTGCGGGTGGTGGTTGTTCTGGCCCTCTTGGGCCTTGGCCTTGACCTCGGCTTTGGGCTATCTCAAGCCCCAATCAGGTTGCCGTCGGAGCTGAAGTCGGGGTTTTGGGTGGGATTGGTGGAGTAATCGTTGGTGTAGCTATCTGCCAAGCCAGTCGTCAAGTCAAACTGCGGTTGCCAGGCCAGCTCCCGCTCGACCCGAGTGATGTCCGTCAGGAAGTGATTCAGTCGTAACGGAAAGGCCTTCCGTGCTTTCGGATCCAGGGCTGATGGATCAAACGACCGCATCACAACGGTTTCGGGATCCTTGCCACAGGCTTGAGCGACTGCCCGAATAAGCCCTTTAAACGTGACTCCCTGCTTGCCGGAGCAGTTGTAGATCCTGTTGGCGGCTGTATCCACATCGATGCAGCGGGCCATGGCTTCGGCGAGATCGTCGACATGGCCCAATTGCGTGATGGTGGTGCCATCGCCGGGGAGGGGCACCGGCTGTTCATGCACGATTCGGTCAAAAAACCAACGCTCGATTGGGTTGTAGTTACCAGGCCCATAGATGTACGTCGGTCGGAAGCTGGTGAAAGGGATGCCTTCGGCTTTGAGCCATGTCTCAGTGTCGGCTTTTCCGGCATGCCGGCTTTTGGGGTCTGTTGGGCTGTTTTCATCAAGTGGCCAGTGGTCTGATACCGCATAGACCCCGGCAGAGCTGACGTAGACAAAGCGATGGCTGGGATGCCCCGTCGCCTTTAGGACGCGACGGCTGTCGTCCAGTGTTCGGCCAGAGCTATCGACGATGACATCGAAAGTGCGGTCCTGCAGTGCGCTGAGGCCTTCATAGCTGCTGCGGTCACCCTTGATGTGCTCAACGCCAGCGGGGACTGAGTTCTTCCCACGCGTAAACAGGGTGAGGGTGTGCCCTTGAGCCATGAGCCGAGCCACCAGAGGCTTGCCCACAAACCGGGTTCCCCCCATCACCAGAATTTGCATGACGTTGCGCCTCCAGATTGGTTAAGACGGTTTGTTCCTAACCAAAGTTTTAAAACTTCGAAAATCTAAGGGATGGAACATGGTGTGAATCAGTCATATCTTCAGATGTTTTGCCTTCCAAAATCTTGATGGGAATGATTCAGGTTACGTATCAGAATTGTTTTATTTGTCCTTGTTGATGTAGGTGTTGTTCAATATTTATAAGTATTGAACAGATTATTGAGCTTTAAACGTCGCTCAAAATTTGTGTGAATTCTTCAATGGCCGGGGATCAAAAGACCGTCCTCCTGCAGGATGAATGGCATCTTGTGTTGCTCCATGGAGATCATCCCCGCCATCGATCTGCTCGACGGTGCCTGTGTGCGTTTGCACCAAGGGGATTACGACCAGGTGACGCGGTTTAGCGACGATCCGGTAGCCCAAGCGCTCAGTTGGCAGCGTCAGGGAGCCAAGCGGCTTCATCTCGTCGATCTGGATGGTGCAAAACGGGGGGAGCTAGTTAACGATGCTGCGGTGAGAGCGATCGCCAACGCACTGGATATTCCCGTTCAGCTGGGTGGAGGTGTTCGCTCGATCGAACGCGCCGAGGACCTGCTCATGTGCGGCTTAGAGCGGGTGATTTTGGGCACTGTGGCGATTGAACAGCCTGAAATGGTTCAGGTTCTTGCTGAGCGTCATCCAGGGGCTGTGATTGTTGGTATAGATGCCAATAAAGGAATGGTGGCAACGCGAGGCTGGCTCGAGCAAAGCGATGTTTTGGCAACGGATCTCGCCCGCCGCTTCAGTGATTCGGGAATCACGGCGATCATCACAACCGATATCGCGACCGATGGAACTTTGGCGGGACCCAACCTTGAAGCCCTGCGTGACATGGCTCAGGCCAGCAGCGTTCCAGTCATTGCCTCAGGAGGCATTGGTTGCATGGCTGATCTTTTGTCACTTCTTCCCCTTGAAGATCAGGGCGTCAGCGGCGTGATTGTTGGTCGGGCGTTGTACGACGGCAGGATTGAGTTGTCGGAGGCGATCGCTGCGATCGGTCATGACCGACTGCAGGACATAACTTGCGGCTCAACTAATTTGGCCTAATGATGGAGACTTAAAGAGTCCTGAGAGCCAGTGTTCTGTGGTAAGGCCAACCCCCACCACTGACATCGATGGTCTGCCCAATCCGGACAGCCTCCAAAACGTTTTTGAGCAATGCCGGCGGTTAGGAATGCGCCTAAGCCGTCAGCGGCGCATGGTCCTGGATTTGTTATGGAGTCAGAAAAGTCACTTAAGTGCCCGAGATATTTTTGAAAAATTGAATGTGCAAGGTAGGAGCATTGGTCATACCTCCGTTTATCAAAACCTTGAAGCTCTCCAGTCCGCTGGAGTTATTGAATGTTTAGACCGCGCCAATGGTCGTCTTTATGGGTACCGCAGTGCTCCCCATAGCCACCTCACTTGCCTTGATTCAGGCTTGATTGAAGATATTGATGTGAATTTGCCAGAAGAGTTGCTCACTCAGATCGAACAACGCACTGGTTTTCGCATTGAGTCCTACACGCTTCAACTCAATGGGCGTCGCCCACTGGAGGATTGAGCAAAGGCTCGTTACCTTGACGACAACCTTTCAGTTGTAAGGCTTGGCCTCTTCGTCTCCGGTGAGGATTTTGTTGTTGGCGCCAGACCTCTTGGGGGAGTCGTTGGCGTTGCAGCTAACAACGGCAAATCCCAGCTGGGAGGTGCTTTTAAAGCCTGACCAGTTGCCCGGTCATCCTTCCTTGGTGGTCTGGTCGATCGACACAGTGATCTCCCTTGGTGCGATTCAGCAGGAAGCGATGCGATTGGCGGAGCGCTGGCAGCCAGCACCCTTGTTGCTTCTTTTACCCCCAGATGTTGCTGCGACCCGCGAGCAGCTGTTGGGTCTTCCCGCCAGTGGTTTGTTGCAGAACTGTGATCTCGCCACACTGACCGACTCGATCGAAGCCTTGTTGACGGGTGGACGGTTTGTTCGCTTAGAAGGTGGACGTAAGTCGCTCCAAGTTGAGGCCCCCACCATGGGCTTCAGTCAGTGGGTCTTGATGAGCGGCCTGCAGCAGATCAGTCACGATCTCCAGGTTATTGAGGCGATGCTCAACCCTCCGCCAACCCGGCTCCTACTGCGCTTGTTGATGGAGGGTCGCTGTCGCGAATTGCGTAGTGCCTACGACTTATTACTTCTACTTTGGGGACCATTGCAGCTTGGCTTGGCGGATGCAGTGCCCCTAAGGGCAGCCACCGGTCATCCCAAGCCAAAGCCTGAACCCACCGCCATCACGCTGCGGGAGCGCAATGCCGCCGCTGTCTGGGAAGCGATCCGTGGGCGCCTTGATCACTCTGTTCAAGCTGGTCTCACCAATGCCACCGGTCGGTTGCTGGCCATCGAAGGCTTGCATCCAGAGCGCCGTCGTGAATTATTGCTGGCCCTGATTCAGCAGCTTGATTGTGTTCTCAATCGATTACGGGGAGGTGATCAAGCCCCTTGCTTGGGAAGCTTGTGGGAGCAACTTCAGCTTGAACTTCGCCAGCAAGCGGTCACCGCTATGGCGGGGAGCTATGTGCAAATTCCACGCAATGGTGATCTGGAATCTGTGGTGACTGTTTTGTTAGAGCAGGCCGATCTCAGTGGTGATGACGGAGATCTTCCCGATCCCTCCGCGATGCTGGCGCCGTTGCTCAGTGATCAACCCGTGCTGGTGAACGGTCAGTTGCTCCCAGCCGACGATCCCCGAGCGTTGCTTCAACTGGAAACGTTGGTGAGCAATTGGTTGGTTCGTACTGCGGAATTAATTGGATCCGAATTGCTCGAGTCCTGTGGTCAATGGCCTGAGTTACGACGCTATTTGCTCCGCGACTCCCTCCTTGCGACACGAGAGTTGGATCGCTTGCGGAATCGACTCAACTCCCAGATGCGCTGGGGAGACTGGGTTGAACGCCCGATTCAGCTCTATGAAAGCCAACGGACGTTGTTTCAATTGCGTCAGGGGCGCATTGAGCCGCTTCAGCTCACTGAACCAAGGGATCACGAATTGAACCAGCTGGGTTGGTGGCAGCGTCAGGTGGCGCTGTTGCTGGAAACCCGGGACGCTTTGGCACCGCAGGTGCAAGGTCTCGTCAGACGTTTGGGCGACCTGGCTGTCGTGTTATTGACCCAGGTCTTGGGTCGCGCGATTGGTCTCGTGGGTCGTGGGATTGCCCAGGGCATGGGCCGCAGTCTTGGTCGAGGTTGACGTTCCAGCGGAGTCTGAACGCCACAATGGCGTATGCAACGTCGGATTGATGGCCCCTTTGCTGCAGCTTTTGCTCGGTCTATCGGCAGTACTGCTGCTTTTAGTTGCCCCCGTCGGAGCCGTCCTCAATACCGACAGCTACGACGGCAATATTTATGCCCTATATGCGGGCAACGGGTCGCTCGTCCCCCCCGCCAGCACCCTCGGCGAAGCCATGGATTCTGGACGAACATCCGTGGTGATTTACTACCTGGATGACAGCGCCGTCAGTAAGCGCTTTGCCCCTGTGGTGTCTGAATTGCAGCGGCTTTGGGGCCAAAACATTGAGTTGATTCCACTGACAACGGATGGTCTGCAGGGGCGCCCTCCTACAGGAGCCAAGGATCCAGCGACGTACTGGAATGGATCCATTCCTCAGGTGGTGGTGATCGGACCAGATTCCAGAATTGTGTTTGATCGTGATGGTCAAGTGCCCCTTTCAGAGATCAATCAGGCGATTAGCTCGGCCACTGGATTGCCAGCACCTGACTTGGGTGACATCAACCAAGACGGAAGTTTCAACGAAGTGAACGTTGAGGTCACTTCAAACTAAGGACGCCTTGGTGGGGGGCGCCTACGCTGCCGGCGAGTTTTCCCGGTCTTCCGCCGGTTGTTTGCCGTGTCCTTGATGATCGCTCCACTGGCCCTCGGACTTGGTGTGGCCTGGCTGGAGCTTCGTCATCGGCTCAGACCGTCATCGCCGCTGCGCATGCAGCCGAAGGATTGGTCTGTGACCAGCCTCTTAGGAATGCTTCGGATTGAGGGTGTGCTCGAGATCCATAATCCCCATCCACGCATGGAGGTTTTTGTCCCTGATCTGCAGGTGAATCCCGTTTTGCTGGGGCGGGGCGATCCATCTGAGTTAAAGGTCACCACACGCGTGGGGGCCGACCATCTTGATGAGGAGGCTCGGCCGGATGGGTACTGGGTGGCCTACATCGTGAAAGGCCGCAAAACGACGCGGGTGAAGGTAAGGATCGATGTCGCTGGTGTGAATCCTCTCGACCTGGTCGACAGTCTTTGGGTGGATACCCATTGGAGCAATTACGGACCGTTTGGTCGCTTGCAATGTCGCCAGGGTGTTCTGGTGCCGTTGCGTCGTCCCCAGCCTGTTCAAGCGGCTGAAGCATCGTTCACACCAGGAGACGGTTGTTCCGTGTTGCCATTAAAAACCCACCTTTTGGGACCCCTGGACGATGCGATTGACGTGCTGCGCACCTATGCCTCTGCAGTGGTGCAACCCGGCGACGTGCTCACCCTGGGGGAAACACCTCTAGCCGTGATCCAGGGGCGTTACCGGCACCCCAGTGAGGTGAATCCAGGCATGGTGGCTCGATTGGCCTGTCGGGTGTTTCATCCCACAAGCAGCTTGGCTTCGGCCTGCGGGATGCAGACATTGATTGATGTGGTGGGCCCGACCCGTGTTCTGGCGGCTTGGTGCGGTGGCCTGTTGATGAAATTGATCGGGATCCCCGGCGGTTTTTATCGCTTGGCTGGACCGCAAGCCCGCTTGATTGATGACATCACCGGCACGACGCCGCCCTATGACCAAACCCTTGTGCTCGGTCCTGACGATCCTTCTGCCTTTTGTGAGGAGGCTGCAGCGGCCCTTGGCGTTGCAGTCGCCATTGTCGATGTCAATGATCTGGGTCGGGTAAAGGTGCTGGCATCGAGTGCTGGTTGCGATGAAGCTCTGCTGCACCGGGCGCTTCAGCCCAACCCAGCAGGGAACGCCAACCAGCGAACTCCTTTGGTTTTGGTTCGCCCGAACTGAATTGAGCGATACATTGTGAGCACAGGCTTTGCGGGGAGTGGGGATGTCGGAACCAGTCCTGTCCTCTCTAAGGATTGAACCGCTTAATCCGGCTCACCTAGCTCGTTGCCGGGTCATCGCCGATTCGGGTGGTCTACCTCGTTTTCAATCTTTTCTGATCGGCGATTGGTTGGCGCGTTTTGAACAACGCTTTCCAGATCTTCTCCCCAGCCGTTCGCCCCGATGTTTGGTGGCCTTGGAAGAGGATCAGCTTCTTGCCACGGTTGTTGCGCGTCCATACAACCGTCGTGGCACCTGCTGGACGTTGCAGCTGCCGGAGTTGAGCGGTGAGGCTTGTCGCCACAGCCTTCGGGATGTGCAGCACGATTTGCTGCTTGAAGCTCTTCAATTGGGCGCACCACAGGTTTGCAGTTGGGTGATTCGCTGTCCCGCCTCAGATGCTGATGCCATTGCTCTGATGCGGGAACTGGGGTTTCAGCCCCTTCGTCCATATCAAAGCTGGGTGCCTCCGCAAGTATCGGCGTCGCCTCCTCCCGTGGTGGGCATCGACCCTTTGACTTGGTTGCCGATTACCCGCCGCACGGCTCAGTTGCTTTGGCCGATCGAGCAGGTGGGGCATTTCAGCCACCTGCGCCAGATCACGGATCGACATTGGTTGGATCTCTTGGACCGCAGTGGCCCCGGTTGCGGTGTTTTGGTCGATGGAGAAACGGTTTTGGCCGGTTGCATCCGCCAGACGGAAAGTAGTGAGCACGGCACATTTGAGTTGCTTCGCGATGTGGCCTGGGATGCTCGCCTCGATCAGGCGTTGCCCGTCGTGCTGGGCCGGGTTCTGCAACAAGGAGTCCTTGGCTCTTTGATCACGGCCTTCGACGATGCTCCGTTGTGTCGGGTTTTGGAGGGCCAAGGCTGGACGAGAGGTGGCGAGCAGTTGCTCTTAGGCCGAAGCATGTGGCGCCGCCACACTGCACACCGCAATCCTCAGCTCAGTCGGTCCTTGGATGATGTTTTTGGGCGGCTACGCCCGCAAGGGAGCCCCCTGCCGAACCCAAGCCTGGGTCCGCGATGTTTAGGGCCTCGGTAGCCATGCCGTCCGCATGTTCTGTGCTCAGTTTGGATGTCGGTCGGAAACGCATCGGCCTCGCAGGATGTGACCCGCTCGGTATCACGGTGACGCCCTTGACGGCGCTGCAGCGAGGACGTTTTGACCATGATTTGCTGGTGTTGCGTGACCACTGCCAGCGGCGATCCGTACAGGGACTCGTTGTGGGTTTGCCACTCGATGCCGCTGGTCAGCTCACCGTTCAGGCTGAGCACTGCCGTCGCTACGGCTTGCGCTTGGCCCAATCCTTGGGCCTTCCCTTGGCTTGGGTGAATGAGCACAGCAGCACTTGGGAGGCTGGAGAACGCCATGGTTTGCAGGGTGATCGCACAGGCCGACTGGACAGTGCGGCGGCGGCTTTACTGCTTGAACAATGGCTGCAGGATGGGCCGGCGCTTAAACCGGCCCAATTGATGGCTGCTGGGACGGGCGCCGAGCCCGTCGATGGTGGATCCTGACCTCAGATAGTGAGAGTCGATGTCGGACATCGCAGCAGAAAAGAGCGGAGACCACCCAACACTGTTGGTACGTGATCGCGAGGGCCACGACCTGCTTTGTTTTCTTGAGCACCTCATCCCGCTCGATGGTCTGGATTACGCTCTGCTTTCGCCAGTTGATACCCCCGTTTCCTTATTTCGACTGCGCGATAACGACGAGCCAGAGCCGATCACCAGTGTCTCTAGCAGTGAGCCAATCCTCTCCGTAGCGGACGTGGTTCTTCAAGAGCACGATCTCGTTTTGGTGCGCTCCGCCATCACCCTCACGGTGAGTGGAGAGCTGGAGGAGCCAGATCAGGAGGACTTGGAAGAATTAGAGGACGAAGACGACCTTGATGACGATGCAGAAACCTTTGAGCTTCTGGTGAGTTTCATGGCGGATGCTCAGGAATATGGCCTCTACATCCCGCTCGATCCATTTCTTATTTTAGTCCGAATGGTGGATGGCCAAGCGGAACTTCCCAATGAAGATGAGCTTGATCGGATTCAGCCCCGGATCGAGGCGGAGCTTGAGGAGCGTGAATGGCCGGAATGATGGGTCAACATTGGTTGCAGCCCGATTGGGATCCGGGGCTAACCATTGCTCATTTGGCGTTGTCCCATCTGACGGCTCAAGGAATTGAAGCGGCAGTTTTGGATGTGGACCGCACTCTGCTTCCCGGTCGGGATGTGGTTCTTCCAGAGCCCGTTCAGTTCTGGTTGATGGAGGCCAAGGAGCGGTTTTCTCTGCATCTCTTCAGCAATAACCCCTCCCACAGCCGGATTGCTGCGGTAGCCGATCAGTTGGGCGTCAGTTTCACCGCTGCAGCGGGCAAACCGCGTCGTGGTGCCTTAAGGCGTGTCCTCGCCGACTTGGACCTGCCCGCGGACCGCGTTGCCATGGTTGGGGATCGGTTATTCACCGATGTGCTGTGTGGGAATCGTCTGGGGCTGTACACCGTGCTTGTACGTCCGATTCGTCTCGATGGCACCGCCTGTTATCAAGATCGCGTTCAACGCTTTGAGCGCACTATTGCGCGATGGATGGGGCCCCCTACGGCATGACCCTGTGGGTTGTGAAGCTTGGGACGAGTCTGTTGCGGGGCGACACAGCCGCAACGATTGAGGGATATGCCTCAGGAATTGCAGCGGCCATGCGTCGCGGTGATCAGGTGGTGCTGGTCACCAGTGGAGCGGTTGGTTTGGGCTGCCAACAACTTCGCCTTCCGAGGCGGCCCGATGCCGTCGTCGCCCTCCAGGCGGCAGCAGCCACGGGGCAGGGATACCTCATGGCGTTGTATGAACGGGCGATGGCGGTTCATGGTATTTCTGTTGCCCAAGTGCTGCTGACCCGGTCCGATTTGGTCGATCGGCGCCGCTACGAAAATGCATCGGGAACGTTGCAGCAGCTTTTGGCTTGGGGTGTTCTCCCTGTGATCAATGAGAACGACGCCTTGTCCTCAGCCGAATTGCGTTTTGGCGACAACGACACGCTTTCAGCGTTGGTTGCAGCAGCGGTGGGTGCCCATCAACTCCTTTTGTTAACCGATGTGGATCGTTTGTATTCCTCTGATCCGCGCCTCGATGTGAATGCCCAACCGATTACCGATGTTCATCATCCCCGCGATCTAAAGCACTTGGAGGCTGGGGCCGGGAATGGTGGGCGCTGGGGGACGGGGGGAATGACCACCAAGCTGGCCGCCGCCAGAATTGCGACGGGGAGTGGTGTCACCGTTCATTTGGCCGATGGACGCGATCCCGCGCGGTTATCCGGATTGCTCGAGGGAGACCGTGGCGGCACTGTTTTTCATCCTCATCCCGAACCTCTTGGCAACCGACGCAGCTGGTTGGCCCACGTGTTGGTGCCAGAGGGAGAACTTTGCTTGGATCAAGGCGCCTGTCAGGCCCTTATGTATCGAGGTGCGTCCTTGTTGCTCGTGGGTGTGACGGCGGTCAAGGGCGAGTTTGATGCGAACCAGGCCGTGTTGTTGCGTGATCCCGACGGTCAGGAGTTGGGTCGGGGTCTTTGCTTGCTGAACAGCAACCAAGTGCGTCAGGCCTTGGTTGGGACGAGTGCCGAGGCCTCCCCGGTTGTCGTGCATCGTGATGCCTTGGTCCTCCAAGACCGGTAGCGTTTTTGATCAACAGCTCTGCCACAGCATGCGCTTCAGCACCCTCATTAAGGATCTGCAAACCGGTGAAGCTGAGCTGCGTTGGAGTCAGTGCGGAGCGGATCCATTCCTGGCTGGTGCCGCTTCGCTGGAGCAGGCCAAGGGTGATCAATTGAGCTTCCTCGAGAAAGGCAATGCGCTGATTGCTGCGCTCACCGAAACGGGTGCTGGTGCTCTTCTGCTTCCCGATCAACCCGATTTGATTGCGTGCGCCAGTGAACGGGGCATTGCTTTTGCGGTGTTGGCCAATCCACGTCTGGCCTTTGCAGAAGCGTTGGAGCGTCTCCATCCACGGGTGCGCCCCTTGGCGGAGATTCATCCCACCGCAGTGGTGGATGAGCGGGCGGTGGTTGGGCCTGGAACCTTTATCGCCCCTCGCGTCTGTATCGGCGCGAAGAGCAGGATTGGAGCGAATTGCATCGTTCACCCTGGCGTGGTGATTTACGACGATGTGGTGGTGGGTGAGGGTTGTGAGTTGCATGCCAATGCCGTGCTCCACCCAGGCAGTCGCCTTGGTCGTGGTTGTGTTGTGAATTCCAATGCTGTGATTGGTTCGGAGGGCTTTGGTTTTGTGCCAACGGCCCGCGGTTGGAGAAAGATGCCCCAAACCGGTCAGGTGGTTTTAGAGGACGCAGTGGAGGTGGGCTGCAGCAGCACAATCGATCGCCCGTCCGTGGGCGAAACACGCATCGGTGCTGGCTCCAAAATCGACAACCTTGTGCAAATTGGCCATGGGGTGACCACTGGGCGCGGTTGTGCTTTCGCGTCTCAAGTTGGCATCGCCGGTGGCGCCAAGCTTGGTCATGGGGTGATTTTGGCCGGGCAGGTTGGCGTCGCTAATCGAGCTGTGGTGGGCGACGGGGCGATCGCAAGTTCGAAAAGTGGGATCCACGGTGAGGTTGCGCCCGGTGAAGTGGTGAGTGGTTATCCAGCGATTCCTAATCGGCTCTGGTTGCGTTGTTCTGCGGCATTTAGCAAGTTGCCCGAGATGGCAAAGACCCTTCGAGAGTTGAAGCGCGACATCGCTCAGTAATCTCAGCCCCTGTTCTGCCGCACGGGTTCGTCATGGCTCAGTACCGCGTCGTTCTTTTGCCAGGCGATGGCATTGGACCTGAAATCACAGCGGTGGCCCGCCAATTGCTGGATGTCGTGGCCCAGCGCCATGGGTTTCAGCTCATGTTCGAGGAGCAGCCGATGGGCGGCTCTGCGATTGATGCCACCGGCGAACCATTGCCTGCCAGCACGCTCACTGCATGTCGGTCGGCCGATGCGGTGCTGTTGGCGGCGATCGGAAGTCCACGTTTCGACAGCTTGCCCCGTGAGAAGCGACCGGAAACGGGGTTACTCGGTCTGCGATCAGGACTTGAGCTGTTCGCCAATCTCAGGCCGGTCAAGATTGTTCCGGCTTTGATCGGGGCCAGCAGCCTTAAGCGGGAGGTGATTGAAGGGGTCGACCTGATGGTGGTTCGCGAGCTCACCGGTGGGATTTATTTCGGTCAACCGAAGGGTCGGATCGAAGCCGATGGTGACGAACGAGGGTTCAACACCATGACCTACGCGGCCTCAGAGGTGGATCGCATTGCAAAGGTGGCCTTTGAGATCGCTCGCGAGAGAGGGAATCGCCTCTGCTCCGTGGATAAAGCCAATGTTCTGGATGTGAGCCAGCTTTGGCGTGACCGCGTTGATGCAATGGCGCCCAGTTATTGCGATGTGGATGTGAGCCACATGTATGTCGACAACGCGGCGATGCAGTTGGTGCGCGACCCGCGCCAGTTCGATGTGCTGCTGACGGGCAACTTGTTTGGCGACATTCTCAGCGATGAGGCAGCGATGCTCACTGGGTCGATTGGAATGCTCCCCTCCGCCTCCCTCGGTAGCGATGGACCTGGTTTGTTCGAACCCGTTCATGGTTCTGCTCCCGATATCGCCGGTCAAGACAAGGCGAATCCCATGGCGATGGTGCTCTCCGCCGCGATGATGCTGCGCATTGGTTTGAAGCAGAGTTCTGCCGCGGACGACCTCGAACGGGCCGTGGATGCTGTTCTCGCTTCCGGATTCCGAACCGGCGATTTGATGTCGGAAGGCTGTACTCCTCTGGGATGTCAAGCCATGGGTGAGCAATTGCTCAAGGCTCTTTGAAATCTGGAGTGGTGATTTTGGCCTTACTTCTGGCAAGATCGCCGAACCTCGAAACCTTGCGTCGATGTCGAAGCGTCATCCGGTAGTTGCTGTCACCGGTTCCTCTGGAGCTGGAACCAGCACGGTCAAGCGCGCCTTCGAGCACATCTTCGCGCGTGAAGGCATTACCCCTGCCGTGGTGGAAGGCGATAGCTACCACCGCTATGAGCGCATGCCGATGAAGCAGGCAATGGCTGATGCGCTTGCGGCAGGTGAGAACTTTTCACATTTCGGCCCTGAAGCCAACCTGTTCGACAAGCTTGCGGAACTCTTCCGCACCTATGGCGAAACAGGTGCTGGTCAGAAGCGCTACTACCTGCACAGCCCAGAAGAGGCCACTGAACACAACGCCCGCTTGGGTGTGAATCTCGACCCAGGCCAGTTCACTCCTTGGGAAGACATCCCATCAGGCACAGACGTGCTCTTCTACGAAGGCCTGCACGGCGGTGTGCAGGGTGAGGGTTATGACGTCGCGGGTCTTGCAGACCTGCTGGTCGGGGTGGTGCCGATCACCAACCTCGAGTGGATTCAAAAAATCCACCGGGACAACGCAGAGCGTGGTTATTCCGCTGAAGCGATCGTAGATACGATTTTGCGCCGAATGCCGGATTACATCAATCACATCTGCCCGCAGTTCAGTGAGACAGATATCAACTTCCAGCGGGTTCCAACGATTGACACCTCGAACCCATTCATCTGCCGGAACATCCCGACACCCGATGAAAGCTTCGTGATCATTCACTTCCGCAAGGGAGCTCGCGAGAAGTGGGGTATTGATTTTGGCTATCTGCTGAGAATGATCCACGATTCCTTCATGTCCAGCCCTACCAGCATCGTTGTGAACGGCGGTAAAATGGGATTCGCCATGGAACTCATCCTCACTCCGATTATTCATCGCATGATCGAAGAGAAAAAGAACCTCAGCTGAACGTGGTAATCCAATCAAGATTGGATTGAACTTTTATCTCTACAATGGGTTCATCTGATTGATCAGGTGGGCCTTTTTCTTTGTCATCGCCCTCCTTCGAAATTCGCGGTGCTATTGGTACACCAAGCACACCGCGCTGGGATCGTGTCGATAGCCGAGCCTTGATTGCCCTGGCACGAACCACATATTTTAATTACCTCTGCACCACACCCTGCGGTTTGGATCCCCTTGGTGCCGTGATTCATTTGCGCAATGGAAATGGTCGTGTGGCTTTTGAGGTGCCTGTGCTGTTGCCAGACGAAGAGTTTGTTGGCATCGATCTGATTCGGGGTCGTAGCACTCGAGGGAGAAACCGATGCAGGGGCTAGTTCTTGCCCTGTTTGGAGCTTGTGTGGGCAGTTTCACCAATGTGGTGGCGTGGCGTCTGCCCAGGCAAGAGTCGGTTGTTGTTCCGAGCAGCCATTGCACCCGTTGTGGCCACGCCGTGCGTTGGCACGACAACCTGCCGGTCGTCGGATGGCTGTTGTTACTGGGTCTTTGTCGCGATTGTCGTTCTCCCATCAGTGTCCGCTACCCCGTTGTTGAGGCTCTCAGCGCAGGGTTGTGGCTCAGTGCGGCCTATGTGCAGCCCAGTGGGGGCGGTGACTTGCCTATAGCGGTGTTGCCCTGGGCTGGACTTCCCCTGATTGCCCTGCTGCTTCCCCTCGTTTTGATCGATTTCGATCACATGTGGTTGCCCGAACCCCTCTGTCGCTGGGGTGTGTTGGTGGGGTTGGCGATCAGTGCTACGGCTGGAGTTCCTGTATTCGTCCAGCATCTGATCGCCGCGGTGCTGGCGCTTTTGGCTTTGGAGGCACTGAGTGCTTTGGCAGAGCGTTTGGTGGGGAAGCCGGCTCTTGGCCTTGGCGACGCCAAACTCGCTGCCATGGGAGGGGCTTGGCTTGGTCTATGGGGTATTGGCCTGGCGATGGGTCTTGCGGTGTTGGCTGGTGCCGTCGTTGGCGGCTTGGCTCGGATCACCGGACGCTTGGCTCCGCAGCAACCGTTTCCCTTCGGCCCATTCATCGCCTTGGGCATTTGGCTGGTGTGGTTAATGGGGCCTTTTTGGTGGTGGGATCAATGGCAGGGGGCTCTGACGCCATGGCTGGGTCTTTAATGGGATGAACCGACCGGTTCGTGTGTCTCTGTTCGACTGGTTTGCTGATCGCCGTAAAGGTCAGTACGTCGGCAATGTCAAACAGGAACCCGAAGAGGGGGATGGCCTTTGGAGCAAGTGCCCCGAGTGCGGGCTTGTTGTGTATCTCAAGGACCTTCGCTTGAACGCCAGTGTCTGTGCGGGTTGTGGATACCACCACCGCATCGACAGCTCCGAACGGATTGCTCTGATTGCTGATTCGGAGAGTTTCCAACCCCTGAATGAGCATCTGGCTCCCGTCGACCCGCTGGGATTTAAAGATCGTCGTGCCTACGCAGACCGCTTGCGGGAAAGTCAGGCTGCGACTGGATTGAACGACGGGGTGGTCACCGGATTGTGCCTCGTGGATGGGATTGGCATGGGTTTGGCGGTCATGGATTTTCGCTTCATGGGCGGATCCATGGGCTCTGTGGTGGGGGAAAAAATCACCCGTTTGGTGGAGGAATGCACCAAACGCAAGCTCCCCCTGTTGATCGTGTGTGCATCCGGGGGTGCGCGCATGCAGGAGGGGATGTTGAGCCTGATGCAGATGGCCAAAATTTCTGGAGCTCTGGAACGTCACCGGGAGGCTGAGCTGCTGTATTTACCGCTGCTCACCCACCCAACCACGGGTGGAGTTACCGCAAGCTTTGCGATGCTGGGTGATCTGATTTTGGCTGAGCCGAAGGCCTTGATTGGGTTTGCCGGTCGTCGGGTGATTGAACAGACGTTGCGTGAGAAATTGCCCGATAACTTTCAAACGGCTGAATATCTCCAAGACCACGGTTTCGTCGACACCATCGTTCCGCGGACCCAATTCCGCAGCACGCTGGCATCTCTCCTCCGCCTGCATGGATCGAAGTCTTTGGAGCTCACTAACGCATGATTCGTCGCCTTCTCGTTCTGTTCATCGCCCTGTTCTGTTTTGTGGGAATCAGCTGGGCTGGACCCGTGGAATGGATTGAAGTGCCTGCCACCGATGCGGGTCAGCAGTGGTGGGACCGCGGCAGTATTCGAGACAATAAAAACGGTCTGCGCACGGTGCTCAGTCGGTTTACACCAGCTCCATCCGAGGATGGAGAACAGCGTCAGGGGGAGCTCTACGTGATGGAGCTTGATTGTGGGCAGTCGCTGTATCGCGACAAACAAGTCAACGGAATTCCCCGATTTCGTTCCACCTTTCAGGCTGCAGAGAACGATGGTTTGATCGCTTCGGTGATCGAAGCTGTCTGCAACGAACCTCTCTCCAGCTGACATGTCCACACAACCCATTGGAGTTGCTGTTGCCGGACTTGGTTTCGGTGAAAAGGTGCATCTGCCGGCCTTAGAGGCCAATCAGGACCTAGAGGCGGTGGCGATTTGGCATCCCCGCCGTGAGCGTTTGGACCGGGCCTGTGCGGAGTCGGGGCTTAAGGGCTACGACAACTGGGATGCGTTGCTGGCTGATCCCGTGGTGGATGCGGTGATTGTGGCGACGCCCCCTGGGCCGCGTTTCGATTTGGCCCGTGCAGCGCTTCAAGCGGGCAAACATGTGTTGCTGGAAAAACCGATCGCGCTTCATGCAGATGAGGCGATGGAATTGCAGCGGTTAGCGCTGCGGCAACAGCGAAGCGTCGCTGTGGATTACGAGTACAGAGCGGTGCCTTTATTCATGCAGGCCGAGCGCTTGTTGCGATCGGGCGCCGTGGGGACCCCTTGGTTGGTCAAGTTGGATTGGTTGATGAGTAGCCGGGCCGATGCCAGCCGTGGCTGGAACTGGTATTCCGATCGCAAAGCCGGCGGTGGAGTGATTGGTGCCTTGGGGACCCATGCTTTCGATACGTTGGCTTGGTTGATTGGCCCGGTGGGGTCGGTCCAATCGCTGAACAGCGTCTCAATCCCTGAGCGCCCTGGCGCGGATGGTGCAATGAAAGCCGTTGATGCGGAAGACGTTGCCTTGATTCAGACCACCCTGAACTGGCAAGGGCGTTCTGATTGTGCAGTGCCGGCGCAGTTGAATCTTGCGTCGGTCGCTCGCCAAGGCCGCGGCTGCTGGTTGGAAGTGTATGGATCCAAGGGAACCCTGATCCTGGGTAGCGAGAATCAAAAGGACTATGTCCATGGGTTCTCCCTTTGGCATACATCCTCTGGAGAACCGCTGCGATCGATCCAGGCTGATGCGGATTTGGCCTTCTCCACCACCTGGAGTGATGGTCGCGTGGCTCCCGTGGCAAGGATTCAGGGCTGGTGGGCGGAGAGTATGCGCAGCGGGCAACCGATGGTTCCGGGATTGATGGAAGGCGTGGCGAGCCGGTTTGCGTGTGATGCAGCAGCATCGAAATAGCCTGAATTCCAAAATCTTGGACGCTATGAATCAATGATTTGTCGCAATTGACACGATGGCTTGTTAGCGAATGACAAGTTGTCGAAATTTTCCGACTAGATAACAGTTTCCTTTTTGGTTAAGTATGTCGCTTACTGACTTTTCTCAAGAGCTTATTGCAACAGCACGTGCTCTCGCTGAGTCTGGGAAAGGAATTCTTGCTGTGGATGAATCCACCAAGACAGTTGGCAAGAGATTGGGCTCAATAAATGTTGAAAATACAGAGGCAAATCGCCAGGCCTATCGCGGCATGCTGTTCACATCAGCAGGCCTAGGGCAATACATCAGTGGTGCGATTCTCTACGAAGAGACGTTGTTCCAAAACCATGCAGACGGTGAGTCGATGGTTAAAAAGTTGCAGAAGCTGGGTGTGATCCCAGGAATCAAAGTTGATCAGGGTCTTCGCCCTCTTCCTGGCGCAGGATCTGTGGAAACCCTTTGCACTGGTCTCGACGGCTTGGTGGAGCGTGCTGCCGACTACTACGCCCAAGGTGCTCGCTTTGCTAAGTGGCGCGCAGTTCTCCAGATCACAGCCGATGGCTGTCCTTCTGATCTCTCGGTTCGTGAAAATGCCTGGGGACTTGCCCGTTATGCCAGAAGTGTTCAGGAGTCGGGTTTAGTCCCAATTATTGAACCTGAAATTTTGATGGATGGTGACCATACGATTGAGGTGACTGCAGCTGTTCAAGAGCGAGTTATCCAAGAGGTTTATCAGGCTTGCCATGCCAACGGTGTTCTTTTAGAAGGCACATTGCTTAAGCCATCGATGACGGTGCAGGGGGCTGATTGTCCCCAGAAGGCCGATCCAAAGATTGTTGCTGAAATGACTGTCCGAACCTTGGAGAGAAGTGTTCCTGCCAGTGTCCCAGGAATTGTTTTTCTATCCGGTGGCTTGAGTGAAGAAGCTGCATCTATTTATCTCAATACGATGAATAGTCTCTCTAAAAAAGCAAGCTGGAATCTCGGCTTTTCCTATGGACGGGCACTGCAACATTCATGCTTGAAAGCATGGAAAGGATCGGAGACCGAAAAGGGTCAAGCCGCGCTTCTTGCGCGAGCACAAGCCAATTCAGAAGCGTCTCAAGGTCGTTATGTCGCGGGGTCGCAACCGTCGTCTGATGAACAGCTCTTTGTGGCTGGTTACACCTACTAAGCGATTGCATTTGACACTCCCGCGTCGTTTAGGCAACGGAGTGTCGTGACATTTCACACGACTCAAAGGTAAAGTCTCGCGGCTACGGACATTTGTCCGTTGATTGGCCTTCACTGAGATTTCACTATGGCGCTCGTACCGCTCCGTCTACTGCTAGACCACGCCGCCGAAAACGGCTACGGCATTCCTGCGTTCAACGTGAACAACCTTGAGCAGGTGCAGTCGATCATGGAAGCGGCTAACGAGACCGATTCCCCAGTGATCCTGCAGGCCTCGCGCGGTGCGCGGACCTATGCAGGCGAAAACTTTCTTCGCCACCTGATCCTGGCTGCGGTTGAGACCTACCCCAACATCCCGGTGGTGATGCACCAGGACCACGGCAATAGCCCCGCTACTTGCTTCGGTGCTGCGGCCAACGGCTTCACCTCCGTGATGATGGATGGTTCCCTCGAAGCTGATGCCAAGACACCTGCCAGCTACGACTACAACGTCAATGTCACCAAAGACGTGGTGGATGTTGCCCATGCCATCGGCGTGAGTGTTGAGGGTGAACTGGGTTGCCTCGGCTCCTTAGAAACCGGTAAAGGTGAAGCCGAAGACGGCCATGGCTTTGAAGGTGAACTCTCCAAAGATCAGCTCCTCACCGACCCAGCAGAAGCAGCTGATTTTGTCGCCAAAACAAAGGTGGATGCACTGGCCATCGCCATCGGCACAAGCCATGGTGCGTACAAATTCACCCGCAAGCCCACAGGTGAAGTGCTGGCGATCAGCCGCATCGCTGAAATTCACAAAGCCATCCCCAACACCCACCTGGTGATGCATGGTTCCTCCTCCGTTCCTCAGGAATGGCTGGAGATGATCAACAAGTACGGCGGTGCTATCCCTGAGACCTACGGCGTTCCTGTCGAAGAGATCCAGGAAGGCATTCGTAATGGTGTTCGCAAGGTAAATATCGACACAGACAACCGCCTCGCCTTCACCGCTGCTGTTCGTGAAGCAGCCATGGCTGATCCGGCCAATTTCGATCCCCGCCACTTCAACAAGCCGGCAAGGAAGTACATGAAGCAGGTTTGCCTCGATCGTTATCAGCAGTTCTGGGCTGCCGGTAACGCCAGTAAGATCAAGCAAAGCGACATCAACTACTACGCCGGCCTATACGCCAAGGGTGTTCTTGATCCCAAAACGGCTGTTGCTGTCTGATCAGCACTCAGCAATGAATCGCTTGGGGCCTACTGGGCCCCATTTTTTTGTTTGTGCAATGTGCCACTCGCACCACAAGCTTCAGTTGCAACGGGTTGTTCTCTCGACCACGCGCGGCTTTGATCACCCGGTCTTCGAGATCAGCGATCACCTCGATCAGATGCGCACCAGGCGCGAGCTCCCAGGCCAGGCAGAAGTCTTCTGATCTACCCACATCCATCCAAGGAATCCGCACATAGCGATGGCTGCTGTACAAGTCGTCCAACACCACGCTGATGCCGACGTCGTTGACGTCGAGTTCTACGAGTTTGACGCCTTAACCCACTGTCGTACCGAAGCTGTTAGGTGGCGAGGTCGCTGTAGAGCTTTTGGATGGTTCTCAGCGAGTAGAACACCAAGCTGTAGAGCGCACCCAACCTGGTGGATGCATGTTCATGGTGTAAGTGACCTCTGCAGGCCAAGTCCGTTTTGCATCCATGCAGATGGATACCCGCTTGGGGAACAGTGACGCATCCACGTTTGGGTGCCGTATCGAAGAAGCCACAGCAGTCCCAGTGTATGGACCAACCCAGATATCGAATCGGATCGTCGTTTTCCTCTGGGCGTAGCGGAGAGAGTCGGTAGTGCTGAAGCATGTCTCAGATGCTCCGTTCCGCAGTCGTTGGGTTGGCATTGCTGGTGACCAATGCTTTGTTATGGCGTTGCTGCCCTATGCAGAGCTTGGAGGCCACTGTGATCACCAACTCTTGCCAGTGGGCCACAAGTCGAACCCCATAAACAGGCGCGTCCTCCAGGATTCTCTGTTGAAGCACGGCTTTGATCGCTGCTTCGACGAGTTCTTGCAGTGGTCGCCCTTCCTGAAGCCCGAGCTTGCTCAGTTGGACGGGTCTCCGCAGAGCCGTGGCATCCGAGGTGAAACAGACAGAAGTATGAAAAGTTGCTGCTTCCATCGCTAGGGGAAAGGTGCACGATGCTGCCGTAGTGGGCTACTCATCGCCGAATAGCACTGGTGTTATCTCGATTTTGCAGAAAAGGGAGTTCCCCTTTGTCGATACTGGTGGTGGTTCCCAGGCCCAGCTCATCTCCAGCCAAGAGAATGTGCCTTATCGGCAGATGTTCTTGAATGTCCCCCTAGATGAGATTGACAACGGAATTGGCAATGGTGAGATCTGCCACGGTTCCATCCTTCGGTTTTTGACTCATAGCTTCTGTTTCAAGGAAGGGCTATCGCGGTGCCCTCCCTCCGCGGATCCGCGACGCCATGCCAGCGCCCTTGGATCAGCTGAAGCAGGGCAATGCCGCTGTTCAGCGGTTGGGATTTGACCTGCTGCTCTCCCCTCCTGAGCTCTGTCCAAGCAAATGGCCAGGGGGTGGGTGAATCGCGCTCAGCCACCAGCCCGTTGCCGCGGATCGAGATATGGGGCATGGCAACGGACTGTTCAGGAGTGAGTCCCCACAACAGTGATGCCATCAGCACGCGACTGATGAAGTGGGGAATGGTTCGTCCTCCAGGGGACCCCACGGCCAGGACGGGTTGCCCCTGTTCGAACACGATGAGCGGTGCCATTGATGACATCGGGCGTTTTCCTGGAAGGCGACGGTTCGCGACCGGTCGACCCTGGATGGCTGGCCGAAAGGCGAAGTCCGTGAGCTGATTGTTCATCACCATTCCGGCGACGACGTGGCGACTTCCAAAGACTGTTTCTACCGATCCTGTGTAGATGGCCATGTTCCCGTGTCGATCAACGATGGAAAGATGGGTTGTCCCTTGTTCAATGCCAGGACTTGTTCTGGCAAAGGGGTAACGGCTGCGCCCCGGTGGTAACCCTGGCCCTGGAATGGAGTCCGGCTGATCCAGCATCGCCTTGGCTCGTCCCCGGAGGTATTGCGGAGCTAACAATCCCTGCATCGGTACATGCCAGTCGTTTGGGTCGTTGACCCAATAGGAGCGATCTGCATCGGCCCATTGGAGGGCCGCGGCAAACTGTTGCCACGCTTTTGGGCGTCCGGGAGGTGAGATCGCTCCAGTGGCATCCAACAGCGCCAGGGTTTGGAGGATGGCGAGCCCACCACTACTTGGTGGTGGCACAGTGCAGAGCTTCCAGCGCTGGATGGGGTGGCAGACCGGACGTCGTCGAATGACTGAGTAGTTCTTGAGATCTGCTGACGACCATCCCTGAAAGGCCTGCTCGTTCGAGCCAAGATCGGCGATGCCATTCAGGATTTGAGCGGCCAGCACCCCGTCGTAAAACGTGGGACCACCGTCCCGTGCAATCTGCTCAAGGGTGTCTCCGAGTACCGGATTTCGAAACACCTGATCCAGGCTTGGACGTTCACCACCAGGTCGATAGAGCTGATCAAATCCTGGGCTGTGGCCTGTGCCGATCCGTTTGGCCAAACGGATCGAGCGCAAGAGCCGTGGGGTGGGTCGAAACCCATCTCGGGCCAAGTTGATGGCCGGTTGAAATGTGCTGTTCCATGGGAGGCGACCAAAGCGCTGATGGGAATCCCACAGCAGAGCCACAGTGCCTGGGATGCCAATGGCGCGGAGTTGTCTGGAGGCCTCACGCCACGGAAGGGGACGTCCGTCAGGTCTCAGTAGATCGTCCGGTTGGCTCGAACTTGGTGCTTGTTCTCGACCATCGAACACGTCCAACGTCTGTTGTCGTGCATTCCAATGCAACAGAAATCCGCCACCTCCCAGGCCTGAGCTTTGCGGTTCCACCACGGCCAGCACAGTTTGTGCTGCCACGAGGGCATCCACCGCATCGCCTCCTTGCTTCAACATCTCTCGGGCGGCATCCGTTGCGAGTGGGTGGGCTGTCACCACCACCGCTAAACCTGCGGCTGATGAGATCGCTCGATGGATACTTTCGGCACCCTCTGGGTCATCCCGACTCACGGAAGCAGCGCCCACGAGCTCAGCACCCACGAGGTCAGGGAAGGTGAGGTCAGCGCAAAGAATCAGCAGCAGAACAAGAGTGCGAATCAAGGGAGGAGCGAAAGCCTCCCTCGTCGACCATCTAGGCGTGCCTGTTGAACCAACGGCAGGGCCTGGTTGGGAAGGTCGTGGCCAATGGGTAAGTTCACGACCAAAGGCACTCCCAATCCCCCCAGGCGGTTCTCGAGAATCTCTCCCATGCTGAGATCACCTGGAAGAGTGTTTTTTCCCATCAAGCTGAACCGACTACAAGCCACCCCTGCCACATTGTCCAATAGCCCGGCGTTTCTCCATTGGGTCAATATCCGGTCCACGCGATAAGGGGCTTCCCCAACGTCCTCGAATATCACAATGACTCCTTCGAGATGGGGCATCCAGGGGGTGCCGATCAGATGGGTTCCCACGGTGAGGTTGGTCACCACGAGGGGGCTTCTCCGATGCCTTGAACTAGGCCTCTTCCATCAAGGGGCGCGACGGGCAGTTCTTTGAGCAGGGCAACGATTCGTTGCCATTGCTCTGCTGGCCCACTTGTGGAGCCATCAATGGCCCCAGGCAGCCCCGCGGACCACTGGGCAAGCAGAAGGGAAGAGCTCTCTGAAAAGCCAAGGCTCCATTTGGGCCGGCGGGGGAACTGAAAGCCAGTCTCCAGGACACGAGCGCTGTCCCATCCCCCATCGAGAGAGATCACGGTCTCAATGTTGGGATCTGTCCAAGCCCTCGATAGCTCGACTGCCCTTTCATGGTCATGGCCCCAGAAATATCGCCATTGCTCTGTCACTGAGGGCGGAATCTCCAAGGTCCAACCCTCGGCGGCGCAGCGGTAGATCAGGGCAGCAAATGTTGTGTCTGGCTCGATCCAAGTGCCCGGATTGACGGCGCGTAAGCGGGATCCCTTTCGGAGTGGTGGAAGTTTGGGGGTGGATGCTCTGGCTCGAGCGTTGGCCCGTCCGCCGATGAGCGCACCCAGCGCAGTGGCCGCCCCTGATTTCAGCAGCGAACGGCGCTGGATCATCAGCTCAGCAGGGCTTGCAGCAAGCTGAGGCCGTCGGTGCCACCGGTGGCTGGGTCGCATGCGCGCTCTGGATGGGGCATTAATCCCAGAACATTGCCAGAAGCATTAGTGATTCCAGCAATGTCTTCAACTGAACCATTGGGGTTTGATCCGTAACGAAGCGCAATGCAGTCGTCATCCTGAAGTTGTTTCAAGGTGTCGTTACTGCACTGATAACGACCTTCTCCATGGGCGATGGGCAGCACAAGGGAGGCCTCTTTGCCATAGGCCTTCAGCCAGCCTGTGCGGGCGCTCGTCACATGTAGTGATGCGTCTTCGCAAATGAAGCGGAGATTTTGATTGCGTGTCAATGCTCCAGGGAGCAATTCCAATTCCGTCAGCACCTGGAAGCCATTGCAGATCCCCAGAACCCTCCCGCCTTTCGCCGCGAAGTCCATCAGGGACTGGAGCACTGGAGCAAATCGGGCGATGGCTCCGCAACGCAGGTAATCGCCGTAGCTGAACCCACCTGGCAGGACGACAGCATCCAACCCATTGAGATCGGTTTCCTCATGCCACAAACGGCGTGTGTGCAGGTTGAGGCATCCCTCGATCGCCCATTGCACATCCCGGTCGCAGTTTGAACCAGGAAAAACAACAACCCCGATCGTCATGAATCCATGAGCTCAAGGGACCAGTTCTCGATGACTGGGTTGGCGAGAAGCCGATCGCTCAGGAGTTCGAGCCGACGTCGGGCCTCCTCTTCGTTCGGTGCATCAATGTCCAACTCAACGGCTTTTCCGATGCGCAGTTTGCTGATCCCATCCACACCCAGACGAATTGCGGCACATTTTGTGGCTTCCCCAGCAGGATCCAGCACAGAGGGGCGCAGGTGGACCAGAACGCGGGCTTGATAACGCGGCACGATCACCAGCAGGGCTCTTTGAATCCTGCCAGACCCTCAACCACTTGGTTGTTCTGCATCACCCATTAATGGGTGGAGGGTGGTAAACCGGTTTCGGCGTTCCTTGCCAAGCCCGTGTTCACCCTCAATTGCAGAAGTTGTGGGACGCCCGTTGAAATCATCGGGCGTTTTGGCTTCAAATTAAAAGGCAGTGGCATTAACAGCACTTTTTGTGACCGATGCCGTCAAATTCAATTTCGAGAAGCGAGAGCCAATGAACTCGCTTCAGTTGATGACCAACATCAAGATGCCCCATTTAGACGATCTAACTCAAGACATTTGTTGCCAACTGCCGCTGTGGGTCTTGCGCTGTTGTTGTTGATAAGCAGTGTCTGGCTGGGTCGTCGCTCAAAAGATCAGAAGCAGCATCCTCAAGAGGAAGCTGCACCAGTAATTAGACCATTACCCTCGAGATAAAGCGTCTGACTCGGGTACGCAAATTCAATACCCTGCTGTTCGAACTGACGCATGATGCTCAGGTTGATCGATTGTTGAATATCCAGGGAACTGGTGTAATTGGGATTATCGATATAATAAACGATTTCAAAGTTTAGGCTGAAATCACCAAAGCCTGTGAAATGGCAGCGATTAAATATGGCATGAGTTGTGTTTTTAATTATGGTTTCGATTGTAATTGGTATTAATTTAATCTGATCTGCTGTCGTTTGATACGTAACGCCGATTGAGTAAATCATTCGGCGTTGCTGCATGGTGGCGAAGTTATGGATATTGGAACTGGTTAGTTTTGAATTGTTGATGACGACAATTTCACCTCTTAGGCTGCGAAGATGAGTTGAGCGAACTCCAATACTTTCCACGGTAGCCGATACGGAATCGACCGCAATGAATTGGCCGATGCTAAATGGCTTGTCGATAAGAATCATTAGGTAAGCGAATAATTCTTGGGCCGGTTCCTTTAAAGCAAGGCCTAATCCAATTCCACCAGCACTCAGTAATCCCCAAACAACAGCAAGCTTGACTCCTTGACTTTGTAGAATAATAAGGCTAACTAAAACCCAAGTGAGTGCTTTTAAGAGAGGGAAAAGAGTTTTGATTAGTTGCTGAATGTCTTCTCTGCCGCTGCGACGTGCAACGCTTTGCAAAAGGCGTATACCTATTCGGTTAATTAGCCGAATGACAACAACGGCCGCTGCGATCGTCAGAATGATTTCGTAGGGCCTGTTCAGCCCCCCTGGAAGCTGAAGCTTGTCTTCGGCCAGGAGTAGAACAGCTAGGCTTCCAAGCGGAAAAATTAAGTTGGTAAATTCTCTTAAAATAAAATCATCGAAATCTGATGGTGTTCTTTTGGCTAATCGAGGCAGAACTTTTTTGAATATAAATGAGATTAAGAAAGTTAATGCGATTCCTCCGACGATCTCTATGATGGCGTTAGGCACGTGGCTTTGATTTGATTGCTGTAATTGTGCAGCTTGATTGTGTTGCTGGCAAGATTATTCATGAATCAAGATGAGCATCTGATTATTTGCTGGCATAGTCTTGTATTCCATCAGCCTAAGGGGCAGTGTTGTGATTAATGATTCGATCCACTCGATGTCACGCACTCCCCAATTGATATTGCGTTCTCGCAGGCTTGCATCGAAATTCGCATTGCTCAGACTTGTATGTGCTCCGTATCGTTTAAACGGTCCATAGATCATCAGAGGAGCCTGTCTAGGGAGACGTTCGGCGGCTTGCTGGAGAAGTGATGCGGTACATTTTTTGCTGCTGATATGAAGCAAGTTAATACAAACGATGGCGGACAGACATGCTTTGACGTCCTTTGGAAGTGGCCAGGGATTATGTGAAACATCGATGTCCAGTGCCCTAGCCATTGTGTTGGTTTGGACGGTATGACGAATCCATGCATTGATGCTGTCGCGGTGCTGAGGGTCTGGATCACTCGCTTGCCATCTCAGATGGGAAAACCTTTGTTGAAACTCCACTGCATGTTCGCCGCTTCCGCTGGCGATTTCTAAAATGATTCCCCAATTCGGAAGCCACTGTTGAAGCACGTCTGCAATGGGTTCGAGATTTCTTACTGTGGCTGGGAAATACAACCGTTGATCTGGATTTGTCGTTGTCATTGGGTATGGTATTGGCAATGTCTCAGAGGTAAATTTGCGGGAGAATTTGCGTGAAATAGTTTCCCTTAGATTGTTGCATATGATTGGCAACTAGCAAGAATTTAGCATGCCTTAGATAGCTATTTTGGATTCAGAACTAGATGAATATCTTCTTCAGGATTGCATTTGATTTCTAATTCGAGTTATTCAATTCTTTTTTAGGTGTCATCGTACATTATATTGCAAGTATTGAGATCGGGGCATGCACCAAGATGTTCAAACTCTTGCACCGAGAAGTTTCTGTTTGGCTTGTCTCGACTCAGACTTTGATCTCTAACAGAACAACGTGATGAGATATGTCCTGGTTGCTTTGATGACCACAATCCTTGGACCGATGGCAGGCCATACCCAATAAAAGCCGGTGAAGGTTCTATCCATCACGAATGGTCAGCAGCTCCTTGCCGAGGCGGAAGACCATGGTCGTGCGGTTCGTTTGGCATGGCTTAAGGCGTCTCGTTTTCTTCAGGAACCCTGTGCAGAGTTTGCTCAATCGGTTTTGGGAAGCAATGTTAGGCGAGGTGATCAGGCATCATTTGAGCTTCGATCAAGTGATGTGTATGGGCATTTGGTTGGACGCCTGTTTGTGAATGGCAAGGATATTGGCGCTCAGCTTGTGCGGTAGGGGAGCGTGATGGCTTGGGATGGCTTTGTGGGTCGTTGTACTGATCTGGATTATTCAGAACTCGAGGAGATAACAAAGGATGCGGGTCTTGGTCTTTGATCGGCATCTCCAGCATTGGAGCGTCAATGGGATGTGATGGAGGCCGCAGGTGGCGGAGAGCACTAAGTTTGTTAGAAGCGTTTTTCAACTTTGGTATGGATCAAGACAATTGAATCGAAGTATTTATAGTTAAATAGGGAAATAATGAAATGTACCAATGCCTGATGAAGCGGGAAGTCTTGATTGTCGTGTGGTGATTGATGCTAAGCGTTCGCTCGAGGATGTTTTGCGGTTGCTCTCAGATCTTCCCCATACTGATCACATTCGCCGACAGGTTCTGGCGATTTATAACCAACTCGAGGGTATGCACGATCTAAAGCGCTCAGCAGGGGCAAAAGTCTCCTTCCGGTCGTCGAACTGGAGTTCTGCGATCCGTTAATGGAAAATCGCGCTGCACATAACTACAGAGGGTTAAGTAATTTTAAGAGTATTGATCTTATTTGTTGCCGCTATTTGTCTGTTGGTTATCGCCTCATGCAACTGGTATGCGGTTGTTTTGGCATCTCAATCTGATACACAGCAGTAATAATAAACCTCTATTGGTGGAGGTGCAGGTTTTGCGTATGTGTTTGTCCATCCTCTTCCCGAACTCGTAAGTGGTGGCAGTGAATTATCTGAGAAGATCGGTGTGATTGCTTACACGCCTATCTATTTGGTTGAAGCTCTATTGTTTTTTGTCGTACTTTTAGGGAGTTTAGTAGTCTTTAGTGTTGATATTTTGGCCCAACGTCTAACGTCTTTGTCTTCGATCTCGTCATAGCTCCATCTAAGTAGTTTTTCTGCCATTAATTATTTTTATGCTTGTTTACTGCCTTCCTTGATTATTGCGGGGGTTCTGCATGGAGTTTTGTTCACAGTTGTGCTAGCAAGTCATATTTTGCTTTCAGATCGTTTCTCGGTGATTCACCGTGCCAAGCGATTCCGCCAGCGTAATCGTTGGATCAGTTGTGATACTCTAGTCTTAGGGCTATTAAATGCATTTTTATTGCATCCAATTTCTGATTTAATACTGGCTTTTGCAACAGCATTTCTCGTTTGGGGATTACTGATGACAGTTTTCTGTGAGGAATTACCTGCTGTAAGTAGCACTCGTCTTGTATGGTTTCTGACTGGAAGCGGCGGTATGGCCATACTCTTGGTTATTCCGATGTTTAGACATGTACAAGGCCGATATAGTGATGTAGCTGCTTCCGCACATGTTTGAAAACGATCAACGTCCTGCCTGGTTGAACTGGGTTTTTTTAGCGATTTTTCTTTGGTCGTCGTGGCAGCTCCTCGGTTTTTGGCTCCCCCAGATTCAGGGTTGAGACAATCTCTAAGACTTACGCCACCCCAACAAGTCGTACTGTCCCCCAGAGGTCAAACACACAGAAAATGAGTCCAATGATGATGAGGTCCCAGGCTCTATGCCGGATTGCCCACGGGGCTAGAAAAAGTTCTGCTATTCCATGCAGAGCTGTTCCAATCGCAATGTGCTCGAGCACGAGCAAACCATGGGCCACTAAAAAGAGGGCGCTCGCCACGCATCGCATCAGCACCTGCCAGGACCCGAGCAACAGTGATGACCCATCAATGAATCATCACCTTAAGCGGGATTGGGTTTTGAACTCAAGAGCGGTCCCCTTAGACGCTGGGTCGTCGCCGCTCTTCGGTTCTGGAGGTCAGTACTTTTCATCATGACCACAATCAGTATTTTTGGAATAATCGATGTCCATTGAACTTGGGATTGTCTGTATTGGTGCATCGATAGCGATCAGCATCTCGTTTGCATTTGCTTCTTTGTTTGAGCGATCGAAGACGAAAAGGGATTGAGACGAGAATTGATTAAAGATTGTTTTGTTGTATCTCCCTAAGCCTTGTAAGGATTAAATCAATTTGAGATTGTAGGAATACCGTTTTTAGGAGTATTCAAGTTGATGTTTGTCTTTTGTTGGTGATTATGTTTTTGGTCTTCCACTAACTTTGATCGAAAGGCAACGGCCT
Organism: Synechococcus sp. AG-683-C23; assembly: GCA_003208835.1. Taxonomy (GTDB): domain Bacteria; phylum Cyanobacteriota; class Cyanobacteriia; order PCC-6307; family Cyanobiaceae; genus Parasynechococcus. Next base: position 33,889 of record QCVD01000003.1, on the reverse strand, counting down.
GAGGATGAGGAAACTTTCTGAGGACTGAATATCTGGCCGTCTATGAATTGATCGCTATGCAGCTCGACGCGCGTCCTTAAGAAATTGCCAATAAAAAAGCCAGCATTCCTGCTGGCCGAGTGATGGGGATATCCACAGCTTAATCGGAGGGACCTGTTCCTGCAAGGCTTCTCGCCAAAAGTCGACTTACTAAATCAGCTCGTGTTTTCCACCGACCTGTGGAGAGCTGTGGCGATAAGGCTATTGGCCTGTTGAGAAGTGAGTGGTGCTAGTGGGTTTTGGGTTCGTGTGTATGGCTGGCTAAGCGCGATGCATCTCGTGAGATGGATCAGGATTTCGATTAAATGAGTTGCTTCAGAGTTGAGTTGATGCCGGACAAAACGAGTCGTGTTGCTTCATCTCCCTTGACCGAGCGCAGTTGACCCGTTTCACAGTCGCTTGCTTGAAATGTGTTGTTTGATCCAACCGCGATAGCTGCCGATCCCTCTGGCTGCATAATCCAGCCAATCCACCATTCCGTTGAAGACTCTTCAGGACTTGGGCCACTGGGCTCGACCAGCACAAGATCACCTGGTTTCAAAGCTGGAACAACTAACGCACCTAACATTTCAACCCCCATCGGTTGGTTGTGCAGGTTTCCTGCTGGTGAATCGCCGAGCGACGATTGCTCTCGACTCCCATGGTCTAGCTTCGCCTGACGGTGTAGAAAAGAGCACAAACGCCTAAAAGCCCGATGAAATGATGGATTGTCGACAAACGTTCGGCAACTCAGCAGGGTCCGAAATCTGAAGTGACAGGAGGTCCACCACCTGGAGGTGTCGAGCAGCCTTGTCGGCCCTGCTGTTGTTCTGCCTTGCTTTCGTTGGAGTCGATCTCTTTGGGTTTTGTCGTTTGCTCCGTTGATGGTGGCTTTGACTTCAGATTGGGGTCAACGTTGTCATTTGGCTTGGGTGGCCATTGATTGGGGTGATTGACCTTCGGCCTGGGACGGATCTTTTGCTTTTGCTCCATGTCATACAGATCTATTTTTTTTTGCTTGAGGAATCCCAGGGTGGACGTATAGGCCACAAAGACTAAGAGGGCGATGGCCATGACTTGTGCACCTCTCACAAGCGTCAGGTTCGTTTTCGATCCCATGGTCTTTCGCGTGAATCAGCCCATTATTGGAGCAAGAGATCCTTTTTGTTTCGAACGCATCGACTGATTACAACTGCTACTACCTCTGCCAACCGTCGCAATGAGCTTTTTCGTATTCACGTTTTGCATTTCTGTAGATCTTGGTCTCATTCGAGAGGGCTCGACTGGCTTCATCGACGATGGTTGGATCGCCCCCCTGCACGATGATTAATCGATGTCTGCTCATGCTTCTGCCGAGATTTGAAAAAACCTTGTTGATGAGCTGGCAATCCTCGAGAGCTTCGGTCGATGTTGGATTTAACCCTATGAAACAAAGGTAAAAAAAGATTATTAAAAGCGGTTTGGTTTCATCTAAAGTTGATATTTTAATGTGATTGAAGAGAGCTCTGGCTTTTATTAATGATTGGATAGGCGTAGACCTTACCCGACGTTAGCCGATCATTCCTTGAGATTTTGAGCAGCTCTCTCCAGGTCTTCCCAGCATAATTCTGCATCAGGAAGTCCTTCTTTGATTTCGGCTTTGACTAACTCTGCTTGGTCTAGCAAATCCTGCTGAACCAAGTCGAGATATTTCCTGTATTGGACAAGCCAAATCAGGAGGGTAGGGGTGCTGTTTGTCATCAATCAATTATGGCGCATCGGATATCGAAATTTGGTGTTGCTGGCTCCAATTCCCTGTTCTGGAATTGGCGTTGTTGCAGGTGATGAGTGAATCGTTATTTCCACATTGATTTTTATTCACTTTTATATGGGTAGTGATTTGGAACGAAGAACTGTTCGTTAATCGGTGGTCGCTGGTATGTCCCTTGTTTTGGACGCTTGGGTAGCTTGATGGGAGGCGGAGTCATGTCTTGGTAGGGCACCTTGCTAAGCACGTGTTGGAGGCAATTTAAGCGCGCGCGACGTTTGTCATCGGCCTCGATGGTGAACCAGGGTGCATCGGGTCTATGGGTGTGGGCCATCATCACGTCTTTTGCCTCAGAATAGTCAATCCAGCGGTTTCTGGACTCAATATCCATGGGGCTGAGCTTCCATCGGCGTTGCTCATTCTCGATCCGTTCTTGAAAACGTTTTTCTTGCTCTTCATCATTAATGGAGAACCAATACTTGAGTAGCAAGATTCCATCTTCCGCTAGCATTTGTTCGAATTGTGGGCAGGCTACATAGAACTGCTCGACTTGTTTTGCGGTTGCAAAGCCCATGACCTTTTCAACCCCAGCACGGTTGTACCAGCTGCGATCAAAAATAACGATTTCGCCTGCAGAGGGTAAATGTTCGACGTAGCGTTGAAAGTACCACTGGGTTTTTTGTAGGTCTGATGGCGTCCCAAGGGCGACGACTCGGCAGCCCCGTGGATTCATGGGCTCTGTTAATCGTTTGATCGCTCCACCCTTGCCTGCGGCATCGCGACCTTCGAAGAGGATGACAATTCGATATCCAGTGGCCTTAACCCAGTACTGCATTTTGACCAGTTCTGCCTGAATTTTGCCGAGCTCTTCTTCATAGAATTTTTTCTTTAGCCGTTGTAAATTCCTTTGGGCAACTATATCGCCCTTAATATTTTTGCTGTTCTTGGAGTGGTCGTAATCATTGCTGTGATCTTGTTCCGACACTTTTTGTCTATTCTTTATGGAGGTGATAATTGATCCCATCCAGTCTTGCTGTGGTTGTAATAAATTGTTTCAAGCTTGATTCTGGCTATAGGCTTAGTGCGTCTTTTATTTGTGCTTTTGTTGACGGATTGGAATGCTGATGGTTACTGCAAATCGACCCGGCATTTCATTCTTATTGGAGGGATGATATTCTTCAGATTTGCCTATCAAGAGACGAATCTTTCCGCCATGTTGATCAACAACATGGCTCGCGATGGCTAGCCCAAGGCCGCAATGGCCCTGGGCGCCGCGGGCTTCATCAAGGCGTTGAAATGGTTGTAAAGCTCGTTCCCATCGAGCGGAGGTAATTCCTCTGCCTTGATCCCAAACCTCGATTGAGGCTGAATCTTGATTGCGTTTGAGTCTCACCACCACGGGAGCTATGCCGTAGTTGAAGCCATTGTCGATCAAATTGCCGACGGTACGCCCCATGGCGACAGGACGAATGTCCGCATCGATCGAAACCAGATCAAGCTTCAAGTCCTTTGCTGAATAGCCCGCAGATACTTCTGCTAACCAATTATCCAAGGAACACGTCACCATGCCTTCCCGTTCTCCGCCGCCGGCGTAAAGTGGGAATTGTCCGGTGATTCGCTCCAGGGATTCGAGGTCTCCTGTGCAGAGGTCGCGTTCGTCACAGCTGAGTGCTGCCATGGAGAGGCGAAAGCGCAGGCGTGTGATCGGTGCTCTGAGGTCGTGGGCGATTCCGGCCAGCATCGTGGCGCGTTCCTTTCGGTTGGCCGCCAGTCTCTCCACCATCGCATTGAAATGCGTGGTGATCCTTTGCACTTCTGGGGCACCACGATGAGGAAGTCTTGCTGGATCTGATCCTTCGTCAACGCGGGATAGCGCCGTTTCTAAACCTTTTAAGGGACGCTCAACCTCGAACAGCAGATACAACACACCGGTCACGATGACTGCGCTGATCAACGCTGCTAAAAGCAGTATCGGTTCGGGGGGCCAGCCTTGGGTGGCCGGTAGTTGGCTGCCAAGCCACACTGGTTCTAGTGGAGAGATCAACTCAATCCAGACATCCGGTTCCCCTTGGATTTCACCCGCTGGGTACACAGTTGGGCAGTTGCTGAGTCGATTGCAGAGCACCGCTTGTAATTCGTTGATTCGACGCTTCTGGGCTGCTGGTGTTACATCGGATTGGGTGGGTTTGTCCCGCACGATGAGATCGAGACCGGTGAGATCGCTAATCAGGGCAGGTGGATAGCGTTCAAGATTGAGCTCTGTAAGCCTCACATTTAGCGCTAAGTCTCGACCTAGTTGTTGAATTTGTAGGCGCTCCATTTGACGCCCGAAAAGGGCTTGTAGAAGTAAGAGCGATATGAGCAAACTGCCTAAAAGTGTTCAACTCCAAAGGCTGATTTTCAGTACCAATCGCTTCACTGCGACGCTCATTTCCATCTAACGGGTTTAATTATTACAGGTCTGGACTGGGTTCGATCGACAGTGAAAGGTCATCATATTGTCAAGCCATTGCGGTCATTCTGCCTTGTTAGGTGGCAGAATGACGAGGTGTGTTGAGTGGAAGTGATCCAATCAAACCCATGCATCAGGTTGGTTAGGAGTGAGGATCTCGTCGCTCAGCAAGTAGCAGCCAATCCTTTATGGAATCATTGGTCTTATCATGATCGGAATGGTCTAGTTCTTGTCGTCAATGGGGAGGTAATTGGCTGTGGAGTCACTTTTACTATTTTATGGCTGATCGATCTGTTTCTGGTGGCGTGTGGGTGCGTCCTCTGCGAGCATCTTTGACTGAGGGGGGATCAGAACAATCCATAGATGATACTCAAGAGATTAGGATGCCTATCGGCATCAACTGGTACAACAAGTCTGGATTTAAGTATTGATTATCTGATAAGTGAGACATCAATGAATGATTTTCCGTACAATTGGGTTGATGGGTAAAAAACATGGCTCGCTACCTCTTACGAAATGGTTCTTTGATTAGTATTGAGGTCGAACCTGGCTTACTTGACGTCCTTATCTACAGAGACTTTAGTGGTGAATTTGTTTATGCCACTCTTTCGGAACAGGCTGAATTTGTGTTATTGAAGTCTTGGCAAGTATCCTGATGATCATGTACTCAATTCACCATTTTAACAAGGTTTGGCAAAACGAACATGCAACAATTAATCTATGCTTTTATGATTGCTCAATCGATTTAGTATTATGACTCGTTTTCTTCTACGAAGTGGAAAGTTTGTTGATGTTGATAGTCATCCGAATCATTTAGACGTGGTGAGCTTTAGGAATCGAAGAGGGGAATTTATATATGCCTTATTCTCAGACGAGGCTGAACAAGATCTGTTGAATTCGTAATAAGAAAGAGAAGCTAGCTTAAAGACCTATCCATTTGTTCCATCGCTTCGGACGCTTTACTAAAACGGCCGGAGTTTTTCCTACCAAGGCGAGGTCTTCTTCGACCACCTCTTTAATGGCATTGATTTCACTGACTCTAGCCATAGTGCAGCGGAAGTCTCTTTAGTCGTATTCACTCCACCAGCAGTGGACATCCAGGACATCGAGCTTAAATCAGCTCATTTGTGTTTGCAACCCTAGCGGTATCAATCGGAATGACGTAAGGAGAGCGAACGGACATTCCAATTTTTCGTGGTGCTTAGCACCGTTTTTATTACCAAAGTCATCAGCTTGTCAACAGTTGTAGACCCCTTCGCAGCTTTTGATTGGTTCCAATTGAAGGATGAGTCAATGAGTTTTGGCTGATGCCTGTTCCATGGATGACCTTTGTTATGTCGAATCTTTTTGTTGGGAGATAGAAGATATTAAGCTACTTATCTTATCGGCCATGATGAACTCAGGTTCGGCAATTATTCATGGATTCATATGGAATCAATGAATTATTCGATACTCATTTTTAACCAATGCTTCATTCGCCTGGGAGTCAATATTAGCGGCCAAATTTCTTGCGGTAAATTATTGCTATCCTGCCTTGTCTTGCGGCAAAACATATATGCTCTGGTGATCCAAATTTGTCGAAGTTCGCCCTATCGCTTTCAAATCATTTGAGTTCATACTTCATCAAAAATTTGAACGGCTCATTTGGCCCGCAAAATAGACCATTCGCTACATTGATATATAAAAATCTACACAATCATCAAGGAATATAGATTCACAATAAATTAGCTTGCTGAAGTATGGCCAACACTAATCTCACCATCAAAAGTTCTATTGCCAGAATCATGGTTGCTCCATTGCTTTCAAAAGCAGGTTTGAACAGCATCTTCTTGGTTTTTCTAGCCCTTGTGATTGCCTCTTTGATGATAGGAGAAATCCCCAATCAAGAAAGTTTCTTCTTGGCTATGTTTCCTGCAATTGCAATTAGTTCAGCCCTTTGGTTTAATTTTACCAATCAAATTCATAGCTAATTAATGGATACAACTCTGACATTTTTACCCCAGAGATATAGATCATTTGGGATTCTGTTCTTTCTAAGTGGAGCTACCTTTCATTGCATTGATTTACTTGGTGTCGAACGAACATTTGCCTGGGGTACTGGAATGGTGTTTCTTGCATCAATAATCTTGACCATAATATTTTGGATCAGAGTAGCAATAAATAAGCGATTTTGGACTTTTTTTTTCTGATTAACAATTTACAGGGCTCGATAAAGTCGTGCCTTGTAAATTCACTGTAAATATGATTTTGGTGTGTATAAATTTTTCCCTCTCAGTGCTAATATATATCACAGTAAAAAATAAAATATTTACCAATTCCTCATTGCTTGCTGATAGTGTTCAACATTGCTTTAGATAAATGATCTCTAATTCCTTTGCTAATAGCATTTTTTTGCTCGCAAGACTGCTCGTTGCGCTGTTGATGCTTCACCATGGACTTGAAAAGTTGGCAGATACCGACGGATTTACCACTTTTATCATCGATAAATACTTTTCCTACCTTCCATTTACACATTCGTATTGGACTTATCTGGCTGCTTATACACAAATTATTGGCTCATTCTTTTTAGCAATTGGGGCCTTTACTCGTCTCTCACTCTTAGGTCTCTCTTCTACAATGTTATTTGCTTTATTGTTTCACTTTAGTGACACAGGGCTGCAGGGATTGCCGTTTGGCATAGTTGAGGCACACAATTATGAATATGAAGCATCATTGCTATATCTATTGGTTTATTTGATATTGCTTAGTGCAGGGCCTGGAAAATACTCACTAATTAATTTAGTTCGCGACAGGGTTTCGGATCCAATTTTTAGATGGGTCTTGTAAGTGTGTTCAATAAGAATTTTTGAAAATTATTCTTTTATAACTATTTGTCTTCGTCTATTGGTGTTTCTGCCTATTTTCTAGAAAATTTGCTAAAGCCAATTATCAAGCTCTATCTGCCCATGCATGCATCGTAGTTTATGGCTTTGCTGAATAGATAGTGATATGGAGATGTATAGGTTGCCCGTGTCATGGTGTGATTTCTTGCTTGTTGGCTTGGTTCCATCTATATCCTCTTGTGGTAGCAATTGAGGTGTCCACTCTTATCGCTTTTGATAAAAATAGGTTATGGAAATTCCAACTTGGCTACTTTCGGTTGAAATTATTTACATTGTGTTGGTTGCAATGAGCTTCATCCAGCTTGATGGTGTGATGAATCGGCGATTAAAGTTTGGAAGATTGAAACGTCGCCGTAATTAACCAGTTTATTTGTCGTAAATCTGCACAGACTGATGTTTCTTCTAGCTAATTCCTATCATTGGGGCCAGCCATTCCGCCTGCATTGCTGTAAGCAAAGACATGTCGAATTGATGAACAGCAGGGTTGGTTTTATCGGCTAGCCAAAAAACACCAAACGGAGCATTGATGGCAAGTTGTAACCTCCAATGCCAAGTCACGATTTTCCATATCTTCAGAAGAAGTGGTTTTGGCGTTAAGTCTAGATTGCCCATCGTTTTAATCCAATACTTTGATTATGGCAAATTTTAACTCCTATGGTGATTCGTTCAAGTAGTAGCTTTTATTTGAAGCATGTGTATTCGTAATGCGCTAAGTGTTGCTAAGTAAAGTGATGCTTGAAGTATTGCAGAAAATCAATATGAATGAAGTAATAAAGTTTGATTAATGCTGTTGATCGCCAACATTGCTACAGACATTAAATTAGGTTTTTAAGCGAAAGCCGGATTGTATATATTTATTTTGGTGATAATATTTTCTCTTCCTACGTGTTTTTATGGCAAGTCTCATGTGAAAGTCTAAATATTAATCAAGAATCACCTAGATGATTCTTGAGTTGAAATCTGATAAACTTACTTAGTTGGCTTTAAGAATCGCACTGATTAGGTGCGGTCTTTGGCTCAGCCCGGAATTGGACTCCATTGCTAAATGCTGGGCTTCCATGGCATTGAAAGCATACACACTGTCTTCATAACTTTTCCCGTCAAGATCCCTGTAACGGATCAAGTATTGGTGAACTGAATGCTGAGTACTCATGGGTTAATAATATTAGAGCCTCATATAAGTGAGGCTGAATTTTTTGTGGTTAGCCTGCTACAGCAGAAATACTGTAAGGCGCTCCTGGAAAGCTAGTGGGCATGGGATCAAATTTCCCTTCTGCCAATGCTTTGGCTCGGATGTACTTTTGACTGGTAGTTGCAACAGCTGCATCCATTGCTTTAGCGACGACATCCCAATTGCGGACTTTGGTAGACATTTGCGTTTGAATTAAAGTTGTATATATATTCGCTAGCCCTTCTGGCGAGTGGTGGCGGTGAAACCCGGCCCTAGGCCGAACACGCAGAACGAAAGAGCATTTGGTATGCATCATGATCGATCCTCCTTTTGTCCTGGCCCACACTGCCAATACGGCCTGATATCAGTTGTTGCTTTCGACGATTTTCTAGAGGCGCTAGTTCTTTTTGTTCAGATCATCGCAAAAGCCATAGATGGCTTACTCCATTCAACGGATCCATGCGACGGATCTCATCAGCGTTGAACAATCATTAAAAAAGTCGCTCATATTACCGAGGGATCAGACCAGCGTTCAACGGTTTTCCGTCGGTGGTTTCTCTACTCCTGCTGCCTAGCTTTCGAGATTCAAGGCCATTTAGGTTGGGCACTTGTAGATCTTGAGCAGCTTGTCCTGTTCCGTTATGAACTCACCAGTCTGAATGCAATCTGCCTCTGCTGGCGGAGTCCTTGAGCCGATGTGCGTTGTGTAGGTAGCACTGCTCGTAACGCTCGTGGTCAGAACAAAAGCAAAAGCTGCCAGAGAGAAGAGTGCTGCAAGGAGAACGTTCATTACTTCAGGCCGATGATCCTAATTCTGGGGACGCCCCTCTTCAGCTGTGGGATACGACTAAAAACTTTGCCTTTTGACTGCGATCCTTCATTTCAATCGGCATGAAACTAGCGATAATCACTTATCATTGAATCTTGAAAGTTGCTTCTCCTACAGGCCATCGACTCAACTCTTGGCTTAATGCAATGCCGACCATGCAAGGGACGATGAGGCCGCCAATGACTACATACAGAACAAGCTTTTTCGCCTCCTCAATGTCTGATGAACAAAATTCTTCGACTCCGTTTGTCATGGCCACCAATCAATTGATATTTATTTCACTCCTGCTGGTGCTATCCATCCTTGGGATTTGATGGGAGATTGGCAGGTGAATTCTGAGTCATCGGTTATGAAGTAGAGGCTTACCTCTTGTGGTTCCCACCAGCGGCTGTTGCAGTAGAGCAATCATTATCTTTGTATCGAGTGTCATTGCAGATGCGCGACACTAGTAACTTTCCCACTCTTTAATAAAAATAATACCTTGCGATTGGGCTAATAAATATTTTGTTTTAAAGTCCATAGCGATAATTAATGTTTTTGCCTGACTTATTCATGATGTAGTAGTTGCCTTGATGGCTCTTGGTATGCGTTCAAAGTCTGTAACTAGGAGCTAGTATTGGGTGCCTAGTCTGCGTTCGATATGCTCGCTAATAATTATCTAGGCGGCTTTCCCTTCAGCGCACGCCTCAGGATCAATAGCAGCAATGCCAGTAGGGAAAAGAGCAAAAGCGAGAACTTTTAACGGTTCAGAAAATCTTGTCTCCCTAAGCCTGGTGATTACTTGTGTGAGTGTCACCAGGCCTGGTCTTTTCGTCCCATCGCCCCACGCTTGCCTTGTCCTTGACGCAGTCTTTACTCGGTCTTCTTTCCTTCATGACAGGGTGATTGCGTCCTCAGATTCAGGACAGCATTTTCAGGATCTCCTTAGGCGAGGTTCGCCGTCAGGCACCAACACATAGCCATAGCCCCATACGGTTTGCACATAGCGAGGGCGCGTTGGATCGGGCTCCACGAGCTTTCGCACCCTTGAAACTTGAACATCCATGCTGCGGCTATCGGTGTCGCAACTCGGACCACGGGCTAACTCAATCAAACGTTCGCGGGACAGAGGGCGGTGGGGATGCTGAACGAATGCAGCCAACAGGCTGAATTCCCCACTGGTGATCACCGTGGGGTGTTGTCACGCCAAAGGGTGCGGGCTGATAAATCGAGCACATTGTCGCCAAAGCTGATGCGTCCACCATCAGCGAGGGGGGTGCCTGCGGGAATTTTGCTTCGGCGACGCAAGACCGCCTCAATCCTGGCTGAGAGTTCTCGGGGCAGAAACGGTTTGGCGAGGTAGTCATCAGCTCCCTGCTCCACTCCAATGATTCGATCAATGCCGTCTGCCCGAGCCGTCAACATCACTACCAGTAAGTCATCGCCTACATCTCGTAGGCGTCGGAGTGCGGTGAGACCGTCATCTCCTGACAGCATCTAATCTCGAATAACGAGATTGGGGCGTTGATATTCAAGACGTGCCTCCAGTTGCTTGACATCGCAGAGGCTTCTGACGTCGTAGCCCTGATCGAGCAGGTATGTGCTCACCATCTTTCGAAGTTCCGGATCATCATCAACAACCCAAATCATCGATGTGTGTGCACCATTCATCGATCGATCCATTGTTCCGTTAGTTCTACTTCCGTCACCCGTTGGTTCATGCGTCTGATCTGTTGGCTGGGTGTGACGAAGTACGTATGAGATTTGCTCGCTCTACCCGACATCGCCCTCGATTGGTGGGTGGTGGGTTGGTCCCACAGGGAACAATCTTGTCATCACTGCTGCTCAATGGGTCATATTTCAGACATCGTCGACGGGAGATTTTCTCCATAGTCTTTTGTGATGATTGTGTTCACTGCATCCCGAGCCCTTGTTCCCGCTCTGGTTGTTGTGTTGGTGGCCATGCTTGCTATGGGAGCTCCACAATCGCCACCCATGAGTGTGTACTTCATGCGGATGGAAAGCCTGTTTCATCGCCTCGATGGGAACCAAAACGGCCGCCTTGAGTTGCATGAACTTCAAGGACAACGGGCGCTGGAGCGCAGGTTGAAACGTCAGAACAATCGCTCTTATCTACTCTTAGACGATTTGCGCAGTAGGGGTGCTTCACCCAGCGGTCCACGCCTGCAACGTCATTTTCAAAAGGCCGACCGTAATCGTGATCAACGGTTGAATTGGCAGGAAGCCCAGGCGATTCCCTGGATTGCTCGTCATTTCAAACGTTTGGACGAGAATCGGGATGGCACGGTCACGCTGGCAGAGCTTTGGCGGATGCAGCGATCGTTAGCTCCTCCTCAACGTCGTCCTTGAGGATTCCGCTTCAGCAGCATGCGCACAAGTCGTATGAGCCGCCAAACACCGCCAAAACTGAGAACGCTCGCGAGAATCACCAATGAGGCGATCACCACAATGGCGGCAAGACCCAGCATGGCCTCCAGCAATTGCTGAATCCCACGAATCAAGTCGGCGATGGCTTCGCTCACCAGCAGTACAACGTCAACTTGTTGAGGCAATTGCTGGAGTAACACGGCAATGCCCAGCCCAGCCGCCAACATCAGTAGTCCGGCGACGAGTTGCCGGAACATAACCACGTACGGAAAAGGCCGTTTTGGGCGGAAGACTCGCCGTTGGGATCGTTGGGACTTTCGAGCTCGTTTGTTCATGACTCGAGGGTGTGGCCTGCCCCACGCATCCAGCGTGAAAATTCAATCACCACCAGTTCGTTTGGACAGTTGATCAGGGTGAGACATCCCACCGTGCAATCGCCGTAACCACTGTGATGAAGGGTGAGGTGATAGTCCAATCCACTAAGCCCACAGACCTCTGGATCGCTGCGGACCACCACGTCGAGTGACGCTCCAATTCGGGCAACACGTCGTCTCAAGTCCGACCAGCTGTCACCCATGCTCAGGAACTGATGTTCGAATTCAGTCGATTCTGAAGGCTGAGTGACCGTCGTCAACGTTCGGCATCGGGTTGAGCTGTTTCAAGTCCCGTGGTCAAGGGTTTTGCTGACTCCTCTCCGATCGGGGGTAACGGTTGGAGCACAGCCACGGCTAACGTTGCAGCGAGAGCAAATCCGCCAAGAACCGGAGCCGCCAGTCGGCGCTGCAGGGGAATGCGGTCGACTAATTCATGACGTTTCAGCGCTTGATCGGTAGGGATCGTCCAGGTCAACTTCACGCGTTCGTCCAAGCGGAGGCGATCCAGGCAGCGCACCAGGTCAGCCAGGTCGGCATCGTCGAGCTTGATCTGAAGCGGCTCGACCCCTTCACGACTGCTGCGAAGTTCCAGCTGATGCCTGGTGCCCGAGTCCATGGGGCCAATGGAGACGAAGCCACCGTCGGCACCGAAGCGAAGGCCGACTCCTGACAGCTGGTGCCGTGCATAGGGCATTACAGCACTCATTAATGACTCGAGATGATCTCGGGTCCCCTCGAGTTCTGGCGTTCCGATGAGCTGCAGACGCCAAGCGGACAAAATTCCAATAGCTTCGTTGCCGTGGCCGGCCGATAAATCTGGGTACCCCTCCACGAGCAGAAGAGAGGCCGTTTGTTCGTAGCGGTACGTGTTTTTTTGCATGGCGGAATTCAGGGTGTGGGGTCGAGCAACGTGGCGCGGAGTCTGTCGATCCCACCGGGGCCAGCACAGAGGGCCAGGGTGTTAATCAGTTGGCGGTGAAGGGGCCCCTCACTGTCGTGATCCAGAAGATTCATGACAGCGCCCCTCCGAAGATTCATACGTTCCTCGATCAGGTCTCCCAGGCGCTCTTTGAGCAACATCCATCTCTCTTGGGTGAGTTGCTCCGGTTCACGGGTGGAGAGCAATTGGTGGAGCATCGGGTACAGCCTCTCTGCCATTGCACACACCAAGCAAATCAGGGATTCGGCATCAACTGGATTGAGTTGCTCCCTGCGCGTGGTGCGGCGAAGGGGGTTGTGACACCGCCGCTTCCAGAGTTCAACACGATTGGGAAATTGGGCCTGAAGCCCAATCTGGTGGCTTGTCCACAGCATTGCTTCTCCACCGTTGAGGTCGAGGGCCTCAATCGTGAGGAGTAGGAGGTCGAGACGTTCCACACCTCGACGGCTGAGGCGGGCACGAGACTGCACAGAGACTTCTGTCATGGCTGCGATGATGCCAGGGGTTATGCCTTCTCGTCACCTGGCTTTGGATCTTCAATCGCATATCCGGACGATTCCAGATTTTCCCAAGCCTGGGATTTTGTTTCGAGACATCAATCCGATGCTTCGTTCCCCCGAAGCTGTCGCGGAGGTAATCCACCAGCTTTCCCTGGTGTGCGAGAGCACGCGTCCGGATTTGGTTGTGGGGATCGAATCCCGGGGTTTCATCGTTGGAGCTCCCCTCGCTCATCAGTGTGGTCTTGGCTTTGTGCCGGTCCGTAAGCCCGGCAAGTTGCCTGGTGATGTCGTTGGAATTGATTATTCCCTTGAGTACGGCAGCGACCGTTTGGAGATTCAGGCCGATGCGCTAGCAGGCCAACCAAGGATTTTGGTGGTGGACGATTTACTCGCCACGGGCGGTACCGCTGCTGCCACCGCTCAGTTGGTGAACCTGGCCGGTGGGCAATTGGTGGGATTTGCGTTTGTGATCGAGCTCAAGAGTCTTGGCGGCAGAACAGTTTTGCCCCAGGACAAACCCGTTGCATCTTTGCTGGCCTACGACTGAGAATCCTGCCAATCGAGCACCGTTTGGAGCTGCTCAAGGTTGAGCAGCCCGAAGCTCCACAAAACAATGGGTAGGGGGGCTTGTTCTAGCTCCGCCTGTCGCAACCCCAGCTGCAAAGCGTTCAGGCTTAATCCAATACGGCGCAATAAAAATTGCTCTAACTCCGCCGGGGCAGACGGCTGCGGATGACTGCAGATCACCATGGCAACCACGCGTCTGATTTCAGTCTGGCAATGCTCGCCCGATTCGCATTGGGCCGTCGGTCATCGCCCTGAGGCTGAGTTGCCGCAAACGATGGCTGCTCTTGAGCAGCTGCAAGGCGATCCGCCTTAAACCGACGAGCAAGCTGTTTCTGTTTGAGAAAAACCGCACCAGTAAGTCCGTGGCAGCACCAACCAAGATCAGGTCGATCCAACGTTGACGTCCGTAGCGGGCTGCGATCCGCTTGGCGGAGCCGCCTTTCTGAACCGACGTCATCAAAACATCCACGTCTCGCCAACAGAGGTTTAAGCCCTGTCCACCGACCGGATGGCAGCGGTGCCCAGCCTCTCCAACCAAAACACCACGGCCTCGGCTGAGACGATGCGCCAGCATCCATTGCTGTGGGAAGGCTCTGGGCTGATCTAGAAGAAGGTCTGGATCGATGCCTTGGGGCAAAATCCCAGCGAGCTGGTCTAGAAATTCACTTGGGGGCAACGCGCTGCGGTCTTGGCAGCGCTGCATCGGTGCGCTCCAAACCACTTGGAATTGGTCGTTGCCAAGCGGTAAGACGGCAAGAGGGCCTTCAGGTCGAAATAATTCACAGGCCTGATTGGCTTGGACACCGCGAAGAATCACCTTGGCTGTCAGACATCCCTGGCGATAGCGGTGCTGCCAACAATGAATGCCCCAACTTTCTCGTGTCGGCGACGACGGTCCATCGGCAGCGATCACCAGGCTGTCGGGGCTTGGTATAGGAGTGGCACTGCCACCGAGATGCAATTGCACATGCGGCGACTCTTGAAGTCTGCGTAGAAGAATAGTCATCAAAGGCCGGTGATCAAGGATCCATCCGATCCCGCTGTGACCGCGATTCTTCAAGGCCAAATCATCAGCAAGGAACAACATCTGACGACCCGCCGCAAGGTCGCGAAGGTCGAGTTGTTCGAAGGCCACTAAATCAGTTAGGAGCTCATCCCAGAGGCCCAATCGCTGCATCAGCCTCCGGCTGGAATGGGTAATGGCGTAAGCGCGGCTACGGGACGTCAACGCGTCTGAATCTTGAGGATCAAACACAACCACGCGCTGGTTGTGTTGCGCCAAGGCCAAAGCTGTCATGGATCCGGTTGGACCGGCTCCCATGACATGGGTTTCAAATAAAAAACTCGCCATCACAAGAGTGTGGCGAGTCATGCAGGGTCACTGTGACGATCAGCCGAGCCCGAGCAAGCCGTGGGTGAAGGCTTGGCCACCCATGGCGATCTCTGTTGCAAGCAATGCGATGAAGCCGAGCATGGCCATGCGTCCGTTCAGCTTTTCGGCGCGCTCGTGGAAGCCCCAACCTTGCTCAACTTCCACAACTTCCATGCGAGGTTCAGCTGCAAAGGCGTTGAGACGTCCACCATCTTCAGTTGTGACGGTGGCACCACGGATCACGGGTGATGAAGGAGTGGATTGAGTCATGGACATCCGAAGGCGTCTTTGCGAAGAAGTGTAAACCAACTTTGCGGAATCGTTACAAACTGCTCAATTTCTGCCGCCACGAGATATGCGCAGGCGACAAAGCTCTTCAAGTGCGGGTCTTAAAAGGTATGGATAGTCCCCCACCCACATCCGTAATTCCGGAAGCCATGCATCACTCAGTGCTCCGATCCGCGAAAAATCTTTCTGTTCGCTGAAAACCAGGCAGCGAATCCGGGTGCCCTCACGAATCACCTTGTGATTCTTTTCCATCGGAAAAGCCACCCGGCCGAGGTAGCCCTCGGCGTCTTCGAGTTCCAACAACATCCAGGTGCGTCGGTTTTCGATCAGCTCCAGTTTTCCGCGACTGTCGGCCTGCTCATGCTGGTTTTCGACGCGCTCACGCGTTCTTACGTTCGCTACCACCCCTTCAAACAAGGCAGCAAAGGGGTAGCGGCGCAGCGTGGCATTCCGTTGCCCTGCCTGAACAATGGGTCCCCAGAGGATGTACAGGAAAAAAACGACGCTCGTGACGAGCCAAAAGGGGCCCCAACGGCTTCCCATTTGGGCTTGGTTGTACACCAGGAAGGTGATCACCCCACCAATGGTGGTAACCATCACCCGCTGCAAAATCTCCTGGGGTGAGCCAAGGCAAAAACGAAATTGACCTGCTGTGGCGACTGCTGGAATCAGACGCTGCAGTTCACCGGGACGGAGCGGAATCAGCATCAGTGTTGTCTCAAATCAGCCTTTCCAGGCCATAGACCAATTGTTGGAGAGAGCCAACTTTTCGCACGGTGAGCAAAACCCCGGGCATGTATGCCGAGCGATCAATGGTGTCGTGGCGAAGGGTGTAGGTCTCGCCTGGGGCTCCAAACATCACCTCTTGGTGGGCTACCAAACCCGGTAAGCGCAGGGAGTGCAGACGTAGTCCGCTGTCCCTTAGTCCTCCCCGTGAGCCTTGCAGCGATTCATGCTCATCCACTTCGGATGGATTGAAGTTTTGTTTGAGCTCTTCCATCAATTCGGCCGTTTTGATGCAAGTGCCACTGGGGGCATCAGCCTTGCGGTTGTGGTGAAGCTCGGTGAGTTCGGCGTGGTCGTAAAAACGGGCAGCAGCAGCTGCGGCCTGTTGCAAGAGCACCATCCCGACGGAGAAATTTGGAATCACCGCCCCTCCGATCGAAGCTTTTGCCGAGAACTCAGTGAGGTCGTTGAGTTGTGCAGGGCTGAGACCGGTCGTGCCGATGACGGGATGAACGCCGTAGGCAATCGCAGCTCTTGTGTGCTCAAAGACCACCGATGGATGGGTGAAATCCACCAACACTGCATTGAGATCGGAATTGCGCACCGATTGGCTCACGGCACAAAGACAGCCTTCAAAATCCGCTGTGACGGCCACCTCTAGTTCTTTGAGCCCCAGCTCTAGCCCCACATCAGCCCCCTCTTTCCCAGGGGTGTTGTCGATCGCACCAACCAAATGGCAGTCCTGAGCGTTCACGACGGCATTGATGACTTCTGCGCCCATTCGCCCGAGGGCTCCCGCAACAACAACTGGAATTTGAGGGGACATCGAAGCGGCGCGAACACTTCAAAGCCTATGGGCCCGCATGGAAGACGCCCAATCGAAACCAATTGATTGTTTTCATGCCCGAGAGGCGAGTCACCACTAGCTTCTTTACATAGCCAAGAGTGCGCAGATGTTCACACAGGTCCGCTCCGCTAATCGCCGCGTTGCTCCTGTTGGTGGCCAGAACCACAAGTCTGTGATGAAGGTCGTGTATGTGGTGCTGGAACCCCAGTACCAGAACGCGCTGACCCAAGCCGCTAATGCTTTGAATGCATCTGGCTCAGAGCTCGGGATTGAGCTAAGTGGCTACTTAATAGAAGAGTTGCGCGAGGACAACAATTACGCCGGTTTTTGTGCCGATGTCGCTGAGGCGGACGTTTTTATTGCCTCTTTGATCTTTATTGAGGATTTGGCTCAGAAGGTGGTGGAAGCCGTTGCACCCCACCGCGATCGTTTGAAGGCGGCCGTTGTGTTCCCCTCGATGCCAGAGGTGATGCGGCTGAACAAGCTCGGCAGCTTCTCTATGGCGCAGCTTGGCCAGAGCAAAAGTGCGATTGCCGGTTTCATGAAAAAGCGCAAGGAGGCCGGTGGCGCTGGTTTTCAGGACGCGATGCTCAAGCTGCTGAACACGCTTCCCACGGTTCTCAAATACCTGCCAGTGGAAAAAGCGCAGGATGCGCGCAGCTTCATGCTCAGTTTTCAATACTGGCTTGGAGGAACTCCGGACAATCTTCGGAATTTTTTCCTGATGTTGGCGGATAAATACGTCTTCCCCCCCGTTGAAGGTGAAGAGCGCCCAGCGATGGAGGTGGCGGAACCGGAGGTTTTCCCAGATCTCGGGATCTGGCATCCATTGGCTCCATCGATGTTTGAAGACCTCAAGGAGTATTTGAATTGGAACGCAAGCCGCACTGATCTGTCGGAGCAGGCCAGAACTGGCCCCGTGATTGGCCTGGTGTTGCAGCGCAGCCACATCGTTACCGGAGACGACGCCCACTACGTCGCCATGATCCAAGAACTGGAATACCGAGGGGCGCGGGTGATTCCGATCTTCTGTGGAGGGCTCGACTTTTCAAGGCCAGTCAACGCTTTCTTCTTTGACCCCCTTAATCCAGAGGAGCCTTTGGTGGACGGCATCGTGTCCTTAACGGGATTCGCACTTGTAGGGGGACCAGCCCGTCAGGACCATCCCAAGGCGATTGAGTCTTTGAAGAAGCTCAATCGCCCCTACATGGTGGCGTTGCCGTTGGTGTTCCAAACCACCCAGGAATGGGAGGGCAGCGACCTCGGCTTGCATCCTGTCCAGGTGGCTCTTCAGATTGCGATCCCGGAGCTCGATGGCGCGATCGAACCCATTGTTCTGTCGGGTCGAGACGACGCTACGGGTAAGGCTCACACCCTCCAAGATCGGATTGATGCGATTGCTGAACGGGCGATTCGTTGGTCCTCATTGCGCACCAAGCCCCGTGTTGATAAGAAACTTGCCATCACCGTTTTCAGCTTTCCTCCCGACAAGGGCAACGTTGGCACCGCTGCTTATCTCGATGTTTTTGGCTCCATTCATCGCGTGATGCAGGAGATGAATGCCAAGGGTTATGACGTCCAAAATCTGCCGAGTTCACCGAAAGCGTTATTGGAAGCGGTCATTAACGATCCGGAAGCGATGCAGGGATCTCCAGAGCTCTCCATCGCCCATCGGATGAGCGTTGAGGAATATGAGCGCCTAACTCCCTACTCCAACCGTCTGGAGGAGAACTGGGGAAAACCACCTGGAAACCTCAATAGTGATGGCCAAAACCTGTTGGTGTTTGGTCGCCATTTCGGCAACATTTTTGTTGGTGTCCAGCCCACCTTTGGCTACGAGGGTGACCCAATGCGCCTTCTGTATTCAAGAAGTGCAAGCCCCCACCATGGGTTTGCTGCCTACTACACCTATCTCCAAGAGATTTGGAAAGCGGATGCTGTTCTGCACTTCGGTACCCATGGGTCGCTGGAGTTCATGCCTGGAAAGCAAATGGGCATGAGTGAAAACTGTTATCCAGATTCGTTGATTGGTGCGCTTCCCAACCTGTACTACTACGCCGCCAATAATCCCTCCGAAGCAACAATTGCGAAGCGTCGTGGTTATGCCTCCACCATTAGCTACCTCACGCCTCCTGCAGAGAATGCTGGCCTCTACAAGGGGCTAAAGGAGCTTGGTGAACTGGTGGGCTCCTACCAGCAGCTACGGGAAGGTGGCCGTGGCGTTCAAATCGTCAACACGATTGTTGAAACTGCACGGCAGTGCAATCTCGACAAAGACGTCGACCTACCTGAGGGGGAAGCCGGATCGATCGATCTCGAGGGTCGCGACGCTTTGGTTGGAGCGGTTTATCGGCAGTTGATGGAGATTGAAAGTCGTTTGTTGCCCTGTGGTCTGCACACGATTGGTCGACCTCCGACGGCTGAAGAAGCGATCGCCACATTGGTCAGCATTGCTTCATTGGAACGGGAAGAAGATGGTCTGCGGTCATTGCCTGGTCTCTTAGCTGAGTCGATTGGCCGCAGTATCGAAGATGTTTATCAGGGCAACGACAACGGTGTGCTCGCCGATGTGGAGCTCAACCGCACGATCACGGAGACATCGCGTGCTGCGGTGGGAGGGATGGTGCGCTCTCTGACCGGTACGGACGGCAGAGTGAGCATGCGAGACAGCTTTGGCTGGTTCTACGACGTTCTGGCTCGCTTCGGTTTTAAGTTGCCATCTCCATGGCTTAAGGCTTGTCGCAGCGCTGACTTTGCCCAGATTGATGCCACTGAGCTCGATAAATTGTTTGGCTATTTGCGTTTCTGCCTAGAACAGATCTGCGCGGATATGGAAATGGAGAGTTTGTTGAAAGCTCTCGACGGTGAATACATTTTGCCTGGTCCGGGTGGAGATCCGATTCGCAATCCCGGCGTTTTACCCAGTGGCAAAAATATTCATGCTCTCGATCCCCAGGCCATTCCTACGCGCGCTGCTGTTGCTGCAGCGAAGGGAGTTGTTGACAAATTGATTGAACGACAGCGGGAAGAGCAGGGTGCCTGGCCTGAAACCATTGCTTGCGTTCTTTGGGGAACCGACAACATCAAAACCTACGGAGAGTCTCTCGCCCAAATCCTTTGGTTCGTCGGTGTGAAGCCAATGGCCGACTCCGTTGGTCGTGTGAACAAACTGGAGCTGCTCTCCTTAGAGGAATTGGGTCGCCCCCGTATTGATGTAGTGGTGAATTGCTCGGGAGTGTTCCGTGATTTGTTTATCAATCAGATGGCCTTGATTGATCAGGCGGTGAAGATGGCTGCAGAGGCTGATGAGCCGCTTGATCAAAATTTTGTTAGGAAGCATTCGCTTGAGCAGGCTGAGAAAGAAGGGACAAGTTTGCGGGATGCTGCCTGCAGAGTGTTTTCCAACGCAAGTGGAAGCTATAGCTCCAATGTGAACCTGGCGGTTGAAAACAGCACCTGGGAGGAGGAAGGAGAGCTTCAAGAGATGTACCTTTCCCGTAAAACATTTGCTTTCAATGCTGATAACCCCGGAGAAATGAACCAAAACCGGGAAGTGTTTGAGTCGGTGATGAAAACTGCTGACGTAACCTTCCAAAACCTGGACTCAGCTGAAATTTCACTCACCGATGTGAGTCACTATTTTGATTCAGATCCCACGAAGTTAATTGCTGGCCTAAGAGATGATGGCAAGACTCCTACGAGTTATATCGCTGATACAACTACAGCTAATGCGCAAGTTCGCTCCCTGAGCGAAACAATTCGCCTGGATTCACGCACAAAACTTCTCAATCCAAAATGGTATGAGGGAATGCTCGATTCCGGTTATGAGGGTGTCCGGGAAGTGGCCAAACGCCTGAACTTCACCTTGGGTTGGAGTGCAACGAGTGGTTCCGTCGATAATTTTGTTTATGAGGAAGCCAACGAAACGTTTATTAATGATCCTGAGATGAGGAAGAGGCTCCTTGAGCTCAATCCCAATAGTTTTCGTCAGATTGTGGGTACCCTTCTAGAGGTACATGGTCGTGGTTATTGGGAAACCTCTGATGAGAATATTGAGCTGCTTCAGGAGCTCTATCAAGAGGTCGAAGATCGCATTGAAGGAGTTGTGATGGACTAATGGCTGGGGTTATTGATTAAGTTGCTAAATATAGTTCTAGTCTTAGATTAGCTGATGATGTAGATCTTCGAGTCAAATTTTCTAGTATTTGGTTGGTTGCAGGAGATTGCATCTGATCTTTATTAGTGTGTTGATTGTTCGGCAACGATATACTGAATCGATGATAAATCTTTTAAATATTTTCGCTGATTTGTTCCTGACGTCTTATCTAAGATTGCGTCAAGTTTTTGGTCTGTATTTGATCATGCTTCGACGCAATTTGATGTCTAAGATTATGCATGACGCGCTTGATGTCTCTATGAAGAAGGTAGCTGGGGGAAGTCGTTTTGAGTGGTCAATGGAGATCTCATGCTAAAAATGAATCAACTTTCCGTGATGTGTCTGGGATCGTCAAGTTTTCGTAAATGTGAATACTAATTATGTCGCAAGATTTCGCGTAAAGCTTTCCCTGGCAATCATAAATCTATTTTTAGGACGGTTGAGTGATTTCAGTCCAGGTTGAGGTTTTTGTTCCCAGTCTCTGCCTTTACCAAAGTGCCGAGGCCATGCGCAGCGTCTGGGCGATCGGCCCCACATCATGGACACGAACGATGGCGGCTTTCGCCTGCGCGCAGCGGCATGCCACCGCAGCTGTTCCCCATAGACGAGCTGTGGGCCTCGGTTCATCGAGTACGTCACCGATAAAGCGTTTGCGGGATGGGCCTAGCAACAGCGGAAAGCCGTCCTGATTGAGTTGTTCGAGCTCACGCAACAATTGCAAATTCTGCTGATGGGTTTTGGCAAATCCCAGCCCTGGGTCCCAGATGATTTGCGATGGCTGGACACCCGCTTGAATCGCAGCTTCGGTGCACTGCTGCAACCCCGACAGCACGTCTGCCGTGATGTTCTTGTAATCGGTGAGTTGATCCATGGTCTTGCTGTCGCCTCGGCTGTGCATCAAAACAACCGGACATTGGGCTTGAGCTACCACCGCAAGGAGGTCGGGATCTCGACGCCCCCCGCTTACATCGTTCACCCAGTTGGCTCCCGCATCCAGGGCCGCTGACGCGACAGTTGCCAAAAATGTGTCCACGGAGATCAGCGCTTCGGGGCACTGACGGCGAATGGCGATGAGCGCGGGAAGGAGACGGCGACATTCTTCCTCGGCACCCACTTCTTCGGCCCCAGGTCGCGTGCTTTGCGCTCCAAGGTCAAGCACATCCGCTCCCAGCTTGAGTTGTCTCTGCGCTTCCTCGACGGCCCGTTGTGAATCTAAAAAGCGACCACCATCACTAAATGAGTCTGGAGTGATGTTAATCACTCCCATCACAGCGGTCCGTTCTCGCCAGTCCGGCGGCCAGCTCGGGGAGTTAAGCGACGTTGTAATTGGCAATGCGCGCGAAGCCGTCGGGTTGAAGTGATGCGCCACCAACGAGTACGCCATCGATATCGCTCATTCCCATGAGCTCATCAATGTTGCCTCCTTTCACAGATCCGCCGTACTGAATGACGAGATCTGGAGATCCCACCCAGCTGCGGATCAAGCCGCAAATGCGATTGGCTTCTTCCGCTTCGCAGGTTTTACCCGTGCCAATGGCCCAGATCGGTTCATAAGCAACCACAAGTAGGTCGGCATCGAGTCCTTCCAGCCCCTGTTCGATTTGCCTGCGAATCACTCGTTCAGCTTCACCACGCTCCCGCTGCTCGTCTGACTCACCTACGCAAACGATTGGAATCAGCCCATTGGCCTGGGATGAACGAGCGCGGTGATTGATTTGCTCATCGCTTTCACTGAAATATTTTCGCGGTTCGCTGTGGCCAACGATGGTGTAACTCACCCCATGTTCCTTGAGCATGGATGGAGAGATTTCCCCTGTAAAGGCACCTGAACCCTCCCAGTGGACATTCTGACTGGAGAGGGCAACAGGACTGTCCTTACAGAGTTCAGCCATGGATGAAAGGGCCGTAAACGGTGGAGCTAACACCAGATCACGGTCGTTCGGCATGTCTGCCACAAGTGGCAGGAAGGCAGCCATGAACTCCCTGGCCTGGGCACAGGTCATGTGCATCTTCCAGTTGCCAGCGATCACCGGTCTGCGCACGGTTTCTTTCCTATTCGGATCTGGGGGCCAACTTACGGCCCGATAGCGCTTTAACCCTCCACAAGGGACTCCTCGCCATCAAGCACAACCTGATCCCCCGCCGATAGCTGACGACCTCGACGGATTTCGACGGCACCATTCACAGTCACAGCACCCATTTGGATGCGTTGCTTGGCTTCTCCACCGGTGGAGACCCAGCCTTTCCATTTCAGGAATTGATCCAGCTTCATCTGCGGTGCACGTTGGCTCGACGTTGATACTGTGCCGCCATGCTGACTCCCTCTCAAGCTGGCTTTCGGCGATTGCTGCCGTTATTGCGTCCCCATTTGCGTCAGTTGAGCTGGGGAGGCCTCTGCATGGTGGTTTTTGTCAGCAGTCAATTGGTGCTGATGCAATTGATGGGTCGCCTTCTTCCCGATGTGGGGTCAGGCGATTTGGGACGAATTTTGCCGGTGATCGGCCTGGTTTTAATGGTTTTTGCGATTCAAAAAATCGCTCAATTTGGTCAAGACTCGCTGCTGGCGGGGCCGGCCTTGCAGGTCAGCCAGTCCCTCAGGCGAGACCTGTTCCAACGGTTGCAGCGCGTACAGCTTGGCGCGCTGGAAAAAATGTCGTCTGGGGATCTCACCTATCGACTCACGGAGGATGCCGATCGGGTGAGCGAGGTGATTTATAAGACCCTCCACGACAGCATTCCGAGTGCTCTGCAGCTGGTGGCAGTGCTGGGTTACATGCTTTTGTTGGATTGGAAATTAACCGTTGCGATCCTGCTCCTTGCACCGTTCGTTGCCTGGCTGATCAGCGTGTTTGGGGCGAGGGTGATGATCGCCACAGAACGCAGTCAGCAAAAAGTCAGCGAACTGGCTGGATTGCTTGGCGAAGCGATCGAAGGGTTGCCGTTGGTGCGGGCTTTTGCGGCCGAACCTTGGCTTGAACGTCGTTTTGAAGATGAGATTGACCAGCATCGATTGGCTCGATACAACACTTATCGCCTTGTGGCGTTGCAACACCCCGTCGTGGGCATCATCGAGGTGCTGGGGTTTGCCACGGTTTTGGTGCTAGCAGCCATCAGAATTAGCAGTGGTGATCTCGAAATCCCTGAGCTAATTACTTACCTCACCGGCCTCGTGCTGCTGATTGATCCAATCGCCCATGTCACCACTAATTACAACGAGTTTCAGCAAGGCCAGTCGTCTTTAAAACGCTTACGGGAAATCGAACAGGAACCCTCTGAACCTGCTGATCCAATTCCGGCATTGCCGCTGGGTCGTCTACGTGGAGAACTCACCTTTAACCAAGTTGAGTTCTCATACATCCCAGGACAACCCGTTCTTCAAAACTTCACCCTGACAATTGATGCTGGTCAGGTGGTGGCCTTAGTTGGCCCTTCCGGTGCAGGTAAAACCACCCTCTTTTCATTGTTGCTTCGGTTCAACTGTGTGGATCAGGGTCAGCTTCTTTTTGATGGCAAGGATTTAACTCAAGTAAGAGCCCGCGACTTGCGCCAACAGGTGGCGCTAGTGCCCCAACGCACCAGTGTGTTTTCGGGAACAATTGCAGACGCGATCCTATTTGGTCGCGTTTGCAGTCAAGAGGAGCTTGAACTGTCTGCCAAACTCGCCAACGCCCACGATTTCATTGTTCGACTTCCGGATGGGTACGACACCCGTCTCCAAGAGCGGGGAACCAATGTGTCGGGTGGTCAGCTTCAGCGCATCGCTATTGCAAGAGCTGTCCTTGGTAACCCAGCTGTGATGTTGTTGGATGAGGCCACGAGCGCCCTTGATGCTGAGGCAGAGGCCGCTGTTCAGTTGGGCCTTAAACAGGCGATGAAAGGTCGCACAGTTCTTGTGATTGCTCACCGTCTTGCCACGGTTCAGGAGGCCGATCAGATCGTTTTAATGGAGCGTGGATCGATTGTTGATGTTGGAACCCACGACGCCTTAATGGAGCGTGGTGGTCGTTATCGCGAACTGTGTGAGCGGCAGTTCATTCGGGATCTGCAGACCGGCTAATTCCCCCTAAGCTGCCGCGGCCGGTTCCGAATAATCCCGGCAGCGATCGATGACTGACTCAGCTCCCAACAATCCTGTCTTGACCTTTGAGGGCAAGCGTTACGACCTCAATACTCTTCCCGATGAGTTGAAAGAACTTGTTCGGGGAATGCAGGTGGCCGATGCGCAACTGCGTATGCATGAAGACACACTTAAGGTATTAGCGGTTGGTCGTCAAAGCTTGGCTTCGCAGCTCAATGAACGACTGAAGTCTGTTACGCCGATGCCAGAAGGATAAAGTTAAATAGTTTTAGTTTTCCGCAGAAAGGGGGCCCAAAGGCCCCTTTCTTTAGTGGAAAAAGCTATTAGTCAGCTTCAGATTGCTGGGAATTGAACTGATAGTTGCGGGTGAGATTAAACACAGTTCCTGAAAGTAAAAGCAGCGCTATCAAGTTTGGCAACGCCATTAATCCGTTCAAAGTGTCGGCAACCCCCCAGAGTGCTCCACTCTTGCCGGCGACCGAGGCGAAGACAACCATCGCCACCCATAGAAGTCGAAAAGGCAGGATTGCACGTTCACCGAATATATAACTTGTGCAGCGTTCTCCATAAAAACTCCAGCCTAAAATTGTTGTGAAAGCGAATACAACTAATCCAACTGTTACGACAAAACCACTTCCAGGTAGCCCTTTATTGAAGGCGGCAATTGACAAATTAGCTCCACTGAGATGGTTCCCAACCTCATCCAGAAGGGTATTGGCTTGGCTAGTAATGATCACAAGTGCTGTCATCGTGCAAATGACGAGGGTGTCGATAAACGTGCCGAGCATTGCCACGGTGCCCTGACGAACGGGATCATCCGTTCGAGCTGCTGCATGGGCAATCGGAGCGCTGCCTAGACCAGCTTCATTGGAGAAAATTCCTCGCTTGAAACCCATCAAAACAACCTGACCAAAAGCACCACCTGCAGCGGCCTCTCCGCTGAATGCATTTCCGAAGATGGTTCCAAACGCGTTGGGGACTTCCGAAGCGTTCACGATCAAAAGCACTATGCATGCTCCGACATAAAGAACGGACATCAATGGAACCAACGTGGAGGCGGCCTGAGCGATGCGTCGGATGCCGCCAATCACTACGGCAAAGACTGCGGCTCCAAGAACGACTCCGGTGATCAGCCTTGGAACTCCGGCACTCTCCAGTGCTGACGAAACTTCAAAAGCTTGAACACCGTTTCCGATGCCGAATCCGGCGAGCATGCCAAACAGAGCAAAAAGGCCTGCGAGCCAACTCCATCCGGAACCGAGGCCATTGCGGATGTAATACATCGGTCCGCCCACATGATTGCCCGATCCATCTGTTTCCCGAAACTTCACCGCTAGAACGGCTTCGGCGTATTTGGTAGCAATGCCAAAGATGGCAATGATCCACATCCAAAACACGGCCCCAGGTCCGCCAACGGCAATGGCTCCCGCCACCCCTGCAATGTTGCCGGTTCCGATGGTGGCGGATAAAGAGGTCATCAACGCTTGAAAGGGAGTGATCTCCCCTTCGCTGCCCTTGTTCGAGGGGAGCAGCATCATCCTTACGCCGTAAACAAGGCGCTGTAGTGGCATGAATCGAAGACCGACCATCAGGAAGATGCCAGTTATGGCGATCAACCCAACGGTCGGCCAGCCCCAAACAAGACTGTTGACCGGTGCATTGATCGCTTCCAACGATGCATTGAAGTTTTCCATTCCACCCAGCAATCTTGCGTGGATGGTCTCATGGCCGGCGGTTGCCGGCAATGCGATTAAAGGGCTTCGAGACTTTCAAAATGGAAAGTTTGCGATCCGGCGGGTGCATCGCCATGGGCTTCAGTTTGGATCACACGTTCTTCTAAGACCCAAGGACCGCCATCGTTGAGGGGAGTAAAGGTGTCTTTAAAACTGCTTTTCCCACCGCGCAAATCGCCACTGGCTGGATCCGAATATTGGCTTGTGTAGGTGTGACTGAGATAACCCGCCCCGGTGTGGGTGACAGCGGTCGTAAAAATGGTGACCGCTGTTCCATGGATGTGGCGATGAACCATGGTCACCACGTCGTCTTTGATGCGATAGCGGTCTCCTTCACCTTTGCCGCCCACAATGACTTCAGTGCCGACATTGTCCGTCTCGCCAGCGGTGAACGTGTTGCTGCTGTGGGTTTGTTCAAAGCTTCTGCGGACGCGATGAATGGCGACTTCCCAGAGCTGTGAATGAATCGCTTTTAAGACCTGCTCGTCTTCGATGCCTTCCACCTTGGCTTTGAGGTCGGCGCCAATCGCAAACGTGCCAGTCACGGTTTGATCGCCCTGAGACCAAAGGCAGCGTCCTCGATATCCAGAAAAACCAGGTGTCCAGGTGTAGCGATTTTCGTACGCTTTTTGGAAGGTGTCGCGTAGATCGCAGCCAGGTTTTACGGGAGCGGAGCTTGCTGTCATGTCTGTGTATTTCTTTCAATTCACCCTAATGAAACCAAAACAATTTGATTGCGCTGAACCCTCAACGTTCATGTGATCAGAGCATTGCATGAACATCTTGTAGGGCATAAATGCTGAGAGTCGGCTCGCTTTGCATGGCTGCGATGGCTTCTACTGCGGCGCGGGCCCCAGCAAGGGTCGTCACAGTGGGTACGGAGTAATCAAGCGCTGCACGTCGCAAGTATTTGTCGTCGTGAGCAGCTTGACGACCTATCGGAGTGTTGATTACCAGCTGAACTTGTTTCGAACGAATCAAGTCTTCGATGTTTGGACGACCTTCATGCACCTTGAGAACCGCTTGCACCTTCTGCGACGCCTGCTCGAGGGTACGGGCTGTTCCAGCGGTGGCCATCAGCTCAAACCCAAGTTCGATCAAACGTGCGGCCACGGGCACCAGAGCTGATTTGTCCCTGTCGTGGGTCGATAGGAACACCGTGCCTTTGGTGGGAAGCGCTTCGCCTGCCCCCAGCTCGGCCTTGGCATACGCCATGCCAAAACTTGTCGCTGAGCCCATCACTTCACCGGTCGATCGCATTTCCGGTCCAAGCACCGTGTCGGCTCCAGGGAATCGTCGGAAGGGAAGCACGGCTTCCTTAATGGCTTGCAGAGGCGGTTGGGGTTCTTCTGTTAGCCCCACATCCGCTAAGGATTCTCCCGCCATCAACCGTGTGGCCAAACGAGCCAGGGGCTGGCCGGTGGCTTTGGCGACGAAAGGTACCGTGCGGGAGGCGCGGGGATTCGCTTCGATAATGAAGACAACTTCCTGATCATCACTGTTGCGCTGCACAGCGAATTGGAGGTTGATTAACCCCTTCACCTTCAAGGCAATAGCCAACGCTTTGCTCCATTCCCGAATCGTGCCCAGTGCGGATTTACCGAGGGAGATGGTTGGCAAGCAGCAGGCGGAGTCTCCAGAATGAATTCCCGCAGGTTCGATGTGCTCCATCAAACCTCCAATCACCACGTTGCCGTCTTGATCGCATAACGCATCTACATCCACTTCAACGGCGTTTTCGAGGTACTGGTCAATCAACACCGGATGATCCGGTTCGACCTGTACGGCTTCGCGCATGTAGCGATTGAGTTCTTGTTCGTCGAACACCACTTCCATGGCTCGTCCGCCGAGGACATAGGAGGGCCTCACCACAACGGGGTAACCCACAACAGTGGCAATCGAACGTGCTTCTTTTTCACTTCGGGCCAAACCGTTGCGCGGTTGACGGATGGAGAGATCGCGAAGGATCGCTTCAAATTGCTCACGATCCTCAGCGCGATCGATCGATTCAGGGGAAGTGCCCCAAATTTGTGTTCCAGTGACTTGTCCATCCGGGCTGTCGAGCCAGCGCAGTAATGGAATGGCCAATTTCAGCGGCGTTTGTCCACCAAATTGCACAACAACGCCGTTCGGACGTTCCGCTTCAATCACGTTGAGCACGTCTTCAAGCGTGACTGGTTCGAAATACAGGCTGTCGCTTGTGTCGTAGTCGGTGGAAACCGTTTCGGGGTTGCTGTTCAGCATCACGGTGGTGATGTCTTGCTCCTGGGCTGAGAAGGAGGCATGGCAACAGCAGTAGTCGAATTCAATGCCCTGACCGATGCGATTCGGACCACCTCCCAGGATCATCATTTTGCGCTTGTCGCTACTGCTGCTGACTTCAGTAGCGCTTGGCAGGGTGATCAGGGTTCCGTCGGCTTGGAGTTTTTGGAGCGGTCGTTCGTATGTTGAGTAGTGGTAAGGAGTGGTGGATGCAAATTCGGCTGCACAGGTATCGACGGTTTTAAACACGGCTCGGACATCAAGCTTGTGTCGATGGGACCGGACGCTGAGTTCGTCGGTTCCGGTGCACCAAGCAATCTGACGATCGGAAAAACCGAGTTGCTTGATTTCTAACAAGGTCGCGGCATCGAGCTCATCCAACTGACGCCCTCGCATCAGGTTTGATTCAGCGTCAACAATGCGACGGAGCTTGGCCAAGAACCAAGGGTCGATTTTGCTAATCCGATGAATGTCTGCATCGCTGCGGCCGCTCATCATCGCCGTGCGCACCGTGAGAATACGTTCCGGTGAGGGTGTTCGCAGAAGTCGATCGATTTCACTGTTGCTGAGTTTCGGCTCCTCCCGGTCGCCTCCCCAGCCTGAAAAGCCGGTTTCCAATGATCGCATTGCTTTTTGGAACGACTCTTCGAAGCACCGACCGATAGCCATGGCTTCACCGACCGATTTCATCGAAGTCGTCAGAACCGCAGGACTTCCACTGAATTTTTCAAATGCAAAGCGAGGAATCTTCGTCACCACGTAATCGATGGTGGGCTCGAAACAGGCCGGCGTCTGTCCTGTGATGTCGTTGAGAATTTCGTCGAGGGTGTATCCAACGGCAAGGCGTGCAGCGATTTTAGCGATTGGAAAGCCTGTGGCTTTGCTGGCAAGCGCAGAGGATCGACTCACTCTGGGGTTCATTTCGATCACCACCACATCGCCGTTGGCAGGGTTGATGGCGAACTGAATATTGCTGCCTCCCGTGGCAACGCCGATTTCACGAATGATGGCGATGGATTGATCGCGAAGTCGTTGGTATTCCCTGTCGGTGAGGGTTTGCGCTGGGGCGACAGTGATCGAATCCCCGGTGTGAACCCCCATCGGGTCAAGGTTTTCGATGCTGCACACGATCACGACGTTGTCCGCCAGATCACGCATCACCTCGAGTTCAAATTCTTTCCAACCGAGCAGTGATTGCTCAATCAAGATCTGGGAGACCGGACTTGCCTCTAGCCCGCTCTTGCAAATGGCGGCGAATTCCTCTGGGTTGTAAGCAATGCCACCCCCACTTCCTCCCAGGGTGAATGCCGGTCGAATGATGCGAGGAAAGCTGTCAATCTCAGCTCCAACGGCTTCGGCCTCCTGCAGGGTGGACGCGATGCCCGATGGGCAGACACTTACTCCAATCCGTTCCATGGCCTGCTTGAACAGCAGCCGATCCTCGGCTTTCTGAATCGCCTTCAAGTCGGCACCGATCAGTTCCACCCCGAAACGATCCAACGTTCCGTTCTCGGCCAGGGTGACAGCGAGGTTGAGAGCTGTTTGCCCCCCCATCGTGGGCAAGAGGGCATCAGGACGTTCTTTCTCAATGACCTGAGCTACCACTTCAGGGGTGAGCGGCTCGATGTAGGTCCGATCAGCCATGCCTGGGTCGGTCATGATTGATGCGGGGTTGGAATTCACCAACACCACCTCAAAACCCTCTGCCCTGAGGGCTTTACAGGCCTGAGTTCCGGAGTAATCAAACTCACAGGCCTGACCGATCACGATCGGACCAGATCCCACCAGGAGGATGCGACGCAGATCGGTCCGCCGTGGCATGAGCTGTCGCGCTTTTTCAAACCCTTTCAGCCTCTCACGCAGCAGAAGCAACGACCCAGTGTTCTGCTCTTGGCATTGGCCTCGCTACGGTATCTGCATGAAGGATTCACTGGTGCAATGAGTGAGCTTCAGCGCCTCAAGGGGTTGCTGCCACCTGAAATGCAGAACTGGGTGTTCGTGGAATCAGCGGCGTCTGTCGATCCTCCATTGATCACCCTTGAAGAAATCGGTAGGGATGAGGTGGAAATCCAAGTGGATCTCGATCAATGGGATGGCTTGGCCCTTGACCATCGCAATTTGCTGTTTTGGCACGAAGTTGGTCGAATTCAGAACGACACAATCCCTCGGGATGGTTGGGAAATGGCAGCTCTAGCGATCGGTTTAGGTGGCGCCATTGGTGAGCTGTGGGTGCAGGATGGCCTCCTTTTGATGATGGCGTTAGGTCTCTCAGGCTTTGCCGGCTATCGCCTTTACCTCAAGAACAATTCCGAAAAGCGGCTGCAGGACGCGATTACCGCGGATGAACGTGCCATCGACCTGGCTTGTCGGTTTGGGTACAGCGTCCCCAATGCTTATCGCAGCCTTGGTGGTGCCCTTAAAGATCTTGTGGACAAGACCCGCAAAAAGCGCCGCCGAAGCTTCTACGAAGATCGTTTGGAAGCTTTGCGAAAAAGTGCCAGTAAGGCGCGTGCTGAGATGGCTCAGCAAGAAGGTTCTCGTACTTCAGTGACCAGTGAGAATGTTTATGGATAGTGAGCAGTTGGCAGAACTCGCAGCAGATGCCTGCGATGACCGGAAAGCAGCTGATATCCGTTTAATTCGGGTGGATGAAGTGTCGAGCTTGGCCGATTGGATGGTTATTGCTGGTGGTCAATCAGACGTACAGGTGCGCGCCATCGCGCGATCGGTCGAGGACCGATTGGAGAGGGAAGCAGCCCGCTTGCCTCTCCGTAAAGAAGGGTTGAATGAAGGGTGTTGGGCACTGTTGGACTACGGCGAACTCATCGTTCACGTGTTGATGCCTGATCAACGCAGTTACTACGACCTAGAGGCTTTTTGGAGTCACGGCGAAAGCCGTGCATTCCTGGCTTCTTCTCATTCAGAAAGCTGACGCTATGGCAGAGGCAGTGTCTTGCCCCGTTCCTCCTGAGCAGCGTCCCTTAGAGGAATTTCAGCAGCTGTCGACGTCTTGGTTTTTCTCTTGGCCGGTTGGAGATGAGCCATTTTTGGCCAAGAGCCTGGCGATTAGCTGGATGCTGATCTTGCCGGTTTGTTTGTTGGTTGCGAGTGGTAGTTGGGCCTTGAAGCAGGATCCACCGCGCTTAATTGTTGCTGGTGCAGTATCTGCTCTTGTACTCCCTTTGTTTTTGCTAATGCGGCAATGGCTGGGTTGGACCTATGTGATGAAACGCCTCCTAAGTGAGTCAGTTGATTACGAAGAATCGGGTTGGTATGACGGTCAAACTTGGGAAAAGCCTCTGTCTTGGCGTGAACAGGATCTCTTGGTAGCTCGCCATGAAGTGCGTCCAATCCTTGGTCGTTTGGGTCGAGCCATGGCAACGGCTGCTGGCTTGATGCTTGGGGGTGCAAGCCTCTGTCAGGCTCTTTGAACTGAATAGAACCACCCTTAAAGATGACCCTCTCATCGGGTTTCAGCTCTGCAGCGCGGTCCGGACAGGCTCCGCTTCAGGTCACCCTTCGTCGGGGAACAATCAGTGAGTCAGTCCATCGTGTTCATGCAGTTGTTTGCGACGGGCAGGGACGGGTGCTGTTATCCGCTGGAGACGCTGGTTTTGAAACGTTCATTCGATCTGCACTGAAGCCATTTCAAGCAGTGCCGTTTTTGAGTAGCGGCGCGGCCGATCAAATGGATGTTGGAGAGCGAGGGATTGCGATTAGTTGTGCTTCCCATGCGGGCACCAATCTCCATGCGCGTGAAGCGTTCAAGCTGCTTTGGAAAGCAGAACTGGATCCCAGTCAGCTGCAGTGTCCGATCCCACCGAATGGCGATAGCCCCTTGCAGTACAACTGTTCGGGCAAGCATGCTGCATTCCTCGCCACGAGCCGAAAAATGGCTTGGCCTCTGGACGACTATCTGCAGGGTGACCATCCGGTTCAGGTGGAGGTCAATCGTCGGGTGGCTGAGCTGTTGGGATTGCCAGCGGATGAGCTTGTGGCAGCTCGCGATGACTGCGGAGCTCCGACGCTGCGCTTGCAGCTAGCTCAAATGGCCTTGCTCTATGCCCATCTGGGAGCATCGCGACATGCCGAACTGGAACAAATCAGCAGGGCCATGCTTGCCCATCCTGATCTCGTGGCTGGGGAGGGCCGCTTTGATACGGAATTGATGCGGCGCAGCCATGGTCAGGTATTGAGCAAAGGGGGCGCTGAAGGGATTCAATGTCTCAGTCGGATCGGAGAAGGTTTGGGGGTAGCCATCAAAGTTGAAGATGGCTCCCGACGCGCAAAGCAGGCCGTTGCCCTGTACTTACTTCGCGAGCTGGAATGGCTGACTCCCTTGCGATTGCAGGAGTTAGAGGAGCAGATGTTGGAGGTCAGTCCGGGGGTGAAGCTTGAGGTGAGCGGCGTGCTGCAGTTTCGTAACGGCTGAAGCCCCACGGCTGCCGACATCAGTAATGAGAACACGAACCTGTATAATTTATTTGCTGCCGCGGGGTAGAGCAGTCTGGTAGCTCGTCGGGCTCATAACCCGAAGGTCGGGAGTTCAAATCTCCCCCCCGCCACCAAATCACAACCCA
>QCVD01000002.1 GCA_003208835.1 Synechococcus sp. AG-683-C23 | reverse complement strand
GCCAACATGTGTCTGGGGACATCGGTCCATCCAGACGAATATCGGGATGTTTGGCTCTCCAACGTTCGATCAAGGGGGTGAGCCATATCATTTCCTCAGAACCCAATTGTCCGGCTTCCCCCGCATGTGGATTGAGCCCCGAGACCACAAGGTGGGGATGTGGGTTGAATCGTCGACAAAATTCCAAGAGCACGTTCAGCTTGTGACTAACTAGCTCTGGCGTCAGCGCTTCAGCAACGGCTCCCAAAGGGATATGGGTGGTGGCTAACAAGGTGTTCAGACGCCACGCGGTGTAGGGCGACACCGCTGTAAACAGCATGGATGAGCGGTGACTCCCAGCGAGTTCAGCCAAGCGTTCTGTTTGTCCTGGATAGCGGTGCCCAGCTGCATACCAGAGATGTTTGGCAATGGGGGCAGTGACGAGGGCTCGTGCATGGCGGTGTTGCAACAGCTTTACCGCTCGGGTGAGCCAGCGGAATCCTGCTGCTCCCCCAGCGGCGCTTGGGGCGCCGGATGGAACAGCGCTTTGGAGAGGCTGGTCGTCGATAGTGAGCTTCCCTGGATCAGCAAGGGGTACAGATGTGGTGTGTCTTAAGCGCTGATGGACCGCTTCCAGGCTGCTGCGACAACCCACCAGGATTGGTTCGATGGAGTCTGGCAACGCATTTGAGCCAAGGGCCTTTAGGACCACCTCCATACCAATGCCGGCGGGATCGCCAAGGGCGCTCACGATCGTTTGTTTAGGGTTGATGAGATTAGGAAAACCCATTGCTGTGCTGAGCGTTCTGCTGCTGGGGTTGTTGCTCGAGGGGCTTGCCGCTGAATCCAACGGATGATTGGCGAGCCTTATGGGCAAGCTGAACTGAGATTCAATCTGTCTTGTTCTAGGCAGTCCTGCAAACCCTCTCGATAGGTTGGATAAATGAGTGAATAGTTCAGTTCACGGCAGAGCAACTGGTTGCTCACACGGCGGTTTTCACTCCAAAAGGATCGTGCCATCGGACTCATCTCGCTGCAGATTTCGTCGTAGTGCTCTTCTTGGGGGAGTGCGCAGCCGAGTAGGGAGACTCCGTGGCGAATGAGATCAGCGGGTGCTGTGGGCTCGTTATCCACGACGTTCACGATTGATGGTCGATGGTTTGGATGGGAGCTGGAGTGATCGATCAAATGCCAGCAGGCCCCAGCAATGTCTTCGACGTGAATGCGGCAAAACACTTGGCCAGGTTTGTTGATCAAACGTGCTTTGCCTTGCCGAAGGGAATTGAGAACAGAGCGTCCAGGGCCGTAGATCCCAGGTAGCCGCAAAATTTGTACCGGTAGGCCCGAGTTCAACCAGGCCTGTTCGCACTCCAGTCGACGGCGACTTCGATCCAATCCTGGGTCTGGCGGATCAATTTCCTGCACCCATCCACCGTTGCGATTTCCGTAGACGCCCGTCGTTGAGAGGTAGCCCGCCCATTCCAGTGGCAGTGTTTTTAGCAGTGGCAGTAAGGCGGAGAGCACAGGGTCGCCGCCCTGTTTTTGAGGGGGGATGGTGCTGAGGAGGTGGGTGATGCCTTGAAGCGCGCTGGGATCAGGCAGCAACCCGTTGATGCTGTCGAAGATCAGGTCGGCATCGGGTTGCCCTGCAACGCGACGGGTACACAGCACGGGTGTTCCTTGCTGCCGTGCGAGTTTTGCAACGCAACGACCGCTGTAACCACCCCCAAGCACCAGCAGTCGTGCATGCGCTGGTAATGGGCGAGATCGCTTGACAAGCGCCGTTGACATCAGTACACCTGTATTAGTTTGATTTTGATCGCATGACGGGTTCCTCTCTGCGTTCTTCGAGAATTGGTGGTGTTTTCAAGTACTCCATTTTGGCCGCACTCGTGTTCGGTGTTGCCTTGGTGTTGGCTCCTGAAGATCCCCGGGAACAGGCCACAATTTGTCAGCGGCATCACTCGTTTGATGTCTGCCGGGTCTGGTAATGCTCTAAGCCGCTTGAAACCCAAGAGTCGGATCGCCCTTTGGAGCGTGAGGCTGGTCGGGCTGGGCCCATTCCAGTAGCCGTAGCGCCAGACGGATGTCACCGTCGAGCCAAGCTCGAATCGCCATGGCACGACGGGGGTCATAAAAGCGCTGTTGCCGATACCACTCGAAAACGTCCGAATCGGATTTTTGCCCGTTGCAGGAGAGGCAAGCGGGGACGCAGTTTTCAGTCACGCTGAGTCCACCTTTGGCGCATGGAATTAGATGATCAATTGATTCAGAAGGTTTTCCGCAATAAATACAACTTTTTCCGGTATGAGTATGCAGTGATTGTCGCCATCTTCGAACGCGCAATTTAGGACAGAGTTCATCTAGAAAGACTGCATCTCTGTTGTGCATCCGAATCTCTCGGTTGTAGACATTTTGCCTTCTCCGCCAGTCTAGTCAATGTGTCGAGCGCTGCTTTTTCGGCAATATGTACACGTTGATGTGAAAATTGATGCCAATCTCCGCTGTCGTCTTCAAAGTCATTAAGCTAGTCACCTCTGAAGACGTCGATCTCGACATTGATCACGTCTCGGTGCTGTCTTGACCTCTCGCCTGCCGGACTGATTCGGGTGATGAGCCCCTTTGACGCAGTCACACAAGCGCAGCTGCGTCGGATTCGCCCACGTGGTTATTGGCACGGCTCGAAGCGAGGTTGGGAATTTCCCCTGGCCGCGGCAGCGGCTCTCCAGCAGCAGTTCGGTCGCCGTTTCACAGTCACAGCAGCCTTAGAGGAATGGCTTGCTTGGAATCGTTTGCCTCTTCCCCCGCTGCCTCATCATCGGCAGCTTGTGGCTGCGGCTGATTTGAAACAAAGCCTCCCAGATGGTCGCTCGCCGTTGTTGCATCAACGCTCAGGTGCCCGCTGGCTCTTGGCTCGGCGCGGGGCAGTTTTGGCCGATGAAATGGGCCTTGGAAAAACCCTCACTGTGCTTTTGGCGGCGCGGGCCGTTGTGCGCTGTGCCGAGGTGCGTGTTTTGGTGGTGGCTCCAGTGGGGTTGCACCCCCACTGGCGACGAGAAGCGGATGCCGTTGGCCTTTCGCTGCAGTTGGTGAGTTGGGCTCGTTTACCCGATGCACTCCCAGCTGCGGGCACGTTGCTTGTTGTTGATGAGGCGCATTACGCCCAGTCGATGAAAGCTCAACGCACGGCAGCTCTGCTGCGGTTAGCTCGGCACCCGAGGTTGCGGGCGATTTGGATGCTTACCGGGACACCCATGAAAAATGGTCGCCCATCACAACTCTTTCCGCTGCTGGCAGCGATCGATCACCCCATTGCGCGAGATCAGCGCACGTTTGAGGAGC
This sequence comes from Synechococcus sp. AG-683-C23, assembly GCA_003208835.1. Classification (GTDB taxonomy): domain Bacteria; phylum Cyanobacteriota; class Cyanobacteriia; order PCC-6307; family Cyanobiaceae; genus Parasynechococcus. Next base: position 80,005 of record QCVD01000002.1, on the reverse strand, counting down.
GCTATTGCCAGGGACATTGGCGGGAAGGCAAGGCAGGGAAGCGCTGGGAGGCTGCTGGTGTAAGTCAGCTGGAGGAGTTGCGTCGTTTAACGCGACCATTGATCCTGCACCGTCGCAAGCAGCAGGTTGTGGATCTCCCGCCAAAGCAGCGTCGGCATCACCCAATTGTCTTGCCAGACGACACGTCCATTGGTTTTGACCATCGGGTGGACTTGGTGGTCGAGGACTATCGCCGACGGGCCCAACTCGGTGAGGTGCGCTCTGATGCTGAGCCGTTGGCGGTGTTAACGGCGATGCGTCAAATTGCTGCGGAATTCAAGCTCTCTGCTGCCCAACAGTTGTTGTCAATGCTGCATCAGCAGGGTCACGCTGTTGTGCTGTTTAGCGCATTTATTGCACCGCTCCAGTTGTTGCATCAACGGATTGGCGGGGAACTCATGACCGGGCGACAGCGTCCGCTGGAACGTCAGCAATCTGTGGACCGTTTTCAGCAGGGCAAGAGCAATTGCCTGTTGGCGACATACGGCACTGGATCTCTTGGGTTCACGCTGCATCGCGCTCGACACGTTGTGCTTTTAGAGAGGCCCTGGACTCCCGGAGATCTCGAGCAGGCGGAAGATCGTTGTCATCGCCTTGGGATGGGTGATGGGCTCACCTGCCATTGGTTGCAACTGGGCCCAGCGGATCAGCTGGTGGATGGATTGTTGGCGAGTAAGGCCGAACGGATCGAAGTGCTACTTGGTCCCCGTCGGCAGAGTTTGGAGCGTCAGTCGTTGCCGGCGATGGTCCGTGCGTGTTTGCAGGTGGCCTGACGCACCTCCAATTCATGGCTCAGCATCGGGTCAACCGGACCTTTTGACTCACGAATCAGCTTTAGGCCTGCGGCGATATCGGCACAGGCGTTCTCATGCTGACCATTCAGAGTGTGAATGAAGGCCCGATCTCGCAGAAGCTCTGGTTGATTAGGGGTGGCAGCAATGGTGTCATTGCAGGCCTGAAGAGCACGATTGGGTTCTGAGACTTGGTACTGCTTTAAGCAGCTCGTCTCAGTGGAGATGCTCCTTTGGTTTTGGGTCGGTGATTTTTGGTACTGACAGCCAACTACATAAACGAGGAGAGACGACAGGACGAGGGCAGAGACCCTTGAGGGCTTAGTAGCTGTAGCGCTCGTCGTTGACACTGCTGGACTCAGAGTTCGTTGTGCTTGTTCCAAGTGATGTTGTGGATGCTTTGTTGGGAGACCCTCCGAACAGATCACCGAGGAATCGGCCGCAATCGGGGAAATTTCCGGGGTCTTCGACTACGGCTTCTGTGATCATCACCGAGGCATGTTCCGGCGATGTCTTGAACAGTTGTCCGCCTTGGCGCTTGATCACGGCATAGGCAGCATTCCAACTCACGTTGTGGTCATTGCCACTTGAGCGCATGAAGCAATAGATCTTGGCCCCTTTCTCTTCAGATTCGCTACCTGCCTGTACTGCTTGGCTGCCTCCAATCAGTGACCCGATCAGAGCAACGGTGGTGAAGGCCAACAGAGGACCGAAGCGAGGCATGGGTACTCGGAATGAGATTAACCTCAAGCTATCGATTAGAAGTGCACTGTCGAGTCCTGGTCAGGGTTGTCCAAGGCTTGAGGGGAGAACCAAACGCACCACCAGTGGAATCACCAATAGAACGGTGATCAAGCGGACGGCATGTAGAGCGGCGACAGCTGCTCCGACTCCAAATTCAGCGCCGACCAAGCTCATGCCGCTAATCCCTCCAGGTGCAGCCCCGAGTAGGGCCACCACCGGGTCGATCCCAAGCAAGCGGCTGCTCCATAGGCCGATCACGATCCCCGTGAGTACAAGCGTGACGGTGATCAGCAGGGCCGGTTTCCAGAGCACCTGCAATTGTTCGAGGGAGGCCCTGGTCAACCCTGTTCCGATCACTGTGCCAATCCCAATTTCGAGAATTGTGCGTGTACCTGTTGGCCATACCGCTTGATCCAACTGACCGCTCATACTCACAATTCCTGCACCAAGCAGTGCTCCAGCGAGTGGCGCTGCGGGAATTCCACTGAGGAGAGCCAGCAGCCCGAGGGTGGTTCCAGCCAGTAAATAGAGCATCAGCGTTGCCAGAGGAGACATCGAGATTTATGCAGCCGTATCAGTTTGATCTTGAGGTAGCACGGCTCTTGTGTTGTGATCCGGGCAGTGATTGCTTGATTGATGACGTCATCTGTGTCCTTCCGAATCACACGAACCGCTGAAGATCTGGCGCAAACAATCACGGCTTTATCCCAGCGCTTGGTGAAGATTGAGCAACGGCAGGAAGTGATGGAGCTTCAACTGCGCCAGCAGTTCAAGGATGCGAACAATGTGCCCGACGATGAATTGGCCACATTGGATGGCATCGAAACCCTTTTGCGGGAGACCCGAGAGCTATTGGAGAGCACAGATCTCAACGGGTTCGATGCCACAACGCACGATCAAAACGACGAGCAGTGACATGCAGAAGCCGCATAGTGCTGGCACAGGGTGCCAAAATAAAAAGAAAGGCAACTATGGCGTCCACCATTCCCGCCTCTCATGGTTGTGATGCGCTCAAGCCAGCTCAGACATTGCACGGCATGACGATCTGGTCGAAGTCCGGATTTCTTGAGGGAGGGCACCAACTGGAAAAATTGGAATTTGCCTTGGCGCATGCCGAGGCAAAAGGCGATTCGACACGCTGCAATGAGCTGCAGGATCGCATCGCTGATTTGGGAGGCAATGCTGAAGAACCAGGTACCTAGTGATTGTTATTCAGCAATGTTTCGTACTGATTGCTATTTCTGACATTGCTTCAAGAAGTCATTGGCATTTAATCTTTTGTTTCGGTAGTATGATTGAAATAAATAATTAAAGCTCCTTTGGCGCTCACTCTGGTGCGATCTGAAAGCGCTTCTGACAAGCGACAGGATCATGAATTAGCAGCTCGCGACTTTTTTGAGCGTGCTCGTCAATGTGCGGAAGTGGGTCAAATTTCAGACGCGGGATCTCTTATACTCAAAGCGCTTAGCCATGAGCGTCGTGCTGGCGCTGTTGGTCCGCAGGTCATGCAAATTATCAAGCCTCGTTCTTAATAACGCGTTCGATTTTTAAGCGGGTGACCGGATTCGAACCGGCGACGTCCAGCTTGGGAAGCTGACATTCTACCACTGAATTACACCCGCATAATGGGTGAGAATGCACTCACCCATTGATTTTTTGATCAGTTTAGTGCTTCAGATGTTGCTGCAACTCCTGATCCCATTGTGCCTTTGTGCAGGCCTAATGACTGCAAGGTGGCTTCAATTGCGGACACTGCTGTCAATACATCGCGATCGCAGACATAACCCAAGTGTCCGATGCGGAACACTTTGCCTTTGAGATGATCTTGTCCACCGGCGAGAAGGATGTCGAATTTCTCCTTCACTGTTTTGCGCAGTAGCTCTGCATCTAACCCCTCTGGAGCGACGGCCGTAATCGCGGGACTGCCATGACCTTTGGCCGCAAATAGGGGTAAGCCGATGGCTTCCATGCCTGCTTGAGCCGCCGTTCGATGACGCGCATGGCGCGAAATAATTGCTTCAAGTCCTTCCTTCTGCATCATGTCGAGCGCTGCCTCAAGCCCGAAGTAAAGGTTCACCGCCGGAGTGAAGGGGTTGCTGTCTTTCCCAGCCGTTTTCCGATAGGGGCCGAGATCGAGATAAAACTTGGGAAGGTCTGATCGTGCGTAAGCCGTCCAGGCGCGATCACTCATAGCCACAAAACTGAGGCCAGGTGGAAGCATGTAGCCCTTCTGGGATCCAGAAGCCACAACATCCAGTCCCCACTCATCCATGGGCACGTTGGAGGCCCCAAGACTCGTAACGCAGTCCGCGATCGTCAGCGCTGTCCCGTGAGCATTGACGTGTCGCGCAATCGTTTCAAGGTCGTTGATGACGCCAGTGGAGGTTTCCGAGTGGGTCAGGATGACAGCCTTGATTTGTTTCTCGGTATCGGCTTCAAGCGCAGTCCGGAAGGCTTCGGTGTCCAGCGGTTGTCCCCATTCCGCTGTCACCACATCCACCTCCAGTCCGTAGGCGCGAGCCACCTTCACCCAGCGCTCTCCGAACTTGCCGTTGTCTCCACAGAGAACTTTGTCTCCACGGCTGAGGGTATTGATCATTCCCGCTTCCATGGCTGCTGTGCCACTGCCAGTGATCACGAGCACATCGCTGCTGGTTTGATGCAGCCATTTCAACTGCTCTGTCGTGCGCCGCACGATGGCTTGGAACTCACCGCTGCGGTGACCAATGGGATGACGTCCCATCGCCTTCAACACCGTTTCGGGAACCGGGGTCGGGCCCGGAATCATCAAGGTGAGCTTGTCCTGCATGGCGCGGGGAATGCCGATCCGCGACTCTAGAAAACAGCACCTCATTCGTCATCGACACCGTCCCTCCAGATTTAGTTAGTTCAGGTCTGACCCTTCCGGTTTGGGTCGCAGCAGCAGCGAAGGCGTCGTTGCAAGCTCTGCTCGGTCAACCGTTCGCCGCTCAGGCGTCAGTGAGCCTTCCGAACCGCCCTGCTCCCCTTCTGGTGCCTGTGATCTCAGCGGCACGGCTGGATGGTGGTGAACAGGCGTTGGCCATTAGTTGTTGCGATCCAGGCCCAGGTTTGGACCTCACCCGTGATCTGGAAATTTGGGTTCGTGTGTCTTGGGGACCTGACACGCAGACGGGACTCAAGCTGTTGGCGGGAGCCGGCGTCGGGACAAGGGGTGAGGGGGGAGATCTCTGTGTATCGGCCTATGCCCGCGATCTTCTCGAGCGAAATCTTTTGCCTTTGGATCGTGGCCTCACTGTTGAGGTTGTGCTTCCAAAGGGGAGAGAGCTTGCCTTGCGGACCAGCAATGCGGCTTTTGGGGTGGTGGATGGGCTGGCCTTGATCGGAACCCAAGCGGAGGTGCAGCGCAGCGCAGCGCCTGACCAGTTGAAACAGGTGTTGTTGGATTTGGCCCAGCTCACGGGGGATCCCCAATTCCAGGGTGATCTTGTGTTGGTGATTGGGGAAAATGGTTTGGATCTGGCGCGTCAAGCGAAGCTGGCGCCGTTACTCAAGGTCGGGAATTGGCTGGGTCCCGTGCTCGTGGCCGCGGCCGAAGCAGGGGTCCAAAACTTGTTGCTATTGGGCTATCACGGCAAATTAATCAAATTGGCTGGTGGCATTTTCCACACACACCATCACCTCGCCGATGGGCGTTTTGAGGTGCTGACAGCCCTTGGTCTTGATGCAGGACTGTCGTTGGAGCAGTTGCGTTTGCTTCGCCATGCCACATCGGTGGATCAAGCGTTCAAGGAGTTGGAGGCGCTCAATCCAGCTGTGGCAGAGCAGTTGTGGCAGCAGCTGGCCTTGGCTGTCGAACAACGGAGCCAGGCTTATGTGGCCCGCTACGGCGATTGGTCGATGCGAATTGGTGCCGTTTTGTTCGATCGCAGCCGCCATTTGCTTTGGCAAGGACCAGTGGCGGAAGAGCGCTTCTTTAGGCTGATGGATTGACGCTTGTCGCAGCGCGACACCTCCCTGGATCGATGTCCCAGCCCTCGTCCGACGGTCAGCGTCAGCCGGCCATCGTCATCCTTGATTTTGGTTCTCAATATTCGGAACTGATCGCCCGTCGTGTTCGCGAAACTGAAGTGTTTTCGCTGGTGATCGGATATAGCACCACGGCGGATGAGCTGCGTCGGATGGCACCCAAGGGAATCATCCTCAGCGGAGGTCCAAGTTCGGTCTATGCCGATGAGGCTCCCCTCTGCGATCCAGCAATTTGGGATCTGGGCATCCCTGTGCTGGGGGTCTGCTATGGCATGCAATTGATGGTTCAGCAGCTTGGTGGTCAGGTGGTGGCGGCCACGGGTAAGGCCGAATACGGCAAGGCTCCGCTCGTGGTGGATGACCCCACTGAACTTCTCACGAATGTGGAGAGTGGTTCCACGATGTGGATGAGTCACGGTGATTCCGTGGAGGCCTTGCCCGAGGACTTCGTGCGTTTGGCTCATACAGCGAATACGCCTGAAGCGGCGATTGCAAATCACAGTCGACGTTTATACGGCACTCAATTTCATCCTGAGGTGGTTCATTCCACCGGTGGAATGGTGATGATTCGCAATTTTGTTTATCACATCTGCGGTTGCGAACCGGATTGGACTACGGAAGCTTTTATCGATGAAGCTGTCGCCAACGTGCGTGAACAGGTTGGTAAAAAGCGTGTGCTGCTTGCTCTGTCCGGTGGCGTTGATTCTTCAACTCTTGCTTTTTTATTGAAGAAAGCGATTGGAGATCAACTCACCTGCATGTTTATCGATCAAGGCTTCATGCGTAAAGGTGAGCCCGAATTTCTGATGGAGTTTTTTGATCGCAAATTTAATATTCACGTGGAGTACATCCACGCCCGCGAACGGTTTATCAACAAGCTTGATGGCATTACGGATCCAGAAGAGAAGCGCAAAATCATTGGCACGGAATTCATCCGTGTGTTTGAAGAGGAAAGCAAACGGCTTGGGCCTTTTGATTACTTAGCCCAGGGCACGTTGTATCCAGATGTGATCGAAAGTGCTGGCACCAACGTGGATCCCAAAACCGGGGAGCGCGTGGCAGTGAAGATTAAGAGCCATCACAACGTGGGAGGACTTCCCAAGGATCTGCGCTTCAAGTTGGTGGAGCCCCTACGCAAACTGTTTAAGGATGAAGTTCGCAAGGTGGGCCGAACGCTTGGGTTGCCCGAGGAAATTGTGAGTCGTCATCCTTTCCCTGGCCCTGGATTGGCCATTCGCATCTTGGGCGAAGTCACAGAGGAAAAGCTTGATTGTTTGCGCGACGCCGATCTGATTGTGCGCGAGGAGGTGAATGCGGCGGGGCTGTATCACGACATTTGGCAGGCGTTTGCGGTGCTTCTTCCCGTGCGCTCCGTGGGTGTGATGGGCGATAAACGCACCTATGCCTGGCCGATTGTGCTGCGCTGTGTGTCGAGTGAGGACGGTATGACCGCTGATTGGTCGAGGCTTCCCTACGACCTAATGGAAACGATTTCCAATCGAATCGTTAATGAGGTTAAAGGTGTGAATCGTGTGGTGATGGACATCACCAGTAAGCCTCCGGGAACGATTGAGTGGGAGTGACAAGACTTCTTAATCTGTTGGTATGACTGTGTAGTTGCAGTGTCCCGCGACTATCCCATGACTTCTGGAGTGATGCAGCGACTGGGTTTTTCGAGACCAACTACCCCTCAACTACCCCATGTCACTTACTCATTTTCACTATGAAGAAGTCGTAGACGGTCTGTTTTCTCTACGGATGGCATGGGTGACGCTGTGACGAAGGGAAAGCGTTATCAGGTCCAATCGTATGACGTGTTTTTTGCAAAGGTATAAATTGTAGATAGGAAATAGGGGACCCCATTTGTGCCTATTCGTAATTTTTGATTTATCGCTGCAATTATGGTGTTGTTACTGGGGTCACCTTTGGTGGTTGGTTGTGGGTTGCAACCTAAAGGCAAGGGGCAGTTGGTTAATCAAGAATCCGATGCAAGCATTAAAGATTTGGACGAGTATAATGGAGTTGGTAATTATAAAAATTCAATAGATAAGCATCCCAATGGCGCCGATGCTTGCAATGATATTTGTGTTGCCAAGTTTGATTTACAGGATTACCAAGGAGCAATCGCTGATTGCAGCAAGGCAATAATTATTAACCCAAATCATGCTGCTGCTTATTATGATCGTGCTAATGCAAAGAGTGAATTAAATGACATTAAAGGTGCGATTTCTGACTTCGGCAAGGCAATAGAGATTAATCCAAGTGACGATGTCGCTTACGTAAACCGTGGTGGCGTCAAATTTCAATCAAAGGATTACCGTGGAGCAATTGTTGACTTTAGCAAGGCAATAGAGATTAATCCACGCAATAATTATGCCTTTGGCAACCGCTGTAATTCTAAAATTGAATTAGAGGATTACGCAGGAGCAATTGTCGATTGCAGCATGGCAATAAAGATTGATTCTAATTACGCAAATGCTTACAATAAACGCGCTAATTCAAAGTTTGCTCTAGGTGACCGTGGTGGCGCCTGTGTTGACTGGAATAAAGGGGCGTCTCTAGGAATTGAAACGACGGCGCAATGGTTGCAAAGTGAAAGTGGTGCATGGTGTGGTTATTCGCAATGAGTATCGTCTTCGCTGCATATGGACAACGATACTTATAAAAATCGTAGAAGATAGATGAATTAAACGTATTCAGAATTTTTGCGTTTATTCTTTCATCTCCACATTTTCTTTGTCACAATAGTTGCATAAACGAATGTGGCGGTTGAATTTCTTGCTGCTGCCATTTGTTTGGTGCCTATTAGTCCCTTGCTTCAGCGATTTCGTCAAAGACGTTGCTGTCGACCTAGAGCGTTTTTTTGACTCTCATGCCGCGACCGCGCCATTGAGTTGGGTGGTCGCGGATGTTTCGCTTGTTGCTCCTCCCAAAGCAGAGAAGAAGGTGCTTGCTCTGCGCCGCCCCCAACGCTTCGTAGGGGTAGGGAGTGCAGAAGAGGAATAGTTTCTTTGCACTCTGCGCGACTCTTGTGGAAGGTTTTTTTCTCTGCCCAAACTCGCTCTGCTGGAAGCGAAGTGGCAGGGTGACTAATGTCGTAGAGACGTGGTAGAAAGCAGCAATAAAGGTTGTTTGTGGGAAGTCATCACTACCCCGTAACTACCCCGTGAAATCTCTATCTGCTCAAATCCCTGTGCCTCACTCAACGATTATTTCTGTGACGATTGAGTGGGAATGATGTCCCCGTTGGTATGGAGTTGAAATCTTGGTCGAATTTTCCGAAAGCAAAGTATTCCAATCAAGGCTGAAGTGTCACGACGCATTTTTCTGATCGGCCACAATAAATGTGGAACACGATCCATCAATAAGCTTCTTAAAAAGAATGGCTACAGCTCGATACATTACGATAAAGGTCGTTTAGCGAAGCGAATTCAGGCCAATTTTATCTTTTCGCGCCCGCTTCTGGATGGTGTTGATCAGTACTGCGGTTATACCGATATGGAGTTTTGTGGCGAGTTCTATGCTTATCGCCTCTTCCCCTTGTTAGATCTACAATATCCGGGGTCTTGTTTTATTTACAACACGCGTGATGTGAACCGTTGGGTCGACTCCCGTTTGAACCATCGTAATGGTAAATATGCCCGTACTTATCTAAACCGAATGCAGCGGGCTTTTGAGGATCCAAACCTCACTGTGATCGACCTTCGGCAGCATTGGGTGGAGGCCTGGCAGTGTCATGACGCCGATCTTCGGAGTTACTTCGTTGGGCGTAATAACTTTTTTGAGTTCGATATCACCGTCTCTAATGAGCAGGCGGATCCTTGTCGTTTTTGGCGTCGACGAGGCTGTTACATCCGTGGCAATGCTTTGCCCCACTCTGGAGCTCGTCCGTTGCTCGTCGAAAATCCATGAGTGAGGTGCTGGCGACCATCGCCGATCGCCGATACCTTGGGCCACCGGCCTTGGCTTCGTGACGGCGACTCAACAGCAGGATCTGCAATTGCAGCGGCGGCTGCAGCAGGACAGCATTCAGCTCGGTGGTCGCACCATTTATCTCAACCCCTTTTTGTATTGGCGTCGGTTCGATAGCAACACCGACCGTTGGCTTCGGGAACCCGGCCAGCTCACGGATGATCAGACCCGAGTTAACCGCAGCCGTTTTTATCCAGAACTCGATTGGACGGGTTTGGATGAGCATCAAACCGCTGTTTATGACGGTGCGGTGGAAATGTTCCTCAAGAGCCTTGATCTGATCAGCACCTTCCACCCGGAATTGGGGGCAGGTCAGATGTTGGAGGTGGAACGCAAGATGACCATCACCAAAAAGCGAGCGTTTGAACGTTGGGTCGATAAAGCGATTCGGAGACGTCAGCGAGACGAAAACCGCGAGAGCCGTCGCTTTGAGCGCAGTCGTGTTTGGCGTGAATGGCGTGAGTGGATCGCGACGGACACGACCCAGAAAGCCCTTGTGCCCCTAGTCATGCTCATGGTGTTGTGTGGAGTCGCGGGTTGGTCCTTCGGAGCGGCGCAGTCCGTCTGTCCGACACTGTCGCTGCCTTCAGGACAGACTGGAGTTCGTTGACTGGGTCCGATGGCCGCTGATTCCGGTTCTGACAATCCATTGGATCAACTGCGTTTGTCGCTCATGCAAGACGTCCTTCCCGTCGGCTTAGCAGTGTTCGAACGGGCGCGTCAGGGTGGGGCTGGTCGTGTTGCTGAGGTTTTTACTGGGGGATCGACCGACCCCATTGCTGATTTGCGCGAGGAGGGTGAGCCTGTGGCCCGCGACGTCCGTCAGCAATTGGACTCTGTCAGTCCCGGGCTTGGCAATCCTGTGATGCCTGTGAGTGTTTCTGTCGAAGAACCCACCACAGTCGCCGATGAGCGAGATGACCTGAACCTGGCGCTGCAACGGATCGAGGATCGGCTTGAGTCATTGCGTCGGCTCCTCCCAGCAGATTGACGCATGGCTTCTGCCCAGCAGCGTCAGTCCGGATTGCGTCAACAGCCATTGGTGCTGTTGATGGTGGTGTTGGTGCTTTGCTCCGCCATGGTCAGCAGGCTGGTGTGGATGCAGTTGCTGGAGGGGTCACGGTTTAAGCAACTCGCCGATGCGAACCGCCTCCGACTTGTTCCACGGTCGCCGATTCGAGGACGGCTTTTGGATCGGAAGGGTCGTGTTCTGGCCACGAGCAAGCTCACGTATTCCCTGTATCTCGTGCCACGCTTGGTGAGCGATGCCAATTGGCCTGGATTACGCAATCGTTTGGCATCACTGTTGAATCTGGACCCATTGCTGCTGGATCAGCGACGTGATCATGGGACAGATCGGGACGGCTACCGCACGACCTTGCTGCTGGATCTGAAGCCAGAACAGGTCCTGCGTTTCCGCGAGCAGGCCTCGACGTTGTCTGGGGCGCAAGTGGATGTCGACATCCTGCGTTTTTATCCCCATGGCAGCCTCGCTTCCCATGCTTTGGGATACACCCAACCGATTACGGAGTCTGAGTTCGACGCCCTGGTGGAGAAGGGCTACAAGATCCGTGATCGCATTGGCCGCACCGGCGTTGAAGCGGCCTATGAAACCCATCTGCGTGGCAAGTGGGGTGGCCAGATGTTGGAGGTGAATGCGATGGGGGAAGTGCAGCGCAATCTTGGTGATCGCCCCTCGGAATCGGGGAAAGATCTCACGCTCACCTTGGATTTAGACCTGCAACGTGCTGCTGAGCAAGCGTTGGCTGACAAGCCTGGAGGCGCAGTCGTGGCGCTTGAAGCCAAGACAGGCGCTGTGTTGGCCTTGGCAAGTAAGCCTGGATTTGATCCAAACTTTTTTTCCAAGCTGATTACAACGCAAAAGGAGTACGACGCTCTCTTTTTAAATCCCAAAAAGCCCCTGCTGAGTCGGGCGATGAATCCCTACGACCCTGGCAGCACTTGGAAGCCTGTCACGGCGATGGCAGGGATGGAATCTGGAAAGTTCCCTCCGAAAACCAAGCTCCACACCAAAGCTTGCATCACCTATGGAGGCCATTGTTTTCCTGATCACAACGGTGCTGGTTTTGGTCATATCGGCTATGCCGACGCCTTGCGCTTTTCCAGCAACACATTTTTCTACCAAGTGGGCGTTGGCGTGGGGTCTCGGGCCCTGAAAAAGGCGGCCAATCAATTGGGCTTTCAGCAAAAAACCGGGATCGAGATCGACTGGGAAGAGAGTGTGGGTCTCGTCGGTGATGAAGATTGGGCGGCTAAAGGTCGTGGCTGGGCTGATCCTGGCAGTACTCCTTGGATCCCAGAAGATATGGCTAGTGCGTCCATCGGTCAGTCGGTGGTGCAGATCACGCCGCTGCAATTGGCCCGCGCCTATGCCGTGTTTGCCAATGGTGGTTGGTTGGTCACACCGCATCTGGCAAAGGGGGAGATCGATTGGATGGCTCCCCAGTACCGGAGTGCGGTTCTGATGAAGCCATCAACTTTGAACACGATCAGAAAGGGTCTGCGCAAGGTGGTGGAAGATGGCACGGGCTATGGCTTGAACGGCCCAGGGATTCCCCCTGCTGCAGGAAAAACGGGTACGGCCGAAGACAGCACCGGTGGTCCAGACCATGCCTGGTTTGGCTGTTATGCCCCATATCCCGACGGCAAAATTGTTGTTGTGGCATTCGCCCAGAACACACCAGGAGGTGGTTCCGTTCATGCGTTGCCGATGGCGAAGAAAGTTCTTGGCGCTTGGGAACAATCGCGGCAGAAAGACTGAGCCAAGGGCTCGGTCCAGTTTTTTGATGTTTTGCTGGCTTCAGGCAGCAGCGCTCAGCGTTCCTTGGCTGAGAACGTCGCGGTAATAGCCCCGCAGTTGTTGGGTGGCTCCAGCCCAGCCCCAGCGCTCGGCTTCGGACCGTGCAGCAGTTCTCAGCGCCTGACGTTCTAAGTCGTTGCCCAGTAAACGTTTCGTGGCCTGAATCAAGCTTGCCGCACCACCGTCGACCCCATCCGGTTCGTAGAGACAACCGTTGATGCCGTCCGAAATGATGTCGGGAATGCCTCCTCGGTTGGCACCCACGACTGGACAGCCGGCTGCCATGGCCTCAAGCAGCACCAGTCCAAGGGTTTCTGTGCAGGAGGGGAAGAGAAAAGCATCGCCACTGGCGTAAGCCCCCGCTAATTCTTCGCCTGCCAGGTAACCCACAAAGGTGGTAGCTGTGCCGTCAAAGTGCTTTTCAAGTTGTTGGCGATGGGGTCCGTCGCCAACAAGAGCAAGGCGGGTATCGGGTAGAGCTTCGAGCACGGGACGAATGCGTTCGATCTGCTTCTCTGCTGACAGTCGCCCGACGTAGAGCAGCAGGGCCCCACGATCGTCATGGCGTCCCAACAGACGTTGCCGCATGGCATCTCTTCGAAGGGCAGGACGGAAGAGCTCTGTATCGACTCCACGCTGCCAGAGCGCTGTGTGTTGGATACCTTTATCGCTGAGTTCTTGCACCATCGCCGTGGAGGTGCACAGGTTCAGGAGGGCTTGGTTGTGAGCGGCCTTCAGTAATTCCCAGAGCAAGGGTTCGAGCATGCCCATGCCGTAGTGCTCAAGGTATTTCGGCAGATGGGTGTGATAGCTAGCGATCAAGGGGATATTTTTCGTCTTGGCCAACCAGATTCCGCCTAACCCCAGCACAGCAGGATTCACCACATGAATCAGGTCTGGTTTGAACGTGTCGATGGCGTCCGAAACGGCGGGTCGCGGCAAGGCCAACTTGAGCTCGGGATAGAGCGGTAAAGGCATGGCTGGAACGCCGATTAAGCGAGCTCCCATGTATTCATCTGGACAGCCTTCAGGGCAAAACACCACCACCTCATCGCCGGCATCAACCAGGTGTTTCACCGTTTTGGTGAGCCGGGTGACGATGCCATCGACCTTGGGCAGGAAAGTTTCGGTGAAAAAGGCGATTTTCAATGGAGTGGCCTGATTTAGGAGGCGTTGCCGATGGCCTTGGCTTGGTCTTTGGTCCAAGCGGAGGTGCAAAGGATCCGGTTGCGATCGCAGCGGTCGGAGTACCGGGTTGCAATCTCCACCACTTCTTTCAGCAGTCCATCGTCAAGGGTGGTGGGATTCAGCCCGAGTTCGATAAAGCAGCGGTTATCAACGATCAAATCGTTTTCGACCGCCTCATTACGAGGATTGGGCAGGTTGTTCACCTTGGCCCCGGTTAAAGCGGCAACCTTGTTGGCGAGCTCACCCACCTGATGACTCTCCGTCATTTGGTTGAAAATTTTGACTCGCTCTCCTTGTTCAGGAGGATTGTCGAGCGCAATCTGTACGCATTTCACTGAGTCTCGGATGTGAATGAAGGCTCGGGTTTGGCCACCGGTGCCATGCACGGTGAGTGGATAGCCGATTGCAGCCTGCATCAGGAAGCGGTTCAGCACCGTGCCGTAGTCGCCGTCGTAGTCGAAGCGATTGGTTAGGCGTGGATCGCGGTCTGTCGCTTCGGTATTGGTGCCCCAGACAATGCCTTGGTGCAGATCTGTGATCCGAACTTTGTCGTTTTTGTTGTAGTAGAGGAAAAGCAGTTGATCCAGCGTCTTGGTCATGTGATAGACGCTTCCCGGGCTCGCCGGGTGAAGGATTTCTTCTTCAAACCGGCTGCCATCCGGTTGAGGAACTTCCACCTTCAGATAACCCTCTGGAATGGTTGCCCCACGGTGGGATCCATAGCCATAGACGCCCATCGTGCCGAGGTGCACCACATGAATATCGAGACCGGACTCGACGATGGCGGCAAGCAGGTTGTGGGTGCCGTTGACGTTGTTATCAACGGTGTAGCGCTTGGTGGCGCTGCTCTTCATCGAGTAGGGCGCAGCACGCTGTTCGGCGAAGTGAACAACGGAGTTTGGTTTCTCATCCCGCAGGAGATCGAGCAAGCGCTGATATTCGTGCGCGACGTCCATATGGATGAATCGCATCGGCTTGCCACCGATCTCTTCCCATGTCAGAAGTCGCTGTCCGATGCTGGTGATCGGCGTTAGGGAGTCAACCTCCAGATCGACGTCGATCTTGCGACGGCTGAGGTTATCCACGATCAAGACCTCATGGCCTTGATCCGCCAAGTTCACAGCACAGGGCCAGCCGCAGAAGCCGTCACCGCCGAGAACGAGAACCTTCACTCCAAACTCCTGCCGGGACGAGCAAAACGCTCAGTGGAGGCAAGCTACTACAGGGATTTTTTTGCTCGTGTTTGGTCAGCTGATGGCCACCGTTAATGCAATGAGCCCAGTCACGAGGATGGAACCGCCGATGAGCATCATCAGAGAGCTGCGATTGCGGTCTCTGCTGGTGTTTTGATCCATCACTTCCATGCGGGGCTCTTTGGCAAAAGCGTTCAAAAGACCGCCGTCTTCCGTGGTGACCTGCATGGATCCAATGTGATTGCCCGGACCTTATGAGTTCAATTGCTTACCGACTTGGTTTGTGAAGCAGGCTTGATCTCCCTTCATTTGTCTTTACCTGAGATCAGTCCTGTGGTCGGTGAGCTGGCGGAGGCTTGGTTGCGGCGTGGCAGGCGGCCTGAGCGGTAAGCGATCCGACCAGCGATGACCGCTCTGCCCATGGCATCAGCCATGGCTGGGGGATCACCTGCCATGGCGATCGCGCTGTTAACCAGAACGGCATCGGCTCCCATTTCCATGGCTTGGGCGGCCTCGCTGGGGACGCCGATCCCTGCATCAACGACCACAGGAACCGTCGCGTTTTCAATGATTAAGGCGATGTTGGAGGCGTTGTTGAGCCCTTGCCCTGAACCGATGGGGGAGCCGAGGGGCATCACTGTGGCGCAACCCACTTCTTCCAAACGCTGTGCAAGTAGAGGATCTGCATTGATGTAAGGAAGAACTGTGAATCCCTCTTTGACAAGGGCTTCGGCGGCTTGAAGCGTTCCTATCGGATCGGGTAACAGGTGTCGGCTGTCTGGAATGACCTCCAACTTGATGAAGTTGTTGTCCTCTTGGCCGGCCAATTTGGCGAGTTCTCGCCCCAGTCGCGCGACGCGAATGGCTTCCTCGGCATTGGTGCATCCCGCCGTGTTGGGAAGCATCCAGATCCGCGACCAGTCGATGGCTTCCATTAGTCCAGCATGTCCGGCGGCTCCTGTTTGAACCCGGCGTACGGCCACGGTCACCATCTCGCAAGCGGACCGCTCAATGCTGCGTTGCATGGAGTCGATAGATGGGTACTTACCTGTACCTGTCAATAAGCGGCAACCAAACAGGCGTCCGCCGATGGTCAAGGGGTCAGATCCGTTGGAGGTGGAAAACATGACGCGTCTGAGCAAAAGGGCCTACCTTTAATCCATCATCTCTTGTCTTCCATGCCCTTCCTGCTTGCCATGGATCTACCTGTTGGCAGTCAGGTTCCGTTTCAAACCAATCCACAACTTCCGCTGGATCCGATTCAATTGGCGATTCCCATTGAAGTGGATCAGAAGCAAGTGGAGAGCTTTGATCCTGTTGCTCGGGCCGCTGATCTTGTTTCGACTCTTCCCCGTCAATGGTGTGGCACGTATCAACCCTTTGATGGATCCCCAACGGTAGATGTGACGCTGGGCTTATCAGATCTCAAGGCGATTGGTCAGATCGTTGATTTGCGGGGAATGATGACGCTGGGATCTGTCACGACTCCGGTGCAAGGCAATCTTCATGCCAAGTCGGATCAACTTGATTTGATTCCCTTGAGTGATCAATTGATTGCTGGTGTGGAACCTGGTGGGGTTTTTCTGGGGTTGCAGGGATTTAGCCCAACGGGTTGGCAATCTCCACGCTTGATCAACAATGTGGACTCGAGCTCTGGGTTAGGTGGTCGTTTGGCGCTCACCAGCTCTTGTCAGGACGAGATGCCGATTCAATCGCTTTGGTAAAGCTGTAACTTTAGAGAGTAATTACGAGCGTTTTTCGAGTTTTTTGATGCCTTTTTTGGCTATTGAATTATCTGGTTCAAGCTCTAATGTTTTCTTATAAAGTTTTATCGCTTCTTCGTATTTAAGAAGTTTTTCTTGTGCAAAAGCAAGATTATTAATTGCTACTGGATAATTATCTTTGGCCCTAAGAGCCAATTTGTAATGCTTGATTGCACCGTCGTAATCCTTTTGTGCCGCCAAAGCAAAGCCAAGGGCATTTTCGATCAAAGCTCGAGCCTCATTGGGCTCGTCGCTCAGTCTTTTTAAGGCCTGCTTGAGCGTCGCTGCAGCTTGGGGGTAGAGACGTTTTCGTAACTGAACAGAACCCAGCTCATACAGGTCTGCAGATTGCCGGGAGGCTGAAGTGCCAGCTTGTTCGAGTTGAACAAAGCGTGACTCATCGCGACGAACGCGAAGGAGCTGTCGGCCTACGACCACCGCGACAACGGTGAGCAGGCCGACCAGGCCCAGCAGATAGGTCTGGGGCAGCAAATTCACAGATTTGAATTAGCTCTTCGCTGAAGTCACCACAGTCGTGAAACTGGCGGGATCTACGACTGCCAATTGCGCGAGCATTTTGCGGTTGATGCGGATGTCAGCTTTTTTCAGGCCACCAATCAAACGGCTGTAGCTCACGCCATTCATGCGTGCAGCTGCATTGATTCGTGCAATCCACAAACGACGGAAGTCGCGCTTGCGACGACGACGATCGCGGTAGGCGTTGCAGAGCGCCTTCATAACCCGCTGGTTTGCGGTGCGGAACTGGGTGCCATTGCCGCCGCGGAAGCCGCGAGCAAGCCTCAGGATTTTATTGCGGCGCTTGCGGGCGACGTTGCCTCTCTTAACGCGAGCCATACAGGAAAAAAATTAGATCAGGTGAAGCGAACAGTGGGCGTGAGCGTCTCAGCTCAGGCGTAGGGCATCATCAATGTGACGCGCTCAACATCGGTGCGATCAACAACGGCCTTGGTGCCGAGGTGACGTTTCTGCTTCGGAGTTTTGTGGTCCAGCAGGTGGTTGTGAAAGGCGCGACGACGCATGAACTTGCCAGTGCCTGTTGCTTTGAACCGCTTGGCGGCAGCTTTGCGGGTCTTCAGCTTGGGCATTGATCTGCTCGAACGAGGCACAAACAACAACAATACGTCCCGGTGCTCCTTTTTTTGATGAATCGGCTGTTGTCGCTATCGATGCTTCTCGGCCTCACCTCCGGCTGTGGGGCTAGGGAGCTGGCTGCACCCCCACAATCAACATCCGCTCCGGCCACCCATCTCTCGGTGCCACGCCCTCCGCAGTTGTCGCGGGCGGAGCCCGTTCTGTGGGTGGGGCTCGAGGATCATCTCGGTTCACATCCAGCGGCGATGCCGCTGCGGCTCTCCAGCGCAGGCGCTCCGCTAACGCTTGAAGACGGTGCTGGCCGAAGTTGGAAGGCTGCCAGTTTCACCGTGCGCTGGGAATCGGTGGCCTTGCCCAATCCGTTGACGCTGGCGCGACGGATCGCAGGCCCGTTTGCGAGTTTCGAATCGGCGGAGCGCCTGGCCCAGCGTTGGCGGGCGCTGGGAGTGACGACGTCTGTTGCCCACCCCAATGAGTGGGAGGTTTGGGCTCCTCAGGGTTCGATTGCCCCTAAGGGGACTGCTGTACGGGACTGGACACGTCGTGTTCATGCCACGGTCGAACCGATCTTGGATACCTCTGAGGGTTTGCAACCCATCAAGGGCCCTCTGAAAATCACAGCCCCCGATGGATTGCGTTGGAACCGTGGTGTGTTCCGTGGACCGCTCCGTCTTCAGCGAGATGCCTATGGCAGTTGGACACTGATTGAACAGGTTGCTATTGAGCGTTATCTCGAAGGGGTGGTGCCCCATGAAATTGGCGCCTCATCACCTGTTTCGGCCTTGGAAGCTCAGACGGTGTTGGCTCGGACCTGGGCCTTGGCTAACAGCCATCGATTCAACATTGATGGCTATCACCTTTGCAGCGATACCCAATGCCAGGTGTACAGCGATCCGCGCTTGGCAGGGGCTGCGGTTCGGCAAGCGATTGCAGCCACTAGAGGCCGATTGCTCAGTCGTGCTGGACGTCCGATTAGTGCCGTGTATCACGCCACAAATGGTGGTGTGATGGCCGCTGGCCCTGAAGCTTGGGCCATGCAGCCCCAGCCTTACTTAGTGGCGAAGGTCGATGGAGATGAGGGTTGGAGGCAGCGCCATGCCATTCCGCTGCAACAGCCCCAAAAAGTGTCGTCTTTGCTGATCGACCTCGCTGGAGCCTATGGAGCCCAACATCCCTTGTTTCGTTGGAGTCGTGTGATTACGGCGGATGAAATCCGCCAGTCCATTGGTGCTCCGGCTCAGGCCTTGCAATCACCGTTGCAGTTGAACGCTTTGCAGCGGGGTAAGAGTGGACGCGTCTTGGCGTTGCAGATTGCCGGTTCCGATGAGGCGGAGCCTGTTGTTTTGCGCTTGGATCGCATTCGACGCACCTTGCGCCGTTTGCCCAGCACCTTGTTTGTGATTGAGCCCCAGGGATTGGATCGCTGGCTGATCCAGGGTGGTGGTTTTGGCCACGGCGCAGGCTTGTCTCAGTCAGGGGCCATTGATTTGGCCTGGCGGGGATGGTCCACAGAACGGATCCTGAGTCATTACTACCCGGGGACTGTCTACGGACCTCTCCCCGGTGGTGTGTAGTCCCCTTAGAGTCATCTCCACCTAGATCGGTGCATGACGTCAACCGCTGCGACTGGTGATCACCGCAGGGCGAAGTCTGCAGCCTTTTTGTTCGCATGTGGCTGTGCTGGTGCAGCACCACATTGGCTTGATTCCGCCCGCTCACTCTGGCCAGCCATAAGCCTTGCGCTGATGCTTGGTGGCTATGCCCTTCGCACCGTGCTGCGAGCTGAGTTGTCGCGAGGACCAAGTACTCAGGGTTCGGCAACTTCTGCATCTTTACCGGTTGGAGAGTTCCCCACGCTCGATGTGGTGGTGGCAGCCCGTGATGAAGAAGCTGTGGTCGCTCGCTTGGTTGAGCGGCTGACTGCTCTGCGCTATCCGGCTGATCGGCTGTCCACTTGGGTCATCGACGATGGAAGCCTTGATCGGACCCCTGCCCTGCTTGATGCTCTTACTGAGAATTATCCAAGCTTGAACGTGATTCACCGGCTTCGAGATGCTGGTGGCGGCAAGTCTGGAGCGCTGAACACGGCCTTGGCCCAGCTCAAAGGCGAGTGGCTGTTGGTTCTGGATGCAGATGCGCAATTGCAGGACGATCTTCTCGAACGACTCGTTCCGTATGCCCTTAGTGGCGGGTGGTCGGCGGTTCAGCTGCGCAAAGCAGTGATGGACGCCGACCGCAACTGGCTGACGCGATCTCAAGCGATGGAGATGGCTCTGGATGCTGTGATTCAGACGGGTCGTCTGACGGGTGGTGGGGTTGTGGAATTGCGGGGGAATGGTCAGTTGATCAAACGTTCGGTGTTGGAGGCCAGTGGAGGTTTCAACGAAGACACCGTCACCGACGATCTAGATCTCAGTTTTCGATTGTTGACTCATGGCGCCCTCGTGGGAATCCTTTGGGATCCACCGGTCCAGGAGGAGGCGGTTCCAGGCTTGTCGGCGCTGTGGAAGCAGCGGCAACGCTGGGCAGAAGGAGGTCTTCAGCGATTTTTTGATTACTGGCCAACGCTGACCTCGTCTCAACTCAGTGCTCGTCAGCGTTGGGATTTAGCCTGTTTTTTCCTGCTCCAGTACGGCTTGCCAGTGGTGTCTTTTGCTGACTTGAGCACCAGTGTGATCACGCGCACTGCACCCACCTATTGGCCCTTGTCGATTGTGGCGTTCAGTGTGTCTGCACTGGCCTACCTACGCGGTTGTCGTGGCACAAACCTGGGCCCATCCATTCCATCTCCAGGTCTGTGGAATTTGCTGGTGGCGATTACGTATCTCGGCCATTGGTTTGTGGTGATTCCCTGGGTGACATTGCGGATGGCTGTTCTCCCGAAGCGATTGGTTTGGGCGAAGACGAGCCATGGCGGCGAACTGCCGGCGCAGGCTTAAACGCTTCTCTTTTGGACTTTTAAGGGCGATTGGATGGCTGCTTAACCAATCCCGTCGGTATCCACGTCCAGCACCTGGCCATTAAAGAAGTCAGCCAGATTTTTGGCTTGTCGGTCGAGACCTGATGGTGGGCTTGTATCGGCAGGGTTTTGTGCCGGAGCTGGAGGTATGTCGGCACTCGATGGTTGCGCTTGAACTGTTTTGGGTGGAGCCCGCTTGGCTGGAGTTAGTGGAGAAGGAGCTGCTGGTGGAACTGGCGTTGGTGCATCGACGACAGCTGGAATAACGGCTGTTTTGGGGAGTTGAGGGGTCTCAGTTTCAACAGGCGCTGGGGCTGCCGGTTGCACGACGGGCGCAGCTGGCGCTGCGGGGGCAGCGATAGCACTCGTGCTGGCTTCGATGATCAACTGACGCGACCCGCCTAAGGCCTTGGCCACTGCCTGTTCCAGCAAGCTGGCGCGACTTTGCACCATGCCCATCCAATTGCCTGCTACTTGCACAACAGCGCGATTGGCATCTAGACGCACCAATTGAGCCTGCTGGGACAGCAGCATGCGAGTTGAAGGCAATTCAAGGCTTCCCAAGATTTGTTGCCAAAGTTCTGGCAGGTTTGTACTAACGGCTGGTGGGGTTGGAGTTGCCACCGCCACAGCTGGAAGTTCTGGGGCCTTCACCTGTGCTGATGATGGGACGGGCTCCGGTGGTGCTGTCGCGATTGAGGCGACTATCGGAGTTGCTGCCGGAGTTGGAGCTGCTGCAGCGGCTTTTGGGGATTGGGGAGTTCTTGTTGCGGTTGTCGTGGAGGACGAGATTGGCTCCGCTAAAAGCCCCAGCAACAGCACTTCCAGCCATAGGCGGGGTTGCACGCTTTGACGCAACTGCTGTTCAGCTCCGCGTAGTTGTGCTTGCCACTGCAACAGCCGCGAACGGCCGATGCTTTTGGCAAGTTCAGGCAGCTGATCGCGAAACTGGGGCGACACGCTCGTGAGCTCTGGACGATCGGGTGCGGCGGCCATCAGCACCAAATCCCTCAGCACACCCGCGAGTCCTTGCAGGACGGCACCTGGATCTCTGCCTCGGTCTAGCAGGTTGCGGGTGGCTTCCAGCAGGGCTACGGGCTCTGAGCTGGTCATGGCCTGCGCCAGCGCTAAGAGCTCTTGTTCGGGCACCGCCCCTAGCAGATCCCAAACGGCATTCGCTTCAATCGGGGGCGGTAGCAGGCTGAGTTGATCCAGCAGGCTTTCGGCATCACGTAATCCCCCTTGTGACCGTTGTGCAACGACGTGGATGGCTTCGGGTTGGATGGCGATGGATTCCTGTTCGGCAATCCAGGTGAGGTGCTGTTCAAGTGCCTCGATGGGAATCCGTCGAAAATCGAAGCGTTGGCAGCGGCTGAGAATGGTGGGTAGGACCCGTTGGGGATCGGTGGTGGCTAAGACGAACACCACTTGTGGGGGTGGCTCTTCCAACGTCTTGAGCAGAGCATTAAAGGCTGCAGTGGAGAGCATGTGGCACTCATCCACCACGTACACCTTCCAGCGGGCTTGAACCGGTGCAAATCGCGACCGTTCGATCAGCTCCCGGATGTTGTCGACGCCGGTATTGGAGGCGGCATCAATTTCGATCACATCGAGGGCTGTGCCAGAAGCGATTGTGCGGCACAGATCGCAAGTCCCGCAGGGTTCCGGCGTTGGCCCATCACTGTTTTGACAGTTCAATGAGCGCGCCAAAATTCGCGCACTGGATGTTTTGCCCGTACCACGGGGGCCGCTGAACAGGTAAGCCGGCGCGATCCTGTTGCTGGTCAGCGCCTTGCCGAGGGTGGCAGTAATGGCTTCCTGGCCAACAAGCTGATCAAAGCGTTGCGGACGGTATTTATGGTGCAGCGGCTGGTAGTTGGAACTCATGCGCTGCGAGCGTTGAGGCGAGGCTACTCAGCCTTGGAGCCAGGAAGCTTGGGTGGTTGATTCAAGAGGGCATCGATTTTCTTTTGTAGGTCTTCCACCGCAGCGAGTTCATCGGCAAGGCTCTGTCCCGTGAGCAAAAGCTTCTTGTTGCCATCGTTGTCGATTTGCTGAAGAAGGGCTTCGAGCTTCTGCAGCAATTTCTGGCGCAATTGTTCTAGTTTCGCTAGCCCTCGGCTGGCAATCTGCCGGCTGTTGTCATCCAACAGGCCCCGCCGTACCAAGAGATCCAGACCGCTCAGAAGGGCTGATGGCATGTGCCGACTCCATTGGCGGGCACGATCAATGACTGCGTCCACCTGCACGCTGCGGTGTCGTCCGGTTTTGCACCAAGTGGCGAAATGCTCGCAGTTGTTGAAGAGCAGGTTGTAGTTCTGTTCGCCAAGTCGGCTCATGGCTCGGCGAAGGGTGACTCCTGCAGGAGAAGCATCGGCGTGTTCCGTAACGCTTATCACCTCTCCTTGGCTGAAATCTGCGAAGGGGCTGCGCAAAATTTCGCGCCCTTCCAAATAATGGGCGACGGTGCCGTCTCCAAGGTCGATGCCGTGGTGGTTAAACAGGCCATGCCGACGTGGGACCTGTAAGTGGTCAGCAGCGGCCAAGTGGTGAAAAGAATGAGTTCAGATTTTATTTAAAACTGATTGCGACGCGAGCCCTTCGTTGATGGATTGTTTCGAGAACAGGAAGCGGTTGATAGTCAGTTCATGTCGCTCGTCCAAGCTGGGTAGAATTTGCTCCTACTGATTGAATGTTCCTGTGGTCATGTTGAGCAACTGCTTAGATGACATGTTGTCTCCTAAATAGAGAGCTTGGAGGGATCCGTTAGATATAATTCCTAGACCATTCAATCCAAGAGTTGTTGTTGCTTGTATCGAGATTTGTTTTGTTTTGGTGCCGATCAAATTGATCTGATCATTGATATCTAGCTCGTCGATGATGTCAAAATTTTTATTGGATGCTTTATTTTTTTTGCGACGGTTCCTGCCTGGTTTTCGTCTATTGCATCGGATGTAAATGATGTCAATCGATCCGTCCGCCGAATTTGAGAATACGTTTTGTCCTGAATTTCCATAAAGCTCATCAGCGCCATCTCCTCCAGAAATTGTGTCGGACCCTCTCCCTCCGTAAATGATGTCATCTCCTAGGTCGCCATTGATGTAGTCATTTCCAGCATTTCCAGCCAGGTCATCATTCCCTTTTCCCCCCCAAATAACATCATCTCCGTCATCACCATTAATTCGATCAACTCCACTATTTCCAAGTAGGTGGTCATCTCCCAAGCCTCCTTCAATATAATCAGTTCCTTCGCCTGCCCTGATCGTGTCATTCCCACGATTTCCAATGATCCAATCAGCTTGAGTTGTACCCTTGAATCGATTGGAACTATTATTCAATAGTCGTGGTGTTAATCCACTTTCTTTTGTATCAGCGGTTGCTTCTCTTCCCCAAAGTGCAATCAGAGCTGCATTGTCATTAGCGGTGAAGTCATTCGGCCAGAGTTGATTGGATGGAGTTCTATAGGCCATTACAGTGTCTTCTGGGAAGAGGCTTTCCCATGGATCAGTGATTCCATCAACGACATCTCCGTCGTTGTTCTCAAACGGATGCTCTAGGCCAAGAGTGTGACCAATTTCATGAATTAGGGCATAACGAAAGTAGTTGTTATCTCCATTAAATTGAGGTTTGTTTATAAAAATCTCCCAGGAATAATTGTCGCTATCGTTGGTATTGCTGATGGCAAGGCCAAGGGTGTCTCCGGCGCTATCTATTGTAATTTCAGTATCTAGAAATATTGCAAGATCTGCTGCAGATTGATTATTTGTGAATTGAAAGTCGAGATCTATGGTATCGTCTAGCTGAGTAAGAATATTTTTGATAAACTGTTCGTCCTCAAAGGGCCATTGCACAGTAATGATCTCTTGCGATCCAAAGTTTCCACCTAAAATAACAGTTGTTCCGATTTCATTGTGCAAATAAATGTCGATAACTTGATCTTCTTTTAGGATTTCTTTCGTGATGTCTGCGAGATCTTCGCTGATGAGGAATTTTGGTTCAATCTTTCTCATGATTTCTATGCGACGCTAACTCAATAACTTTATGCGTCCAGAATTTTATACGGCTGAGGATTTGCTGAGAGATCAAGGCATCAGGCAGTCTTCTGTTGATCAGTACCAGGTAGTGGGAGAACCTTTCCACCTGTGTGCTCATCCACCATTGCCCGGGTCACGGTCAAGTCTTTTACAGACGATTGTGAAGGAAGATCGTACATCAAATCAAGCATAATTTCTTCGATAATGCCTCTCAAAGCGCGAGCTCCGGTCTTGCGGCGGTGTGCTTCTTGAGCAATGGCAGTGATTGCATCATCAGCAAATTGCAGCTGCACGTTGTCCATGCTTAGAAGAGTGCGGAACTGCTTCACCAGTGCATCCCGTGGTTCGGTAAGGATTAATTCCAAGGTCTTTTCATCCAATGGTTCGAGGACTGCATTCACTGGAATACGTCCAATAAATTCTGGGATGAGGCCGTATTTAACGAGGTCGTCTGGTTCGAGATTTCGCAACACCTGGGCGGCTTGCAGATCTCGATTGGCGCGACTGCGGCCGCGGCTATCGGCGGGTGGCATGAAGCCGATCGCATTACGCCCCATGCGTTTTTGGACAACATCCTCTAAGCCAACAAATGCACCACCGCAGATGAACAATATTTGGCTGGTGTCGATCTGAATGCAGTCTTGATAAGGGTGCTTTCGGCCACCTTGAGGTGGCACGTTCGCCACGGTTCCCTCGAGCATTTTGAGGAGCGCTTGCTGAACCCCCTCTCCTGATACGTCACGGGTGATCGAGGGGTTTTCGCTTTTACGAGCGATTTTGTCGATTTCGTCGATATAAATGATGCCGCGCTGGGCTTGATCCACGTCCATGTCGGCTTTTTGGAGCAGCCGTAAGAGAATATTCTCGACATCTTCTCCGACGTACCCGGCCTCCGTGAGGGTGGTGGCGTCCGCCACGGCAAAGGGAACATCGAGCATTTCCGCCAGGGTCTGCGCGAGCAGAGTTTTTCCGCATCCCGTTGGACCAATGAGGAGGATGTTGCTTTTGTGCAGACGGGTGGCGGTTTCTTCCGTTTCGCCCTGCCCATCACCTTGCCACGCCAAACGTTTGTAGTGGTTGTACACCGCTACAGACATCACTTTTTTGGCTGCGTTCTGACCAACCACCTGTTGGTCGAGAAAGTTTTTGATGTCGAGGGGTTTGGGGATTGAGGCCAGCGTTGGAGCCGGTTTGCTCGTTTTGCGTTCTGCAGTGGCCGCTTTGCGACTGGGCTCAGTGCCTGGACGTGGATTGCCCTGGCTGTCGACCAATTCCTCGTCGAGGATCTCATTGCAGAGATCGATGCACTCATCGCAGATGTAGACCCCAGGACCGGCGATCAACTTGCGCACTTGATCCTGCGACTTACCGCAGAACGAGCACTTCAGATGAGCATCGAATTTGGCCATCGAACGCCTGTCACCTCAATTGGGAAGTTCAGGACACGACCAGGTGGATTGCCCTGAGTACTCAGCATCGAAAGCGAAAGGCGTTCTGTCAGCCGTCCGTAACGATTCATCCGTCTCTGGAACTGTCAACCACCCGATCGATCAATCCGTATTCAACCGCTTCTGCCGGGGAAAGGAAGTAGTCGCGGTCAGTGTCTTCTGAAATTTTGTCGAGCGGTTGGCCCGTGTGTTCAGCCATCAATCCATTCAGGGTTTCTTTAAGAAAAAGGATCTCTTTGGCTTGGATTTCAATATCAACGGCCTGACCTTGGGCTCCGCCGAGGGGCTGGTGGATCATGATCCGCGCATTGGGAAGTGCCAAACGCTTGCCTTTGGTTCCGCCTGAGAGCAGAAAGGCACCCATGCTGGCTGCCAGGCCATAACAGATGGTCACCACGTCAGGTGCTACCTGCTGCATCGTGTCGTAGATCGCCAAACCAGCGGTGACTGAGCCACCCGGGGAGTTGACGTAGATCTGGATGTCTTTTTCTGGATCCTCTGCTTCCAGAAACAGCATCTGGGCCACTAGGGCATCGGCGACTGCGTCGTCAACGCCGGTTCCTAAAAAAATGATTCGTTCACGGAGCAGCCGTGAATAAATGTCGAAGGCGCGGTCGCCTCGACCGGACTGCTCAACAACGGTTGGTAAAGGGCCAGGGGCCGAGATGGGCATCTCGGACCGCCAGCGATTTTGGATGGGGTGGTGACTGCGGGCGTCGATCACGCGCTCGATGTCCAAGGAAGTGGACACAATCTATGGGTGCAGCTCAGCGCTTGGTGTCCGAATCCGGTTCCGGAGCTTTTTCGGTCAGTGTGCTGTTGGTTTCAAGCCAGCTCATCAGCTGTTCTTGCATGAGGTCGTCCATCACGGCCTGCCGAAGACGCTCAGAATCCACCTTGGCATCAGCAGACAAGTCTTTTTTCACCTCATCCAGCTTGGTGTCGATGGCGCTGTCGTCCAACTTGATGTCTTCGGCTTCCGCCAGAGCGGTGAGCGCGAAGCTGCGACGGAGGCGCTCCTCGGCTTCAGGACGGGAGTTCTGCATCAGATTGCGGATCAAGTCTGGTGTGAACAGTGATTTCACATCCATGCCTTGTTGAGCAAATTGAGCAGCGGTTTGTTCCACCAAATTGCGGCTCTCTTGTTGGATTAAGGCTTCAGGTAGTTCCACCTCCAGTTGATCCACCAAGGCTTTAACCAAGCCATCGTGGCGATTGCTGGTTTGGCGGCGTTCGACATCGTCCTTGAGGCGTTGCTCGAGATCTTTGCGGAGGTCCGCCATGGTTTCCTTCTCGCTGGCTTGCTTGGCAAAGGCATCGTCGAGTTCGGGCAACTCGCGGGTTTTGAGGTCTTTGAGCTCAATCGCAAAGGTTGCCTTCCGACCCCGTGCATCGTCCTTTGGGTAGTCCTCTGGGAATTGGCAATCCACAGACTTGTTCTCGCCTACGTTCATGCCAATCACGCCTTCGATGAAACCGGGGATCATGCGGCCGTTGTCGAGATCTACATCCATTGAATCGGCACTTCCTCCTTCGATCTCGGATCCGTCATCGCTGTAGGTGCCGTTGAAACCGAGCACAGCAATGTCGCCCTTCTGTGCGGCGCGTCCCTCAACGGGAACCACTGTGGCGAGCTGCTTGCGGGAGTCATCAATCATGCTGTCGACCCGCGATGGGTCATAGGCAACGGCTTCGTATTCCGCTTTCAATCCTTTTGTGCTTTTCAGCTTTGGCGTTGGGGCCACGTCGGCTTCCAGCGTGAATGTCAATTCATCGCCGGGGTTGAAGCTTTCCAGCAATCCATCGAATCCACTGCTCAGATCGGGCTGGCTGATGGGCTCAAGCGATTCCTGTTTGATGGCGTCACGCCAGGCGTTATCGATGAGTTTTTCTAAAGCTGTTGCTTTGATCCGGATGCCACCCAGTTGCTGTACCAAGACTGAGCGGGGCACTTTCCCTTTACGGAAGCCCGGGAGATTGATGCTGCGGCTCAGGCTTTTAATGGCCTCCTCATAGCTGGCCTTGCAGCGCTCCCCAGACACGGTCACCGTCACCGCCAATCGGCTACTGGGGCGGGATTCGGTGGAGACCTTCAGGGCAGCAGCGCTCATGGTTGTGTTGACGGCAGTTCGTGGCAGCAGTCCAGCTTAAGAAACTGCCGCTCCAGCCCCTGCCCGGTATGGTGAAGGGGAGACGAATTGATGCACCACCTCCTCTACGTATGGGTGGTAGCGATCATTTGGGCCAAAAGTTTTCAGTTCAGACGTTCGCATTACCGCTTGACAGTATTTCTCCCCAATCGTCCGCTCAATGTTGCTGTTCTTGGCGCTAGCGGGGCTGTAGGCCAGGAACTTTTGTTGTTGCTGGAAGAACGACAATTTCCAGTCGGCAATTTGAAGTTGCTGGCTTCAGCCCGCTCTGCGGGGCAACAGCGAACTTGGAATGGTCGTCAGCTCATCGTTGAGGAAGTCACGGCCGACGCCTTCCAAGGCGTTGATCTTGTCCTCGCTTCGGCAGGCGGTTCTGTGTCACGTCAGTGGCGTGAAGCGATCACCGGTTCAGGCGCTGTGATGGTGGATAACTCCAGCGCTTTTCGTATGGAGGAGGGTGTTCCACTTGTGGTTCCGGAGGTCAATCCTCAGGCGGCCCATGGGCACAAAGGAGTGATTGCTAATCCAAATTGCACAACGATTTTGCTCACGTTGGCGTTGGCTCCCCTTGCTGCGAAGCGAGCGCTGCGCCGCGTCTTAGTGAGCACCTACCAATCGGCGAGTGGTGCAGGAGCGCGCGCGATGGACGAACTCAAAGACCTGTCTCGTGTGGTGCTCGACGGTGGTGTTCCCACCAGTGAGGTGCTTCCTTACTCCCTTGCTTTTAATTTGTTTCTTCACAACTCCCCCTTGCAGGACAACAGTTACTGCGAAGAAGAAATGAAAATGGTGAATGAGACGCGCAAAATCATGGAATTACCTGATTTGCGTTTTTCAGCTACTTGTGTGCGTGTTCCCGTTCTGCGTGCCCACTCTGAGGCTGTGAACATTGAATTTGAGCAGCCTTTCCCCGTGGATGAAGCCAGACAACTATTGGCTGCGGCACCTGGTGTTGAACTCATTGAGGATCAGGCTGCTAATCGTTTTCCGATGCCTATTGATGTGATGGGGAGGGATCCCGTTGCCATCGGTCGAATTCGTCAAGACATTAGTGATCCCAATGCCCTTGAACTTTGGCTCTGTGGTGACCAGATCCGTAAAGGAGCTGCTCTGAATGCCGTCCAGATCGCCGAACTGCTGATTCAGAACTGATGACTCTTTCCCCCTCCTTGTCCCCTCAACCGTTTGGCCGCATCGTGACGGCGATGGTGACCCCGTTTGATTCCAGCGGAGCGGTTGATTTTCAGCTGGCGGCTCGTTTGGCCCGTCATTTGGTGGAGCAAGGGTCTGATGGGCTATTGGTGTGTGGCACCACTGGTGAATCCCCCACCCTCAGCTGGGATGAGCAACTGAAGTTGCTTCGGGTCGTCCGAGAAGAGGTTGGTTCTGATGCACAGGTCTTGGCGGGAACTGGCAGCAATTCCACGTCTGAGGCGGTGAAAGCAACTCGAGAAGCGGCGGCCGTTGGCGCCGACGGCGCTTTGGTGGTTGTTCCGTACTACAACAAACCTCCCCAAGAGGGGTTGGAAGTTCATTTCCGCGCGATTGCTGAGGCGGCCCCCACTTTGCCTTTGATGCTCTACAACATTCCTGGACGAACGGGATGCCATATCGAGGCCGAAACAGTCGCTCGTTTGATGGATTGCCCCAACATTGTCAGCTTCAAAGCAGCGAGTGGGACGACGGAGGAAGTCACCGCCTTGCGCCTGGCCTGTGGCTCACGGTTGGCGATTTACAGCGGTGATGACGGACTCACCTTGCCGATGTTGTCGGTGGGTGCTGTTGGCGTCGTGAGTGTGGCGAGTCATGTGGCCGGTCCGCAGATTCGAGCCATGATTAATGCCTATATCGAAGGCGAAGTTGCCGCTGCCCTCGCCCAGCACGAGCAATTAATTCCTCTGTTTAAGGCCTTGTTCGCCACCACGAATCCCATCCCCGTCAAAGCTGCCCTCGAGATCAATGGGTGGTCTGTTGGCGCTCCTCGTCCCCCTTTGTCTCCTTTACCTGATGCCATGAGAACCACGTTGTCCAACACAATGTCTGCCCTTCGTCAGACCTGACGGGTCCGGCTTAACGGCTTACGCAAACAGTTTTTCCCTTACATCTTTTTTCATGGCTTACAACGCAAGATCCGGCAAAGAGCAAGAGCCTTGCCTAAGGGTTATTCCTCTGGGAGGTCTGCATGAGATCGGCAAGAACACCTGTGTGTTCGAGTACGGCGACGACCTGATGCTGGTGGATGCCGGATTGGCGTTCCCGAGTGACGGAATGCATGGTGTGAACGTGGTTCTGCCCGATACCAGCTTTTTGCGCGAAAACCAAAAGCGCATCCGCGGAATGATCGTCACCCATGGCCATGAAGACCATATCGGTGGTATTGCACATCACCTAAAGCACTTCAATATTCCCGTGATCTATGGGCCTCGTCTGGCCCTTTCGATGCTCACCGGAAAGATGGATGAGGCCGGTGTTACCGATCGAACCACGCTGCAGACCGTCGCCCCGCGCGATGTCGTGAAGGTTGGGCAGCATTTCTCTGTGGAATTCATCCGCAACACCCACTCGATGGCCGATAGCTTCTCGCTGGCGATCACCACACCGGTGGGCACGGTGATCTTCACCGGAGACTTCAAGTTCGATCACACCCCTGTAGACGGTGAACACTTTGATATGGCGCGTCTCGCCCATTACGGCGAAAAGGGTGTTCTTTGCCTGTTCAGTGACTCCACGAATGCTGAGGTGCCTGGCTTCTGTCCTCCAGAGCGCTCGGTGTTTCCAAATCTCGACCGTCACATCGCGAATGCCGATGGTCGAGTGATCATTACCACTTTCGCGAGTTCGATTCATCGTGTCTCGATGATTCTTGAGCTGGCCATGAAAAATGGCCGCAAGGTGGGGTTGTTGGGCCGTTCCATGCTCAATGTGATCGCTAAAGCCCGTGAACTGGGTTACATGCGTGCTCCCGATGAGCTGTTTGTACCGATCAAGCAAATTAATGATGTTCCTGATCGTGAAACGTTGTTGCTGATGACCGGTAGTCAGGGTGAGCCACTTGCAGCCCTAAGCCGGATCTCCCGCGGTGACCATCCCCAAGTGAAGGTGAAAACCACCGATACGATAATTTTCTCCGCTAGTCCGATTCCTGGGAACACCATCTCTGTGGTGAACACGATCGACAAGTTGATGATGCTTGGCGCCAAGGTTGTGTATGGAAAAGGCGAAGGCATTCATGTGTCTGGCCACGGCTTCCAGGAAGATCAAAAGTTGATGCTGGCTCTCACCAAACCCAAGTTCTTTGTTCCCGTCCATGGGGAGCACAGGATGCTTGTGCAGCACTCCAAAACAGGCCATTCCATGGGGGTGCCCGTCAATAACACGATGATTATTCAGAACGGTGATGTGGTGGAACTCACCCCTGACTCGTTGAGAAAGGGCGATCCAGTGAAAGCTGGTATTGAACTGCTCGATCAATCCCGCAACGGCATCGTTGATGCTCGCGTCCTGAAGGAACGTCAGCAGCTGGCGGTCGACGGAGTGGTCACTATTCTTTCTGCCATTAGCACCGATGGCGCGATGGTGGCACCGCCCCGGGTGAACCTCCGCGGTGTGGTCACTACGGCAGATGCCCGCAAGATGTCGCTTTGGACTGAGCGAGAAATCACCTGGGTGCTGGAAAATCGTTGGAAACAGCTGTCCCGCAATACCGGCGATAAGGCCCCAGAGGTGGATTGGATGGGGGTTCAGCGCGAGGTCGAGGTGGGCCTCAGCCGTCGCATGCGTCGGGAACTGCAGGTGGAGCCGTTGATCCTCTGCTTGGTCCAGCCAGCGCCTGGTGGAACACCCACGTACAAGGGTCGGGCCGATGCAGAGCCAGATGATCGTCCTTCCTCCCGTAACCGGGCTGGTGGTGCAGGTCGTGGTGTTGTCCGTCGTAATGGAGCGGCACCGGCACCGGTGCGTACGAATGGAAGCACCGTCGCTACTGCGTCTAAGACAGCTTCCGTCGTGATCTCTTCGGATGTTGCAACATCCACCGCTGTTGCAACAGCTACGGATGTGGCAGCGCCTGCTGTTGTTGCCGCTCCAGTGGCTACTGCTGCTGTCGCTACCAAGGTGACGGCTAAGGCGGAGACAACGGTTGAGTCTGAGCAGGAGGTTCTAGTTGGGCGCACTCGCCGCCGTCGTTCAGCTGCGGTGTAAGCCTTGCAATAGCCTTTTCAGCCTTGATGAGGGCTTGGCTTGATCGATGCTGATCGAGTCAGCCCTTGTTTGTTTTGGAGTGATCGAAACTTTCAACCAGGCGTTTTGGAAGCTTTCCTCTGGAATGAGCAGGGGTAAGGTCTGCTCGTTATCTGGTAGGTCTACTTCTACAGTCACCACCGGCTCTGAGGGAACTGGGGTTGAAGGAACTGGTTCACCCGTTTGTTTCTGCTTGGTTGCAGGAGCTCCCATAGCTTGTGGAGAGGTGCTGATCTCCGTGAGCCAAGGCATGGCAGTGGATTGGCTTGTTCCAGACGTTGAGGCAGGAGGAACAGTGTTGAGAAAGGGGTCTTGCCGCATCTACAGCAAGGATTCAGCCGACGGTCCGATTGGCATACGTTCCGATCTCATGGGATTGGACCGCCTCGGGTTCAACAAGGCTGCGTTGGAGTCGTTGATTTGCCAAGTCCGCCAGGGTGTTCTGTGGGTTGCAGTCCAGGGTTAGCTGGTAGTAGCCCGCTGCCAGATCAGGCCGCCGAAGGCTATGCAGTTCGACGTGTCCCAGCAAAAGGGTCACAAAGGCACGCCAACCGAGCACGGCATCGCGGACTTGATCGTCGTCGGCCGGGTCTGCCAACTCCAGTTGTTTAAGTAATTCTCTGGCGAGGTGATGGGCGGTCTCATAGTCCCCTCCGCCATAGGCGCGCTCTGCTGCTTGGTAGGTCTGCTGGAAATCGCCGTCCAAGTCGGAGAGTTGATGCTTCTCACTTGTAATAGGGCCTTAGGTCTTTTCAAGCGGTGAGGCACTGCCTTGGGCTTGATGCTGTTCGTCACCACCCAACCCGAAGCAGGCATGGACCACCTGTAGGGCCTGAATGCCGTTTTCTTCCGCAACAACACAGCTCGTACGGATCTCGCTGGTGGCGATGAGGCCGATGTTGATCTGAGCGTCGGCGAGGGCCCGAAACATTCGTCCTGCTGTGCCGGCAGTTGCGCGCATCCCTGCACCTACAGCACTCACCCGTGCAATTGCATCGCCGTCTTCTAATGCTGCGCCGGGCCATTGAGCGAGTAGGGGGGCGAGGGCGACGTCAGCTCGGGCACGGTCGTCTTTGCGCAGGATGAAGCTGATGTCTCTGGAGCCATCGGCGTGTTGACGTTCTGATTGCACAATCGCGTCGATGCTGATGCTGTTGTCGGCCAACGAAGAACAGAGCGCCGCCGCGATTCCAGGTCTGTCGGGGACGTGCCGCACAGACAGTTGCACTTGATCGCGATCGAGAGCAACACCCCGCACCTCGGGTTCATCTTCGCCGCTCAATGGTGGGTTAATCGCAACCTGTGAGTCCGCCACTTCAAAGGCATCACGCACCGCTTGTAGTGCTTTGCGCCCAGACGCTGCTGCGATCACGCAGCTCACCTTCACTTCGCTGGTGGCGATTAGGCGCAGGTTGATCCCTTGCTGGCAGAGGCAATTGAACAGGCTTGCCGCAATGCCAGGACGCCCCATGATGCCGGCGCCGCTAATGCTCAGTTTGGTGAGGCCACCCTCTGAGGAGAGTTCACCCCCCAGGCTGTTGAGGACGCTTTGAGTCACCTCACGGGCCTGGTCCAGGTCAGGTTCATTCACGGTGAAGGTGATGTCGTTGCTGGTGCCTTCATGGGTGGCCTGAATGATCAGATCCACATTGATCCCAGCGTCTGAGAGGGTTTCGAACAGGCGGGCAGCAATGCCGGGTTGATCGGGTATCCGCGACAGCGCCAAAATGGCTTGACCATCCATCTGCTCAACACCATCCACGGGGCTGCCCAGCTCCAGGCCGCCATGGCCAATCGGACGAGCCGTGCGGCTGGTGAGTTTTGTGCCCACAGCATCACTCCAACTGGATCGCACGACGAGATTCACGCCGTAGTTTCGAGCGATTTCCACGGCGCGGGGGTGCAACACCGATGCACCCAGGCTGGCTAGTTCGAGCATTTCGTCGCAACTGATGCTGTCCATCAGCTGCGCATCCGCCACCTTTCGTGGATCCGTGCTCAAAACGCCGGGTACATCGGTGTAAATCTCGCAGGCATCGGCATTCAGCGCTGCGGCCAAGGCCACGGCTGAGGTGTCGGATCCGCCTCGGCCAAGGGTGGTGATTTCATGGATGCCATCACTGCTGGTGCTGGTGCCTTGAAAGCCGGCCACCACCACGACTTTGCCTTCGCTGAGGCGGCTGCGGATCCGCTCGGTGCGTATTTCAAGAATGCGGGCTCGGCCATGGGTTGATTCCGTGGCGATGCCCACTTGAGGCCCCGTCATCGAGACGGCAGCGACGCCTTCGCTATGGAGAGCCATTGTGAGCAGCGCGCTGGACACCTGCTCACCGCTGGCTAGCAACATGTCCATTTCCCGCTGGGCGGGGGAGGTATTGAGGGCGTTCGCCAGTCCAGTCAGTTCATCGGTGGTGTGACCCATCGCGGACACCACCACCACCATGTCGTCCCCGTTTTCGCGACAACGGGCAATCCGCCGAGCCACAGCCTGAATGCGCTCGACACTGCCAACGGAGGTGCCGCCAAATTTCTGCACCAGCAGGGCCATTTCAGCGGTCTCTAACAGCAGGGGATTGTCTCACTGTGACCGCTCTTTTTCTTCCCATACAATTTTGGATGAGCACGTAACTAGTCGTGAGCTGAATCCATCAACCCAGCAGTCCATCTCGAAAGGCATGGCCTGGTATGGCACCTCGCTTGAGCAGCGCTTCGACCTCCAAGAGACGTCCTAACAGAGATAAAAAGCGTTTCGGTTGGCGGCCTTGCAACTGCTTCCGCATCACATAGATCCGTTTGGGATTGCCAATGCCGGCTGCTTTGGCAATCACGGCCACATCGCGTTCTCCTTGTTGCTCGAGCAGGCTCACCCAGAGCCAGCCACGGATTTGCCCGGTGAGGGTGGCAACGATGCGTAAGGCCGGTTCACCCGCATCGATCAGCGCATCCCAGCGGGCGATCGCTTCCCCAGCATTGCCATCCAGCAGGGCATCCCCAACTGCAAGAGCATTGGTGGCTCGTCCGCCCACAAGATCTTTGACCAAAGCGGCAGTGATCGCTGTGGTGCGCAGGGAGAGTTTGCGAAGTTCCGATTCCAGCCGTGCGCTGTCGGTACCGATCGCCTCCACTAGGGCATCAATGGCCGCTGGCTCCACCGTGAGCGATAAAGCATCCGCTGTGCGTTGCACCAACTGCCGTTGCCCAGCGCCGTCCCAGGCGGTTGGTAACGGGAAGCTTTGCTCCAGATCAAGCCCTTGTTTGATCCGTTTTTGCAGTGTTTTGGTGGTTCTTAGCCGCCCATCCGGCTTGGCCGGATTCACCAGTACGAGATGACTGCTGGGGGGGATCAGCTCAATGGCGGCTTCGAAGCGGTCGGCCAGTTCGCTCGGGCAGCCATTGCAGAAGGGGCTGCGTTGAAGCAGCACAAGGCGTTCCCCCGTGGCGAAGGGAGGTGTTCTTGCTTCTTCCAGCGCCTGAATGGCCTGGCCCGTTTCAGCGCCGTCGAGGCGGCTGAGGTTGAGGCTGCTCCAGCTGGGATCCACGCAGCGCTGTATTAGGCCATCGAGGGCCCGATCTCGCGCGGCCGCGTCATCTCCCCAGATCAAATGGATCGGCATAGGTTGATGATGGCTGGGATGACTCAAGACCACCCGATTTTTACCGAAAGCATCCGCAGGATTCGCGAGTTGCTGGGGGACACCGGGTTGCAGGCGTTGGAGCAGGACGTATTGGAGCGCCTAGTGCATAGCAGTGGAGATCCATCCATTGCTGAGTTGCTGCGCTTCAGTCCTGGTGCCTGTGAGGCCGGTCTGGCTGCTTTGCGGGCTGGTGCGGTGATTCTCACGGATACGGAGATGGCGGCCGCGGCAGTTACTCCTATGGCGCGTCGCACCGTTCGCAGCACGGTGCGGACGGTGTTGGAGTGGGCTCCGGATCAGGCGCCAAAAGGATCGACCCGCACCGCCGAGGGTATCCAGCGGGCATGGTCGTCGTTGAACGAAAACGTGTCAGTGCCTGCGCCGGTGGTGTTGATCGGCAGTGCTCCAACGGCGTTGGAGCGTCTTCTTGAGACCGTGACTGCGGGCGCTCGACCTGCCAGCCTGATCATTGGGATGCCTGTGGGTTTTGTCGGGGTGTTGGCAAGCAAAACTCGCCTCGCTGGGAGTGAGCAGTGCCATATCCGGCTTGAGGGAACCCGTGGCGGTGCAGGGTTGGTAGGAGCGGCTGCGAATGCACTGCTGCGCGCTTCAGTTACAGCGACAGCATGATGTGAAAGGAATTTTTTTGCTATTAATGACAATAAACAAGGTGTATGATTATTTATAAAAGTTTAAAAGTCAATAGCGTATGAAGGATTTTAAAATGTTTACTTCTTCCCTATTTTTGCATGGTCTGAAGGCTAAATCTGATTCAACTGCAGTCGATCCGAATCAGAAAACGTTCATTGTGTTCGGGGTGCCTCGTGGTGGTACCACAATGATCGCCCGTGTTGCTGAGAAGTTAGGTGTTTGTCTGGGCTCAGATTTGCCTGCTAATTATGAAGACAGTGAATTTAATTTTGACAAGCTTTCAGATGCCATTAAGAAGGATCAAGAACGTTTAGTAAGCACTTTTTTTGCTGCGATCAATCGACGCAATGCCATGCATGATGTTTGGGGATGGAAGTATCCCCGTGCGCACAGATATTTGCCGCTAATTATTAACCAGGTTCGGAATCCCCACTTGATTTGCGTAATGAGAGATCCCGTAGCGTCGTCATTGCGACCCCTCTCTCGTAAGCGCATGCCGAAGGGAGGTAAGAGACATTTGCCGGCCCGGATTATTAACCAACACCTTATGTATCAACAGAAAAATATCGCTTTGATCGATGAGTTTAAGCGACCTACATTCCTTTGCAGCTACGAAAAAGCAATTCTCGATCCGCCTAGTTTTGTTGCGGACCTGTCCACATTCATCGATCTCCGTAAGGATGAGCGCAGTCTTGAAGAAGCAAAGCAGCAAATTCGGCCTGGCGGTTATATTGGGGCCTGATTTATAAATATTGATAGCCCTGCCAGAGCTTTACGACATCGTCTCCATGTCTGTTTGCAATGAACTCATAAGTTGATTTAAAATGCTGTACCAGTTTATGGTTGAGCTCAGCGGGTAAGGAGCTGTTTTTTGGGGATGCATTGAATACCTGGGACGAGTCGAAGGGTTTGAGTGGGATATCTAAAAAGTTTTTAATTCGGTGATAGTTATCTGCTTCAAAAAGATTTTCATAGAACCCATAATGAATTTGAACGGGATTAAAGGCTTCCTCAAGCTGTTTGATTGTCTTGTCGTATTGGGATTTATAGCTTGAAAAGCCATTGTTTGTCGTCTTCTCAATGTACTTGAATTCATCAAATTGTTCTTTTTTTTCATCACTCATTTTGCGTTGTTTCATTCGTGCAAGCGACCAGGCGCGTTCGACTGGATCACGCATGAGAAAAAAGACCTTAACGTCGAAGCCTCGTTTCTCCAGGCCATGGCGAATGAGTTGATATGTCTTGGTTTGCAGAAGAGCATAGTTTGGGGTGATATCCCCTACTGCTCCTACTTCGGGATTCTTTAAGTACAGGTAGTCAAAATAGTCAAAGTAGTTGTCAACGTTGTCAATAAAAGCCAGTTCAAGTGAGGTGTAGCGCGATTTTTTGTGGCCTTTGGCAAGGTTCCGGCCAAGTGTTCCGCATTTGTGGGAATTAAGAATTTTATTGATTCTTTTTTCTCGAAATCCGTTTTTTGGATTCTTGCTTGTTTTATCTCTCTCAAAATCTTCAATAGCGTCGAAGATGTGATATTCCTTGCGGAAGCCTAAATCGATATTTTTATTATTATTCAGTTGGCGGTGAAGCCAAGTTGTTCCGCCTTTTTGAGCGCCGACGCCGAGGATAAAGGTTTTCGTCATCAGAGCAACTTTTTTTGAGATTTTACAGCAGTTCACGCTTTTCTCTTCTGCTCTTCAAATACTATTCAAGCTGGGTGTAGTTAAAATGTTCAAATTCCTCTGCAAAACAGTGATTGATAATTTTAATCTCGTCTCGGTTGAAGAGGTCCTGAGGCGTTGCCCTCGTGGTTGTGTTTGTCTTTTTTAAATGTGGGAGTGGTTCGAAAGTTGTTTGTCCGAGCTTGTGCATGAGAATTGCATAGTCGAGATTAAGTCGTTCGTAGCGAAGATAAAAGGTCGGACGTAAGTTTTTTTGGACATCTTTGTATAGGTCGATGTTGATTCGAATGGTTTGAAGTGATGCGTTTTCGATGAATCGTTTCTTTGCTTGTTGGAACAAAACGTTGTTGGAATCTAGTGATTCAGTGCTGCGTTGTTGTACCGCCTGCTTGCTCGCGGAGTGCTTGATTCTTGAGAGGGCTTGTTCGTAGGGGCAGCGTGTGATTGCAATAATTGTCCAGTTTTCATCAAAACCCCCAAATACCTCTTCCATCTCGGTCAAGTTCATGTGTCCGCGATAGGTG
Organism: Synechococcus sp. AG-683-C23; assembly: GCA_003208835.1. Classification (GTDB taxonomy): domain Bacteria; phylum Cyanobacteriota; class Cyanobacteriia; order PCC-6307; family Cyanobiaceae; genus Parasynechococcus. Next base: position 41,054 of record QCVD01000002.1, on the reverse strand, counting down.
CCGCGGGGCTTGCGAATCGATGACCAGTCCAGTTCTACCTGCTGTTCTGAGTTGATGAGGGCTTTTCGATAACGCTTTAGTTTGGCTGTGTTGGCCCCATAATTTTGTGCCATTAGGCCTGTAGCCTTGAGTCTTAGTAACTCATCGATGGGTGTAATTGGTGTCAAGATGTCTTCGGATGTGCAAAGCGTGCTGAGTCCGACTTCAACGCTTGTTCCGGCTACTTTACGGCCTTTGATAAATACAAATTGGTTGGCTTTTGAGATGATCATTTTTAGGTAGCTTTCTTGGCTGAATTTCTTGGATTAACGGGCTTCGATGTTGCCGGCTCTTCTTTTACGGGCTCCAGCTTTATCGTTTCTCCCTGCCAGTTCATCGTCCAGCCCTTGCTAAGGGTCGCCTTGCCACCCGGTTGCCCTGGCTCGAGTCGTTCGCTCAGTTGTAGAAGTTGTTTTGACGACACCTGCGGCACATTGCTGGACTTCAGCCAGCTGGCTAGGAGGAGTTGCCGGTTCGTAGTGGATAACTTTCCCATCTTTTTGCGGTCTAGCCCGTCATTACATTTCAGTTGTTGTAAGGCGAGTTCGGCGAGTTCCGTGCGGTTGCTTGCCTGGTGGGAAAGGCGCTCTGCCGTTGCGGCCATGCGAATGCTGCAGCCAGGATGAAGTGCCTCCAATACGGGGAGAACGCTGTAACGGATCCGATTGCGGGCTGGTGCCTGGCTGGTGTTGCTGGGGTCAACCCAGATCGGTAGTTGTAGTTCTGTGCAGATCGCCGAGGTCTCGCTGCGACTGAACTCTTGAAGTGGGCGGCGCACGATTGGACTATCTGGTTGGTTTGCCCTGAGCGCACGCTTGGTGGGGAGGCTGCTGATGCCGGCCAGATCGCTGCCGCGGGCCAAATTCATGATTACGGTCTCAGCGCGATCACTGGCGGTATGCGCGGTAACGGCATCGCATGCCAGATTGTTGCAGTGGCTCAACAGTTCCTGGTAGCGCCAGTCTCGTGCTGTGGCCTCCGTTTTTGCCTCAACGGGTCTTGCGTGGCTGAGCAGCAAAGGCAAACCCTGCTGCATGCACCAGTTTTGTAACTCACTGGCGATTTGCTCTGAGCCCTCATGCCAGCGATGGTCACCATGCCAGAGCTTGAGCTCCCAGTGGTGTAAATGGCGGAGATCCAGGAGCAGCTGTAGGAGGGCCATGGAGTCTTGTCCGCCGGAAACCGCTAGTAGCAGTCGGCCGTGCTGTGGAAGAAGTTTGGGTTGACCAAGTAAGTGCTGGTGAAAGCGGTGATGCCAGCGACTCCACCTTGTCGTTTTCATAGCCGTCACCCATCCGATGGGAGACTTAGATCATCGCTGTCCAGTCCCCATGACCCGTCTTCAGCAGCTTCCCGCCGCTCTGCAGCGCAGCTTTGAGCAGCGCTCCGCCCTCAAGGTGATCGCTGGCCTGATGAATTTTGACGCCGCCAGTGTTGAGCGTGTCGCCTGTGCTGCAGGGCGTGGTGGTGCCGACCTCATCGATGTGGCTTGTGATCCTGCGTTGGTTGCACTGGCCATCGAGGCTTCCGGTGGTGTGCCGGTTTGTGTGTCATCGGTGGAGCCAGAGCTTTTCTCTGCGGCCGTTACCTCTGGAGCCGCGATGGTAGAGATCGGCAATTACGACGCCTTTTATATCAAGGGTCGCATCTTCGATGCCGTTGAAGTGCTGGAGCTCACCCGCCGCACCCGCGCACTGCTGCCCGAGATCGTGCTCAGCGTCACGGTGCCCCATGTGCTGCCCATGGATGAACAGGAGCAGTTGGCCATTGATCTGGTGGCGGCTGGCGCCGACTTGATCCAAACCGAAGGCGGCACCAGTGCCAAGCCCTTCAGTGCCGGTCACCTTGGCTTGATCGAGAAGGCCGCGCCCACCTTGGCCGCAGCCCACAGCATCAGCCGCGCTGTGAATGTGCCCGTTCTCTGCGCGTCTGGCCTGTCGGCGGTGACCCTGCCGATGGCTGTCGCTGCCGGTGCCGCCGGTGTGGGTGTTGGTTCCGTGGTGAATCGTCTCAACGACGAGTTGGCCATGGTGGCGGTGGTCCGTGGCCTCCGTGAAGCGCTCAGTTCCGCCCTTAGTTCCTCAGTGCGGGCGCGGGTCTAAACCCGCTCCTAGCCTGATTTCAACGTTGTTGGGAGCTCCATGGGACCGATCAGCTGGCTATTGCAATGGCCGGTGAGGGCCGTGGTGCTCCTTCTCGTGGCGGCAATGCCGTTAGGGGTGGAACTGTCGAGTTTCTCTACGGCCTTTGGCTCTGCTGTGCTGATTGGTTTGTTGGGGACCCTGCTGGTCGTTCCGTTGAAGTTGGTATTGGCGTTGCCGTGGGCTGTGGCCAGCCTTGGTGGATTGCTGGCTCCGGTGAGCTGGCTGTTCAATTGGCTGATCACGGTGATCCTGTTCAGCCTGGCGGCGGCGTTGATTGATGGGTTCCGCCTGAAAAATGGCCTATCCAGCGCTGTGTTGGGGGCTGTGGGCTATGGCGTGTTGAGCACCGTATTTATTCGTCTGCTCGGTTTGGGTGATGTGGAGCTGCTCCGAGCAGCGCTGGCCTGAACACCGACCGAACCACCATGCTCCTGTCGGTGGCTTTATCCTGATCAGCCGGCATTAAGGCTCGCCAGTTCATGCCCGCCTTCGAACTAACGGCCCCCTATTCGCCCAAAGGGGATCAACCCACGGCGATTGCCCAGCTGGTTGAGGGGGTGAACGGCGGTGAGCGCTATCAGACGCTGCTTGGCGCGACGGGAACCGGCAAAACCTTCACGATGGCCAATGTGATCGCTCAGACCGGGCGACCGGCTTTGGTGTTGGCCCATAACAAGACCTTGGCGGCGCAGCTGTGCAACGAGCTGCGGGAGTTTTTCCCCGAAAATGCCGTCGAATACTTTATTTCGTATTACGACTACTACCAACCAGAGGCCTACGTACCCGTCAGCGATACGTACATCGCCAAAACCGCGTCGATCAACGAAGAGATCGACATGCTGCGCCACTCCGCCACCCGCTCCCTATTTGAGCGCCGCGATGTGATCGTGGTGGCCTCGATCAGCTGCATCTACGGCTTGGGGATTCCCAGTGAATACCTCAAGGCAGCAGTGAAGTTCGAAGTGGGGGCAACCATGAATATCCGTGGTCAGCTGCGGGAGTTGGTGAACAACCAGTACAGCCGTAACGACACTGAAATCGCCCGGGGTCGTTTCCGGATGAAGGGCGACGTGCTGGAGATTGGTCCGGCCTACGACGATCGGCTGGTTCGGATTGAGTTGTTTGGTGATGAGGTGGAGGCGATCCGCTACGTGGACCCCACCACCGGAGAGATTCTGCAGAGCATGGAGGACATCAACATTTATCCGGCGAAGCACTTCGTCACTCCGAAAGACCGCCTGGATGATGCGATTAAGGCAATCCGCACGGAACTTAGAGATCGGCTTGAGTGTCTAAATGGCGAAGGCAAATTGTTGGAGGCGCAGCGGCTTGAGCAGCGCACCAAATACGACCTTGAGATGCTCGACCAGGTGGGTTATTGCCAAGGCGTGGAGAATTACGCCCGGCATCTGGCGGGTCGAGAGGCGGGCACACCGCCCGAATGTTTGATTGATTATTTCCCGGACGACTGGCTGTTGATCGTGGATGAAAGCCACGTCACCTGTTCGCAGTTGCAGGCGATGTACAACGGCGACCAGGCCCGTAAAAAGGTGTTGGTCGATCATGGCTTCCGACTGCCGAGTGCTGCCGACAATCGGCCATTAAAAGGATCTGAATTTTGGGAGAAGGCCCGGCAAACGGTGTTCGTGAGTGCCACCCCGGGCAATTGGGAAATGGAGGTGAGTACAGACCAGGTGGCGCAACAGGTGATTCGTCCCACCGGAGTGCTGGATCCTTTGATTGAGGTGCGTCCCACCACCGGTCAGGTGGACGATTTATTGGGTGAAATCCGTGATCGTGCCGCTAAGCAGCAGCGGGTGCTGGTGACCACCCTCACCAAGCGGATGGCGGAAGATCTCACGGATTACTTGGCCGAAAACGGTACGCGGGTGCGTTATCTCCACTCTGAGATCCACTCGATTGAGCGGATCGAGATCATCCAAGATTTGCGCCTTGGGGAGTACGACGTGCTGGTGGGGGTGAACCTGCTGCGGGAGGGCTTGGATCTGCCTGAGGTGTCGCTCGTGGCGATTTTGGATGCCGATAAAGAGGGCTTCCTGAGGGCGGAGCGTTCTCTGATTCAGACCATTGGTCGGGCGGCGCGCCATGTGGATGGCAAGGCGCTGCTCTACGCCGAGAACATGACCGATTCGATGCTCAAGGCGATTGATGTGACCGAGAAACGGCGCAAGATTCAGCACAGCTACAACGTGGAGCACGGCATCGTGCCCTCGCCTGCTGGTAAGAAGGCCACCAATTCGATCTTGAGCTTCCTGGAACTCTCCAGGAAATTGAAGCAAGACGGCCCTGACGCCGATCTGGTGGAAGTGGCGGGTAAAGCGGTTCGCGCCTTGGAGAATCAGGCCGATGCTGGATTGGCGCTGGAGGCGTTACCGGAATTGATTGATCAGTTGGAAAGCAAGATGAAAGATGCCGCCAAGAAGCTTGATTTTGAGGAGGCGGCCAACCTGCGTGATCGCGTTAAGCAGCTGCGCCAAAAGATGGCCGGAAGCCGTTGATCAGCCAATTTTCAAACGATTGTTAGGCCACCAGTTGATCCAGCACTTGTCGGGCCCGTTGCACCACCGCTGCCGGCACTCCTGCCAACCGGGCCGCTTCGATGCCGTAGCTGCGGCTGGCACCGCCAGGGCTCACCTGGTGGAGGAAAAGCAGATCGTCGCCGGTTTCTTTCACCAGCACCTGAAAATTGGCCACATTGTCGCGTTCGCCAGCTAAGGCATTGAGCTCGTGATAGTGGGTGGCGAACACACTGCGGCTTTGGAGATCTTCGGCGAGGTGTTCGCTCACGGCCCAAGCGATCGACAGGCCATCGAAGGTGGCGGTGCCTCGGCCGATTTCATCCAGCAACACCAGGGAGCGTGATGTGGCGTGATGCAGGATGTTGGCGGTTTCGGCCATTTCCACCATGAAGGTGGACTGGCCAGCGGCGAGATCATCGACGGCACCAACGCGGGTGAAGATGCGATCGGCAATCCCAACTGTTGCCTGTTGGGCCGGCACCCAGCTGCCGATTTGAGCGAGGAGTTGAATTAGGCCGATTTGGCGTAGGTAACAGCTTTTACCGCTGGCATTCGGCCCCGTGAGCACCACTAAATCTGTGCCGCTACCGAGGGCCACATCGTTGGGGGTGAAACGGGTTTCCACTAGCAGCTGTTCCACCACTGGATGGCGGGCTGCGGTGAGCAGTAACTCCCGTTTGTTGCTGAGCTTGGGGGCGCAGAAGTTCCCGGTGGCGGCTACCTCCGCAAGGCCGGTGAGGGCATCGAGGCCGGCGACGGCCCGCGCCGTTTCTCGGATCGCTCCAGCCATGCTTCCCACTTGTTCGCGCAGCTGGACGAACAGCTCATATTCGCGTTGGCAGGCACGGGCCCGCAATTGAAAGATGCGTCCCTCCCGTTCCTTCAGTTCGGGGGTGATGAAGCGTTCTTCGTTGGCCAGGGTTTGGCGACGAATCCAGTGATCTGGCACTGAAGCTGCCTTGGCTCTACTCACCGCGAGGAAGTAGCCGAAGGTGCGGTGGTGTTGAAGCCGCAGGGTGCTGATCCCACTGCGTTGGCGTTCTTGCTGTTCTTGTTGATTTAGCCAAGCATCCTGATCATCGAGCTGGTTACGTAGGCCGTCGAGCAGGGGGTCGACGCCGTCGTGGATCAGTCCTCCTTCGCTGAGGGAGAGCGGCGGTGCCTCTATGAGGATCTGGCCCACGCTGCTGGCTAGGTCTTGCAGGTGTGGCTGTGGTGTTAATAGCGCTTGAAGCCAGGTCGGCCCCGCGGTGATCGCGTCTGTGAGCCGGGCGGCCAGTTGGGGAATCCGTTCGAGCCCATCGGCGATGGCCACCAGATCGCGAGCACCGGCGTGGCCCGCGCCTGCCCGGCCCGCCAGCCGTTCCAGATCCCCCATTGGGCGCAGCAGGCGGCGTAGGGCTTGGCGCAGTGGCCGTTGCTCCACAAGCGTGCTCACCAGGCTTTGGCGTTGATCGATCGCCGTGCGATCCATGAGTGGTGCTTCGATCCAGCGGCGCAGGCAGCGGCCACCCATGGCAGTGAGGGTGCGATCGATCGCCCAAAGCAACGACCCCTGCAAGATCCCGTCGCGTTGGGTTGCGGTGAGTTCCAGATTACGGCGGGTTTGGGCATCGAGCACCAGGGTTTCGCCGCTATGCGCGATGGCGGGTACATCCAGGGGCACGCGTGCGTTGTCGTCGAGGGGTTGGGTGTCGCGCACGTAGCGCAGTAACCCACCGATGGCCTGCAGCGCGAGCGGCAGCTCGGGCAATCCAAGGCCATCCAGGCTGGCCAGGTTGTAATGCTGAAGCAACGCGGCTTCCGCTTCAGGGCGGCTGAAGGGGGTGCTGCTCATCGGTGTGAGGGCAACTCGATCGGGGCACCAGGCCGGTGCAGGATCGTCGCCACTCCAGAGCAGTTCAGAAGCCTCCAGTTGGGCGAGTTGTTGGTGTAGTCCGTCACTGCCTTCGCGCTGCATCACCTGCACATCGCCGGTGCTCACATCGGCCTGGGCCAGCCCCCAGCGGAAGGGTTGTTGTTTGTTGGTCGGTTCAACTACAACCGCAGCTAGCCAATTGTTTCGCCGGGCACTGAGCATGCCCTCCTCCAGCACCGTGCCGGGGGTGAGCACGCGGGTGATGTCCCGCTTGAGTAGAGCGCCTTTGGCGGGGGTGGTTTCCAGCTGATCGCAGAGGGCCACGGAGTAGCCCAGGCGAATCAGATCGCTGCAGTAGCGCTCGGCGGCGTGGTGTGGAATTCCTGCCATCGGCACGCGCCCGATCGTTTTGCCGGCGTCTTTGCCTGTAAGGGTGAGCTCGAGTTCCCGCGACAGGGTGATCGCGTCTTCAAAAAAGCATTCGAAGAAGTCGCCAAGCCGGTAGAGCAGCACCCGCTCGGGGTGCGCCATTTTCAGTTCGACGTAATGGCGCAGCACAGGTGTGAGCTGCTTTGGCTCTAATTGGCTGTGGTGGGCCCAGGCCGGTAGATCTTCAGCTTGATCAGCGTTGTCCTCTGGATCTGGATCTGGATCTGGATCGAAAGTGCTACTACGTTGCGCTGTGCGGGGTCGGGCTGCGGCATCGGCGCCAAGTTCGGCGTCACTTAGGCCTTCGGGCGTCTCTGGCGCTGCAGACGCTGGATTGGCTGGTTCCGGCTCTCCAAACAGGCTGCCTTGCAGCGCGAGTTCCGGCTGGGCATCAGCGAATTTCGGCACAGCCCCAACAGCGGAACTCTGATCGTAAGGGTGATTAGTGGTTGTAGCCGAAGGCGTGGCCATCGGCGGCATAGAGCCAGCGCATCTGCTCCTCTATGGCTTGGAGCTCTTCCTCTGCAAGATCACGCACAGCGCGCTTGGCGGGGTTGAGGTGCGGCAGCTGCACGGGCTCATTCCAGTGGCGGCTGAGCCAGGTTTCCAGCTTCCCGAGTCGTTCTTGATGGAACACCGTCACCCGCGCATCAGGTTTAGAGCTGCAAACTGGCCCGAGGAAATCGGGTTGGTGCCGCAGGTGTGGGTGGGGTAGCCAGCGGGCTAGATCGATGTAATCGGCCAGGCTCAACTCGCTCAGTTCCCGGTGGATGTAGTTGGCGAGATCGGGATGTGGGTGGCGAAAGGAGGAGAGCAGCTTGCTCTTGGAAGAGCGCGCACCACGGTGAACAGTTCGGCGCCGTGAAGAGCTACGGGGAAGAGCAGCTCTAGTTCCGGAAGGGTGAAGTGTTGGAGGAAGTTACTGGAGAGGTTTCGCGCAAGGAGGCCACGCTTTTGGGGATGTGCAGGAACACGAGCCTGCGCTGGCTATCGAAGGGAATCAGGCGCACTTCAAATCAGTTTCTCAGCGTTTGAGTACGAGCAGCTGTTGGGGGCTGGCATCGCAGAAGCCGAGCTGGCGATAAAAGCCGCCGCTGTTAGTGGTCATCAGGTACACCCGCTCCACCCCAGCCACACCAGGGGCATGTAGTAATTCCTCGATCACGCGTCGGCCGAGTCCATGGCCCTGCAGATCACCGGCCACCACCACATCCCAAAGTACGGCGCGGCTGTAGCCATCGGAGCTGGCGCGCCCGAAGCCCACCAACCGTTTGCCGCGCCATACGCTCACGACTGCATCACTGCCTACCAGCAGCCGCCTCAGTTGGGTGAAGCTGCGACCCCGAGCCCAAAAGGCATGGCGATCCAACAGGCGTTGCAGCTTGAGTAGGCCGCGGCAGGGGCGTAGATCGGGTCCGAGTCCGAACCAGCGCAGGCCTGGGGCACTGGGGAAATGGCGCACCAACCGGATAGGAGACATCGCCGCACACGCCTGACCATTTCATCTTGCGTCCCATTTGGCCGGCTTTGGCAGGTTTCGTGTGAAAATCCTCGAACGCTATGAGTAGCTGAACCAATTTCATGCAGTTCATCAATACCCTCACCGTGCTGGCCCTTGTGGTGGTGTCGTTCGCGCTGATCGTGGCGGTGCCGGTGTTGTTTGCTTCCCCGGAAGAGAGTGGCCGTTCCAATCGTTTAATCCTGTTGGGTAGTGGAGTTTGGGTGGCTTTGGTGCTGCTCAATTGGGGCGTCAGCTTCTTTGTTGCCTAATTCGACCACTGGTGGTGCCACGATGGGTGCAGAGTTAACGGTCTGTCTTGGCCACCTTTGAAGGACGTTTTACCGATGTGGAGGGCCTCCGTATCGCAGTGGTGGTGGCTCGATTCAATGATTTGGTGACTGCAAAGCTGTTGAGTGGCTGCCTGGATTGCTTGGCACGTCACGGTGTTGATACCTCGTCGACTAGCAGCCAATTGGATGTGGCATGGGTGCCGGGATCGTTTGAATTGCCCTTGGTTTCGCAAAACCTCGCAGCGAGCGGGCGTTACCAGGTGGTGATCACCCTTGGGGCTGTGATCCGCGGAGACACCCCTCACTTCGATGTTGTGGTGGCCGAAGCCAGCAAGGGGATTGCCGCAGTGGCGCGGGAAACGGGTGTGCCTGTGATCTTCGGGGTGCTCACCACAGACACGATGCAGCAGGCGTTGGAGCGCGCTGGCATCAAGAGCAACCTTGGCTGGAGTTATGGCTTGGAAGCGCTGGAGATGGGCAGCTTGATGGGGGCATTGGGCCGGGCGTGAGGCTGCCGGATTCTCTTGGGATTGGTACCCGAAAGGTGGTGCCACCACGCTTCATTTGTGGTTGGCAAAGCATCCTCAGGTTCATCTCTCCAATCCCAAGGAACTGCATTTCTTCAGTAATCACTTCAGCCGTGGTTTGTCCTGGTATTGCAGCCACTTTGAAAAAGTGCGCCAAGCTCAGCGCTGCGGTGAAATTACGCCCTACTACATCTTTCATCCCCTTGCACCCGCTCGGATCGCGGCCGCTATGCCAAGGGCAAAATTGATCGTTCTCCTGCGTGATCCGGTGGAATGGGCCCTGTCGCAATATTTTCATAGCCGTCGTCTGGGGTTAGAGCCACTTTGGCTTGGAGATGCGTTGGCTGCTGAACCAGACCGGCTGGCTGATGCTGATTCGACTTTGGTCCAAGAAGAACTACACCTGAGCCATCATCAGCACAGCTACCTCAGTCGCAGCCGTTACGAGCAGCAGCTCCCTCGCTACATGGGGCTCTTTCCGCAGGAAAAGCTTTTGGTGCTGCGCAGTGAGGATCTCTTCCTTGAAGGGCCAAGAATTTGGATGCAACTGTTGGATTTTCTCCAACTGGAGGCCAATGCTATGCCTGAATTACCGCATGCTTATGCCGGTGATGGTGATGTGAAAAATGTGGATAACGGCCTTCGCCATATGTTGGCTGATCAACTCGCACCGACCTACCGGTGGGTGGAGCAGCACTACGGCATTGTTTGGCCTGAATCAGTGGGGCTTTGATCATGCATGTGCGTGTGGTGATACCTCACTATTTCCGAGAAGTGGACGAGGGGGAAACGATTCAACTTGGCGAGGGATTTGGCAGTCGGCAACGGGGAGCAAGGCAGCGACGAACCGTGGCTCTGCAACGTTGTTTGTCTGGTTTAATCAATCTGCAACGGAGTCGATCGCAGTTGATTCTTGATTTAACGCAGGCCAAGTCTGACTCCTTTATAACGCGGTCAGTACCTGGCTTTGAGGATGAACTATCAGTGGAAATCATCGTTGCAATTCATACCCAGGAGACATGCCTTGATGATGTGCTTCTTGCTAATTATCCTCACTTGCGTGTTCTCCCTTGTTCTAATACTGACCCAAGATTTTTGGGTTTTGCAGCACGAGACTATCTTCTACTTCATCCTCAGCCTGCCGACGTAAATGTCTATATTGAGGATGATTTGGTTGTGCATGATTCTCTTTTGATCGATAAGTTGTTATGGATTGCTGAGGTTACTGATCATTCCTCCGTATTGATGCCCCATCGATATGAACTTCTTTCTGTTGAAAATAAGTGCTTTAGGCTGTTGATTGACGGGAAGATATCCTCTGAATTGATGTCAGCGTGGCATGTTCCTTGCAATAACGTCTTTAGTTCCAAATTCCTGGGCCATGGTGTGATTTCATTTGATTGTCCAAGCAATCCACACTCGGGTTTTTTCGCGCTCAATAAAGTTCAGGTTGAGCAGTTGCGCGAAGCGACTCTTCCTGTTGAGGGTTTTAATGGACCGCTTGAGACAGCAGCGACGTTGACTGTGGGGCAACATTTTCAGATTTTGAAGCCATGTTTGCAGCAAGCCTCATTTTGCTGGATTGAGCATGGCTCGCCATCATTTCTTGGCTATGTAAATCTCTAAATTTGTTTGTTAATTATATAGATTTTGAATGGCGATAGTATCTTCAGTATCTTTTTAATTGTGAGGGCATGGTTAGTAATTAATGAAAAAAATTTATTGGCGCAAGAATGACTAGCTATTGTAGTTTTCATGTTTCGGGTGAAATATTTATGTTGGCATTTTGATTCCCTCTAGTCTAGAAAAATCTAATTCAACAAAAAAAACTCCCCACGTTAGTGGGGAGTTAATGACATGAAGGTCTGAAGAACTTAGTTCTGTCTAAGTATCAAGCAATCATGGCAAGAAGGTTTCCATCAGCGATAGTAGTCGCGTCGGTCAACCCAGAAAGTTGAGCGACAACGGTGACTGCTGCATCAGTAAATAAGGCGTTGGTCTTACCACCTGCTGTTTCGACAGTCACGACGAATGAGTTCACACCATTGTCGTAGACACCCAAGAAAGCATCACCAGCAGCGAAGGTTCCAGCGACAGTCAGGTTGGCCCTAATGTCAGCCTGGAGAAGCGCACCAGTGGTATCAGCGTAGTTAGTGCTGAAGAGAGCAATCTCTTTATCTGTATCAGCGCCGTCGAGGTCAACTGCAGCTGATGCATTGACGATCAACACGTTCTGAGCTCGAGCAGTTCCATCAACTGCATCAAGACCAACAAGATCTGTCAGAGCATTGGATTTGAGGTCACTGAGGTCAAAGCCGAGCTGGTCGGTTTGAGCAACTGTGAAGTCTGTAACAACGTCAACCGTAGCTGAGTTGTACAGAAGGAAATCGTCAGCACCACCACCACCTGTCAAGGTGTCGATGCCAGTATCGCCGTTGATGATGTCAGCTTGGGTAGAGCCGATAATAATTTCTTTACCGGTGCTGCCATTCAACGTGAAGCCAGTAGCAACAGTTGCACTTGCCATGCTGATGTCTTTGCCGATCGCAGCGGTAATGATAACGTCGGCGTTGGCATCACTACTGTTGGTCGTTGCAGAAGTTGCGGTGTAATCAGCAGTTACAGCTGCGGCTACGGCTGTTGCTCCAGCACCAACAGTCAATACATCAGAACCTTTGAGATCCTGGATGACTGTCGAGTGGAGGGTGCCGAGGTTCTTCACATTGAAGGTATTAGTGCCTGCACCACCTTTGAAGGTGGAATCGTTAGCGGCTGTACCTGTATTGAATGTGTCGTTCCCAGATCCACCAGTAGCGACGATGTCAACAGTTGCAGTGTCGGAACCGGTGTAGGTGACGTTGTTGGAGTTGTTACCACCAGCAATTGTGACGGCGGCGGTGTTGGTATCAACCTCTTTAATGCTGACGGCAGTGACACCAGCTGCATCAGCTTTTGCACCGACGGTAAGTGTGACAGCGGCAGCTCCGCCATCGAACTTGAGAGTTTCAACCCCAGTTACTTGTTGGAATTGAATGTCAGAAATAGCAGCGATTGTTGTCTGCTCAAATTCAATGGTGTCACTACCAAGGTCGCCAGAGATTAAATCACTGGCATCGAGATTTGCACTGGTGATTTTGATGGTGTCGTTAGCTTTACCAGCAAAGACCTTGTCGTTGCCTGCGCCGACAGTGATGGTGTCTGCATCGGCACCACCAAGAACTGTCGAGCTGCCATCGCCCTCAGTAATGACGTCTTTGCCAGCACCGCCAGAAATGCTGTCTGCACCGCCAACACCCGCGATGGTGTCGTTTCCATCTCCACCATCGAGGGTGTCACCTTTGCCGCCAGTAATAGCAGTGATGGTGTCGTTGCCAGCATCACCAGAAATGACGTCTGTGCCGGAGTTGCCCGTCAGGGCATCATCTCCATCGCCACCGTTGATGGTGTTCTTACCAGTACCTGTAACTGTAATTGTGTCGTTATCTTCTTCGCCATTGATGGTGAAGGCCGAATTTCCAGCCACTGCGACTGTGTCGCGGCCTAAACCACCATTAATGATTGAACCACTGCCTGTGGCGTCGCCAGCGCCGATATTAATGGTGTCATCACCAGAACCACCCATAATCGTGGTGGAGTTGGTAGCTGCTGTGGTGGCAATGGTGTCATCACCTTTGTCGCCAGAGATCATCGAACCTGATGTCTCTTGAACTGTGATTGTATCGGAGGATTTACCACCGAAGATACTTACTGCAGTTCCAAGATCAGACAATGTAATGGTGTCAGCATCCTGATTGCCAAGAACTTTGCTGGTACTGACGTTCTTAGCAAACGTAATGATATCTACACCAATACTTCCTGCAATTTCATTAGCATTTTCTACTAATCCAGAGAAAGTAATTGTATCGTTGCCTTGGCCTCCAAAAACTGAGGCATTGCCGTCAACGTCTCCGAGAACACTGATGGTGTCATTGCCCTTATTGCCATTTGCATTGCCACCGGTAACGGCTGCAAAAGTAATAGTGTCGTTGTCATCGCCACCAGATGTAGAAACACCTGTTACTGCGTCTGAGTAGGTGATGGTGTCGGTGCCCTCAGCGGCATCGACGAACAGCGCTGCAAAGTCAGTCGGCTTGATTGTGTCAGCACCAGTGGTTCCGATGATTGATGTATCAGAACCGTTGGTACCAGGAATTGTGGTAATAGCCACGAGATTTTCAAACAGGAAGAGGCACGGGCGGATGGTAAGGGCCCACCAGCGGTGGAGTCAATAGTTGTGACGGATTGCTGACTGGGTGAAACCCACTGCGCTGCCACGGTTTGCGTCGTCGCTACTTTTGTTCGAATTGAGATTTCACTGATAGTGAGACTCCCGTTTGGCCTTCCTTTCAACAACTTCAAGGCTGATAGCACTTCTTATTTGACTTATGCAAATTTGAATCTCTATTGGTTGACCGAATGGCCCATGATGTTGCATGATTTTATTGCTGAAGCGTTGGCTTAACGCTAGGGCATTCGCGGATGTAGCTCAGTGGTAGAGCATCTCCTTGCCAAGGAGAGGGTCGAGAGTTCGAATCTCTTCATCCGCTTGTTCAGTTCTGATCCTTAGCCTGGGAGATTGGGCAGGTTTTTTAAATAGCTATGTCACCCGTAGCTACTTAGGTCTGTTGATTCTGACTGACGTTTCATTTACTAGAGCTCGCGCCGTAAATGATCACTTCAGAATGCACGTAGCTTCAGTCCGCCAAGTGATCTAGAGGAACTTCTTTCCTGAGCGACCGCTTTACGCATTGTTGTTTCTCTCCCTTCCCTTCAGTTCGGCCACTCCTGCTCCATTAGCAGCCTTCAGATCACAAGAGTCACTGGCGTAATTGATCCATCGCTACAGAGTTCACCATCGCAGCCCCAGCTCTGTTTCCAGCCAGTTGAAGGTCGGGGCAAGTTCTTTCTCAAGTTTGCAGCGCACCTGGCTCGGCACGTTACGTGCTTCACCCAGGCCTGAATTGGCCCGTGGGATTGATGTCTCCAGTGGAAACGGCGCAATACACAAAAACCGCTCTAGCTGGTTGAGCATGCTCCGATTTCCACAGAAGAGATCTTCGCTCCGTAATACCAGCACACGATCACGTCCGAAGAGCTCGAAATAGCGGGGTAGTTGTTCCTCGTATCGGCTGCGGGCTATGTAGCTGTGTTCTTGGTAGCTGAGGTGATTTGCGCCGGGCGACCTGATCACCTCCAGTGCCCCCTCAAGACGTTCCTCTTCAGCGGCTAGGGCTGCCTCTAAGGGCAGTGTCTCCAGCTTCCATCGGCAGGAGTGGTAATACTGCGAAAGGGCGCGCTCCACGGGATGGCGCAGCAACACCACGATCTTCATGTTGACCCGAAGGGCCCGAATCCTCTCTGGCACAGCCGCATGGAAGAGGTAATAGGGCGTGATTTCTCCGCGAAGATGGCCGGCTGGAGCATTCGCAAACTTTTCGCTGTACCAGGCCTCACCCCGGTCATAAAACTTGGTGAAGAAGTGAACTTCTTTTACCTTTGGAATAAATATTTCCGGGTGCCTCCTGAGAAGTTGACACAACGTGGATGTTCCGCCCTTCTGGGTTCCTACGCCGAGGAAGTGCGGTCGCGCTTGTGCTTCTCGAAGCCCTAGTTGGCCCCGGACCTGCCGTAGTTGGCGCCGCAGGGACGCTTCGAACCGTGTCTGCATCATCTTCCTCGGATCCGGTTCAGCAGCTTTCGCCAGGCTGAATCTGCTGAGTCTTCAGTCCCTGCCTTTGCCTTGGCTTCCCCATCAAGGTCTGAAGACCGCCGCGGTAGTCGCTCATGAAACGCCTGCCAACTCAGCTCGATGTGCCAGCTCTCTGTAGGCCCCAGTTGCTGTGGTAATTGGCAGCTTTGATTCACCACGAGGTGCTCGGGCCGCTGGCCGTCAAGCAGATGCTGCTCCGCCCAGGTCGCCATGGCTTGCGAGGGTGAGATCAACCAGTCGGCCTGCTGCAGGCCGTCATGCTCTAGTGCTCTCTCTTTGCCCGCATGGCTCAAGCCCACGATCAGCTGCGGTGGGTGAGGTTGAAGGGCCTTTCGCAAGCCGCCCGCTAGTCCGGGCCAGTCATGCAGATGCACCACATCGCAGGGATGGTCTTTGAGGAAGGTGGCCACACGTCGCAGGAGCTCCTGGCGGTTGCAGTCGCTGCCATGTAGATGACGCAATTGGATGCTGGGAAGCTCAGGAGCCTTGATCGGAGAAGGTCCGCTGATCACAAGCATGGTCACGCGATGCCCTGCGGAGGCCAGCACGGTCCCCAGCGCGCGGGATTCCAAACCAATACTGCCCTCTGGACCCCCTCCCTGGAGTTCATTGCTCACGATCGTTACCGTCGCTTTCGGCAGCAGGGTCTGGCCCTCCGTGTGGATCCGGTTCAGCTCCAACGGAGTCCCGCCGTCGGCGAGGGCCTCCTGAAGTTCATCGGCCAGCAGGGCATTGGGCGGTGCGCTGCAGCATTGCAATTGCAGCTGCTCTGTGAACGCCCTGGTGGCTGGATGCATCAGACCCTTCCCATCCTCCTGATCGGATCCGGGGGCGGGGGGGAAGGCGGGAAGGGCCTGATCCACGCGTGCCGCGAGCTGATCGCGTTGCTTTGCGTTGATTGGGTGCTGGAGCCATTCGCAGAGCTCCAATACAGATGCCTGCGGTTGCTGCAGTAGATCCTCGAAGCGGGTGATGGCCCAGCACTCGTCCGGCAGAGTGCGGATCGCCAGGAGTGCCTGCTGGTAGGTGCGTTGCCACAAGGCTTCTGCCCAGAGCGGGGGTACTTTGCCTTTCCTGTTGAAGGAACGGATGTTGCTCGTTGGGTCGCGGTGAACCAGGAGCAAGCGCGGCTCCACATCAAGCTGCCGGAGAACCAGCAGCCAGTCTTCGATCAGGATTGCGCTGCGCGGGTCCTTCACCAACCAGAGCGAGTTGTGCATCAGCCGCTCTGGAATAAGACGCTGAAGTTTTTGCCGGAAGATTTCGCGGCTTGGGTGGTAAGCGGGAGGAAGTGGCCAGGCAGCGCGATAGCTGCTCCAGTGCCGTTGCAGATCCAG
The DNA here is from genome assembly GCA_003208835.1 of Synechococcus sp. AG-683-C23. Classification (GTDB taxonomy): domain Bacteria; phylum Cyanobacteriota; class Cyanobacteriia; order PCC-6307; family Cyanobiaceae; genus Parasynechococcus. Next base: position 24,640 of record QCVD01000002.1, on the reverse strand, counting down.
CAGCGTTTCATCCTGAAGGCGCACGATGTCTGCGTCCTCGTAATAGTCGTATCGCGGTCGTCGCCTCTCAGGCATGCGGTCGCGCAACAGTAAATTTGCTCCTAGTGGAATGCCAGCTCCGTGCATCAGGTTGCTCAATAGGCTTGTGCCGCTGTTGTGCATTCCCAACACGAGCAGGCAGCGTTTCTGACAGCCCTGAGCCATGCTCGTTTTTAAGGATTGGCTGTCATGTTGACACCGAATTCCGAAAACCTTTGATTAGGTGATTTGCGGGCGTTGATGAAGCTCACAGCAGATGGGTCCAATATGAATTTCGGCATGCAGTTCAAACGCCAGCAGCTTCATTGCCATCACCTGCCGCTGTTAGCGCTGCAAGATTCTGATCTCGACCCCAGTCAGATTCCACACGACATGCAAATTTCGTTCATTTTTGATCCCGAGGAGTTGGCTCTGCGATTGCAGTCGCTTGCAGGCGCCTTTTTTAGTGATCCGCCTCAGTAGGCTGCCGGACTGTTGTGGCTGCAGCCCTAACCATGCTCAAGCTCCTGCTGGGTGATCCGAATGCCCGCAAGCTGAAGCGGTACCAGCCGATCGTCTCTGATATTCAGTTATTAGAAGACGAGATCGTTCCGTTGAGCGATGACGATCTTCGTCGGCGCACGGCTGAATTTCGACAGCGCCTCGACAACGCCGGTTCGCTCGAAAATCAGCGGCCATTATTAGATGAGCTGTTGCCCGAAGCCTTTGCTGTGGTTAGGGAAGCTGGTAAGCGCGTGCTCGGCATGCGCCACTTTGATGTGCAGCTGATAGGCGGCATGGTGCTGCACGAAGGGCAGATCGCTGAGATGAAAACTGGCGAGGGCAAAACCCTCGTTGCCACGTTGCCCAGTTATCTCAATGCCCTTACAGGGCGTGGGGTTCACGTGGTGACGGTGAACGATTACCTCGCCCGCCGCGATGCCGAGTGGATGGGCCAAGTGCATCGCTTTCTTGGCTTATCGGTGGGCTTGATTCAACAAGACATGCGACCCGAGGAGCGCCGTCGCAATTACGCCTGCGACATCACCTACGCCACCAACTCTGAGTTGGGTTTTGATTATCTGCGGGACAACATGGCCGCCGATATCGCAGAGGTGGTGCAGCGCGAGTTCCAGTTCTGTGTGATCGATGAGGTGGATTCGATCCTGATCGATGAAGCCCGCACCCCACTAATTATTTCTGGCCAAGTGGAGCGGGCCCAGGAGAAGTATCAGCAGGCCGCTCAATTGGTGGCAAGCCTCGAACGCTCCGCCGAATTGGGCAAAGACGGCATTGATCCGGAAGGGGATTATGAGGTGGATGAAAAGCAGCGCAGCTGCACCCTCACCGATGAAGGCTTTGCTAAAGCGGAGCAGGCTTTGGCTGTGGAAGATTTATTCAATCCCCAAGATCCCTGGGCCCACTACATCACCAATGCCCTCAAGGCCAAAGAGCTGTTTGTGAAGGATGTGAATTACATCGTTCGTGACGGTGATGCGGTGATTGTGGATGAGTTCACCGGTCGGGTGATGCCGGGGCGCCGTTGGAGCGATGGGCAGCACCAGGCGATCGAAGCGAAAGAGGAGCTCCAGATCCAACCCGAAACCCAGACCCTCGCCTCGATCACTTATCAGAACTTCTTTCTCCTATATCCCCGTTTGGCCGGGATGACCGGTACGGCGAAAACAGAAGAGGTTGAGTTCGAAAAAACCTACAAGCTCCAAACCACCATCGTCCCCACTAACCGCGTGCGTGCGCGTCAGGATTGGTCCGATCAGGTCTACAAAACGGAAGTAGCCAAATGGCGAGCCGTTGCTGGTGAAACCGCCGACATCCACAAGCAGGGCAGACCGGTGCTGGTGGGCACCACCTCAGTGGAAAAAAGTGAGCTACTTAGCAGCTTGCTCGCCGAACAAAACGTGCCACACAACCTGCTGAACGCCAAGCCAGAAAATGTGGAGCGTGAATCAGAGATCGTCGCCCAAGCTGGCCGCGCCGGTGCCGTCACCATTGCTACCAATATGGCTGGCCGAGGCACCGACATTATTCTTGGAGGTAACAGCGACTACATGGCCCGGCTCAAGCTGCGAGAAGTGTTGCTGACGCGGCTTGTCAAACCCGAAGACAGCCCGCAAGCTCCTATTCTCCCGGCGCGGGATGCCGCCGATGGCTTCTCTGAACTACCAGCGAAAGCTCCCACTCTGCGAAGGCTCGACAGCCTCTATCCCTGCCAACTGTCCGATCCCACCGATCAACGGCTCGCGCAACTGGCTCGCGATTTGGTGAAGGCCTGGGGTGATCGTGCCCTCACCGTGATCGAGTTGGAGGAGAGCATCGCTACCGCCGCGGAGAAGGCTCCCACCGACGATCTTCAAATTCAGGCCTTGCGTGAGGCGATTGCAGCGGTGCGGGGTGAGTACGAAGCGGTGGTGAAACAGGAGGAAAGCCGAGTGCGAGACGCTGGCGGCCTGCACGTGATCGGTACCGAACGGCATGAATCTCGCCGGGTAGATAACCAGTTGCGCGGCCGTGCCGGTCGCCAGGGCGACCCAGGCTCCACCCGCTTTTTCCTCTCACTCGGCGACAACCTCCTCCGCATCTTTGGCGGCGATCGGGTCGCCGGCCTGATGAATGCCTTCCGGGTGGAAGAAGACATGCCGATTGAATCCGGCATGCTCACCCGTTCCCTCGAGGGGGCTCAGAAAAAGGTGGAAACCTATTACTACGACATTCGCAAGCAGGTGTTTGAGTACGACGAGGTGATGAACAATCAACGCCGCGCCGTCTACTCCGAACGCCGCCGTGTGCTCGATGGTCGTGCCCTTAAAAAGCAGGTAATCGGCTACGGCGAACGCACTATGGGGGAAATCGTGGAGGCCTATGTGAACCCGGATCTCCCACCAGAGGAGTGGGACCTGGCTCAATTGGTAGGCAAAGTGAAGGAATTTATATATCTCCTCGAAGATCTCACTCCCGATCAAATTCAAGGCTTGGGGATGGAGGAACTTAAGGCCTTTTTACAGGAGCAATTGCGAAATGCCTACGATCTCAAAGAGGGTCAAATTGAGCAGCAACGCCCTGGCTTAATGCGGGAAGCCGAGCGCTTTTTCATCCTCCAGCAGATTGATACCCTCTGGCGTGAGCATCTCCAAGCGATGGATGCCTTGCGCGAATCAGTGGGTCTGCGAGGTTATGGCCAGAAGGATCCCTTGATTGAATACAAAAATGAGGGCTACGACATGTTCTTGGAAATGATGACCAACATGCGCCGCAACGTGATCTATTCGATGTTCATGTTCCAGCCAGCAACGCCGTCTCAAACGCAGGCCTAACAGGAGGCTTTTGTGACCACCATCGGCTGGTTAGTGATCGGCACCAATCGCTACCGCGCTTTTGCCTTGCGATGTTTGGAATCGATCAGCGCAAATTATCGCGGCGCCTTGTCATCGCGCTTCTTTTTGTTTACCAATCAGCCGCAGACGTTTTCGCACGCCTGCATGGAAACTATCCAGGTGCCCCATCAGCCGATTGCCCCTTTGATCGCAATCCCGACTGACACGTTCAGATTCCGCTCTCGCGTCAAGCCCCTTCCTACCAAAATTGTTGCCAGGGGGGTGAAAGCACAGCGTTTTGTGGATGAGCCGATGGCTGGCCCGGCGCATTCCCGCTGATCTGCGAGCCGATGTGATCAAACATCGCAGGGGGGTAGCTGCCATCTTCCGAAGTGTTTTCGGCGGCGATGTTCAAGTCACTAGCTGGCTGAGTTGCAATGCAGATTATTTTTTCACAACTGGTTGATGACGTAAATGAGAATTTTACGAGGAGAACTAAATTTTTGCCAGGCGCTAGACAATTATTTGCGGCCCTAAATTTTAGCCATAAATGTCAACAGTGAACATATTATGCCATTCGCAGGGCTTGGTTGGATTGACTGCCAGTAATCATTATTTTTGAATGGTAGAATTAATGCTATAGTTATATGTATTGGGCTCTTGAAATTGCCGCGCTCTCATGGAAGACAATAAAGCTGTTGCATTGGATTCGAAAAATCAAAAGATTTCCGCTCATATGTTTTGGGCGAAAGGCTCAATTTCGCAGCTAGAATATTTATGTATGAATTCATTTGTCGAAAAAAACTATAAACTATTTGTTTGGAGCTACGACGCTGGTTTAGAGATTCCGCGTGGGGCAAAGCTGCGCGATGCAAATATTGTTGTTGATGAATCTAAGCTGTTTTTAAATCGTCTGGGTTCATATGCAGGCTTTTCGGATTTTTTTCGATATAAAGTTCTTAATCGTTTTGGTGGTCTCTATGCGGATACAGACGTAATTGCGGTTCGCCCGGCAGAGGAGCTGCCCAAAAAACAATTTTTAGTCACCGAGCACTGCAAACAGCAAAACTCTTTTAAGTCATATATTAACGGAAATGTGATTTATAACCCAGTTCCTTCCAGAGGGAATGTTATTGATTTAGCACTGGCTTATTCTAGGAGATTCCCGAAAGATGACATTGAGTGGTCTGAGATTGGGCCTGCTTTATTAAGTGCCATTGTTAGCATCTACCCTCGTCATAATTTTGTCATTCAGCCTCCGGCTTTTGCTAATCCAATTCCTTGGTGGGAATGTCCGCAAAGGCTCTTGCAAGATGATTCCGATGCGTTCGATGAGAATTGTTTCTTCTTTCATTGCTATAATGAGACATGGAGAAGAGAGGGAATCGATAAAAATGAAGCTGTTCGCCAAAAAGGAACGCTGCTAAGTCGATTCTTGCATTAACTGTGTGATTCAAAATAATTCCAATATAATGCATCGATCATGATATGAATATCAACTAGCAAATTGCACTATATCTTGAGGCGAGTTGCCCCTCAATGTACCGCTATCTACTTGATGCCTGTGAATTTCTCTGCAGATGTATTGCTTCGGCAGATGGGACGCTAAATACGATCTTCGAATTTTTTTGTAACTCCTGGCATTTTTGGATTGCTTGAAGATCTAATAGTTCTGCTTAGTTGATGTAATTCAGTGTGAAAAATTCTCTCTTTTTAGAACAAGGCTTGGTCTTGATATTCAGCTTACCTGCCGCTCTCCCTGCGTAATTCGAAAATTTCAGGATCTTTGTGGCTCTGGCCCTCGACGCCACGGTCGTCTTGTAAGGCACAGTCAGCTGCCAGGTCATCGAGGCAGCTCCGAAGCGCGTTCACCGTGTTCTCCAGCTCATCGATGTGCTCCATCAAGTCGAGGATCACATTCGCTTCCGCATCGGGTAGGGCGGAATGGGATAGAGGGTTAACCCTTACGCCGCTTTGGTTGATCACCCGACCGAGGATGCCCACCACGGTGGAGTCTTCCTTTCATTTGTTTACCGATTAGCCGCAGACTTTTTCGCACGCCTGGGTGGAAGCCATCCAGGTGCCCCATGAGTCGTTCCTGGTATTCCGCTCTCGCATCAGAGCACTTATTTCCAAAATTGTTTCCAGTGGGGCGAAAACACAGAGTTTTTGCGTATGAGCCGACGGCTGGCCCGTCGCATTCGCGCTGATTTAAAAGCCGATGTGATGCCTCTCTGGCACGACGAAAGCCATACGAACCACTTCATGTTTGAGCACCCGCCCACCAGGACTCTGCACCCGGGCTATGCCTATCCCGAGTGGTGGGAGCGTTTTCCCTATCCGCGTCGGATCATCGGTGTGAAGAAAAACGATCAGGAATTACGAGCTGATTGAGAGGCTTGAAAGCGTTCAGCCAGTCGCCCCACCATCAGGTCTTCGGCGCCGTGTAAAAAGCGTGCGTGTTCCTCGGCCATTGGGGCGCCATAGCCGGCGATGTAGCGCATCAAAGAGCAGCTCAAGGCATAGGCCTTGCCGCTGTAAAAGCCTGGAACCGTGCCATTCAGTCCAAACACCTGCGCCGGATCCACCGCCACACCTTTGTTGCGGCCCCATTGGTGGATGTTCTTCTGCACAGGCATGGCGTGGTGCAAAAACCCGTCGTAATGGTTGTTGTTCATCAGTGGCTCTTCAAGCCGTCCCGTTAGCCATGTCGCCACTGCTGTTGGATCAATCCGTTGCTTGCCGTGGTAGCGCATGCAGGTGAGGTCGAGCTTGATCAGCTGTTTGCTGCGGAGTTTTCGGCTGCACCAACGCAACATGCGGTGGGTCTTGTGGCTGAGCTGGTCGTAGGCCTCCGTCGTAGCCAGGGTGAGCCGTCGACCATCGAAGTGATCTGCCGTATCACCGCCGGCCCATACCTCCATAAGCAGCGTGTCGCTGCGTTGGCGGATCAGCTCCCAGAGGGCTGATCCATAAAAATCGTCCAGTAAAGCGGCATCGGCTGCGCAGCCATAGAGGCACACCACGCTGCGGCATGGCCTTGTTTTCGTGGCATCAGACCAGTGCCAATAATGCGTTTTGTGGGCACAGCGGCGGTTTAGTTGCCGTTGAGTTGGCTGAGTGAGCTGCTCAAGTTCAGCCACATCGGGGAAGGTGAGCTGCCTGGCAGAGAGTCGCAGCCTGTTGCTATGCCAACCCTTCTTGAGTTCTTGGGGATTAAACGCGCGTTGCAGGTATTTGTGCCGAGCTTGGCGTTGATTGCGCACGATGTGGTGGCGCAGTACCAAGGATTCCTCGGCCACATGCAATGGGGTGTTGTTGCTGCTGCTGAGTTTGTGTCCGCCTTGACCTTGGTTGCTGAAGCCGCAGCGGCGATCCCAGGCCCGGATCAACCGCTGGGATGCCGGTTCAAAAAAGTAGTAATGCTCCGCCGATCGGTTTGGGCCGATGGGTAGAAACACAAACTCCTCGAAATTCACTGCATTGGCGCCAGCGGCGGCCAGTCGGCTTAGTGCTTCTTGGAGGGTTTCACCCTTGCGGGTGCTGTGCAGCCATTCATCGGCGTCGATGTGAATCACCCAGTCTTGATCCAGTGTTTCGATCACCTCGGCTTTGGTCGCTAGCTGTTGATCGAGACTGAAGTGCCCTAGCCATGGCATCCGTTTTACCGCTAATACACCCGCCCCTAGATGAGCTTCGGCGATGTTGCTCGTTTCGTCAGTGGAGCTGTGATCGATCACCACGATCTCCAATCCTTCGCTGATCCAAACCGGTAGGTGCTCTTTCAGCAGATTGGCTTCATTGCGGCAGGCCACAACGGCGGCACAGCGCAGCAGAGGCAGACTCACCCGCTGCTCTCTCCGAGAAATTCCAGAATTTCACGATCTTTGAGGCTCTGCGCCTCGCCGCCACGGTCGTCTTGCAATGCACAATCTGTCGCTACGTCATCGAGGCAGCTCCGAAGTGCGTTCACCGTGTTCTCTAGCTCGTCGATGCGTTCCATCAAGTTGCGGATCACATTCGCTTCCGCATCGGGGAGGGCTGAATGGGCCAGGGGGTTAATCCTTACGCCGCTTTGGTGGATCACCCGGCCGGGGATGCCCACCACGGTGGAGTCTTCTTCCACATCGCGTACCACCACAGATCCAGCACCAATGCGCGTGTTGGGCCCGATGGTGATCGCCCCAAGTACTTTGGCTCCTGCCCCCACCACAACGTTTTCCCCCAAGGTGGGATGCCGTTTGCCGTGGTCTTTGCCGGTTCCCCCCAAGGTGACGCCCTGGTAGAGCAAGCAGCGGTGTCCGATTTCGGCAGTTTCTCCGATCACCACACCCATGCCGTGGTCGATGAACACGCTGGTGCCAATGCGGGCGCCGGGATGAATTTCGATGCCGGTGAGTGCTCGACCCACCTGGCTCACACAGCGTGCGACGAGTTTGAGCGGCAAGCGGCTGCGCCACAGCCGATGGCTGAAGCGGTGCAGGCTGATGGCGTGGAGGCCTGGGTAGCAAAACAGCATCTCCAGCCACCCACGAGCAGCCGGGTCGCGCTCGCGAATGATGGCGAGATCGGCTCGGATCTGATCAAGCATCGGCGGGGGTCAGCTGGCGGTCGCAGGGATCTGCAGGCCGATCTCTTTGCGGAGTAAATCGATGGTATCGGTGCTGAGGTAACTCTCGGCGCAGTGCAGTTGTGGCATGCGCATTAGTTGCGCTCGGTTTTGGCGCAGACTCTGTTCCACCAGGGGCAAGCTTGGGCGATCGCAGAGCACGTGGCTGGAGGCGCGCAGCAGTGCCAACAGGCGACTTCCCACATCAGGTGTGGCGGTCATTAAGAGAAGATCGTTGCCGCGCATCGAGTGCAGGATCACTTCGGCGGCCCGCAAGATTCCAGGACTGATGCTCACGAGGCCCACGCAACTGCCAGGCCGCAATTCCTTGAGCATGGACAGCTCATTACGGAAATCGTTGAGATCAACCGCCACGGCGCGCACGCTGTGTTTTTTGGCCAGCTCCTCCACGGGTTGAAGGAAATAACGGCTGGTCACCACCGTTCCATTGCTGGAGGTTTCGAGCACGTTTTCCAATTCTTCCATCGGCACCACTTCCACGGGCACGTCGAGGCAGGGCTCTAATTCCTCGGCGATCAGCATCGAAGCGCCAATGTCTTCCCGTGGCGTACTCACCAATACCCGAGCGCCACAGCGCAGGCGCCAGTCAATTTCCCGAGTGAGCAGTTCTCGGGTTTGCTGCAGAGTGCAGCCGGCATTCAACAGACCATCCACACATTTGCGGACTTCCCGATCGAGATCGGTGACGCCGCGGTTGCGGATGTGGGGTGGAGTTTTGATTTCCCGCGGTTTCTGCTGGTCGCGCACATAGATGCCCGACCCTGCCATGGCTTCCACCACACCATCGGTTTCGAGCTGGCGGTAAACCTTGCTGATCGTGTTGCGATGCAATCCGGTCTGCATCGCCAGCTGCCGCGTACTCGGTAAGCGGTGCCCAGGCGGGTAGTGCCGTGCGGCGATTGCGAAGCAGATTTGGTTGTACAGCTGGGTCGACGCTGGGATGTCGCTTTCCTGCTGGATATGAAATCGCACGCTGGTGGGCCAGGTTGTGATGCGGCCACCATACGGAGCGAATCAGCTGGTGACAATTGCTTGTGTGTCTGTGAGCTTGTGACAATCTCCAACTCCTCAATCAGCGACTGGGTCGATTTGCCCTCGGGAGATGTGCCACCCTGCTGCTGCCAGTCATCCGCCGCCGCGAGCCTGATCGATATGGATAGCATTTAGTTGCAATAGCGTGTAGTTATTGTGCTGTTCAGGGTCTTTGGCGTGAATGGCTCGGTGCGCCGCGTTACTGATCGGCGTGCGGCGGCGGGGGCTCGGCCTTGAAAAGGCAGTTATTGCAAGAACGGCAACTGGGCTGGATTTGTCCGATTTGGATCAGGATTTGGCAGAGGCTCGATGCCACAAGGTCGCCTCCACGAATTGGCTGCAGCCTTTGATTTTTATGGCGCTTGTGGAACTGCTGTCCCCGATGAAGGGGCGTTTGACCTGCATCTGCGGCAGCGTCGATCCCCTGATCCCTGCCGACCATGGCTTTATGGGGAAGAGCCCAGCAGCTTCAACCCTGAGGCTTCGGCTCAGGGTTGAAGCTGCTGGCTCGGGGGGTAATCAGGCCTGAGGGGCCGCCACTTTGGCGGCGGTAGACCGTGAGGGTGGTGCGGGGATGGTGCGAATGGCTTGGTGGACGCTTGAATCCTTGTCGTCCTTTTTGAGGAGGGGGGCCTTGCGAGGCGTTAGGAACATAATCATGTTGCGTCCCTCTCGCTTGGGAGATTGTTGGACTTCGGCCTTTTCTTCCAAGTCTTTCGCCATGCGCCGCAGCAGAATTTCTGCTAAGGCGGTGTGCTGAATTTCCCGGCCCCGGAAAATCACGGTGCACTTCACCTTGTCTCCCGCCTTGAGGAAGCGTTGGGCTTGGCCGATTCGGACGTCGTAGTCGTGAGAGTCGATCTTGTATCGCATCTTCACTTCTTTGACTTCGGTCTGGTGCGACTTTTTCTTGGCTTCCTTGGCTTTCTTTTCCTGCTCGAATTTGAATTTGCCGTAGTCCATGATCCGGCACACCGGAGGATCGGCTTTTTCGCTCACCAGCACCAGATCCAATTCACGATCTTTGGACACTTCCAGCGCGTCTTCCCTGCTGATTACTCCGAGTTGGCTGCCGTCTGAATCAACAACCCGCAACTGGGGATAACTGATTCGGTCATTGATGTTTGGAAGCTCCCGAACAGGAGCGCGACGATCAAAACGGGGACGTGGAGCCATTCAGAGGGAAAAGGGGACAGGTGCAGACAACACGAAAAACACAACGTCTGCTCAGTTCAGCCTAGGTGTTGTTCGATCAGCGTCATCGCTTCCGTTAACAGATCCTGTTCGCTGAGCCATTGGGGAGTGTGTTGGCGCCGAAACCAGGTGCGTTGACGTTTGGCGAATTGCCGCGTGCGCTGGCATGTGGTGGCGATCGCCGACTGCCGTGTGATCGATCCAGTGTTGATTTGCAGTGCTTCTCCGTACCCGATCGTTTGTAATAGCGGTAAGTCGGCTCCGTAGCGGTCGGCCAAGCGTTGGGTTTCCTCCACCAAACCTTCTTGATACAGCTGTTCAGTGCGTTGGTTGATGCGTTCGCGCAGGTTGGCGGGATTCAGGCCGAGTTCCAAAATTCGCCAGGGGGGAGGTTCCACGCTGGCCTGGCCAGTCATTGGTTGGCCTGAGGCGTAGAGCACCTCCAGGGCGCGCTGGGTACGGACCACATCCGCCGGGGAAATTTTTGCGGCGGCGATTGGATCAGCGACGGCCAAGAGCGGATGGCAGATGGCTTGTCCCATGGCACTGAATTGCTGGCGCAGCTCGGGTTGCGGGCCCACAGCAGGTGGTTTGAGGCCGCTCGTGAGCGCTTTCAAGTACAAACCGCTGCCCCCCACCAGCAGAGCGATACCCCGTTCGGCTAACTCACGCTCAATACAGGGCGTGGCCTCCGCTTGAAATTCCTGCAGCGTGATCGGCTGGTTGGGATCGCGCAGGTTGAGTAGGTGGTGCGTCACCCGGGCCTGTTGCTCGGCGGTGGGCTTGGCTGTTCCTACGTCCATCTCCCGATACAGCTGGCGTGAATCCACGTTGATCACCGGCAGTCCGAGCCGTTCGGCCAGCTCAAGGGCGAGGGCGGTTTTGCCGCTGGCGGTGGGTCCCAGCAGGGAGATCACAAGAGGTTGTTTGGTCATCGACTCAGTTGGAAGGGGGTGCAGTCCAGTTGGAGATGACGCTCCAGAGGCCTCTGCAGGGCCCTGTAGACACCCGGTGTAAAGTTGAGAATGTCAGATCGTGGTTCAGACCCGTTGCGGCCGCATAGAACCCAGTTTCCTGACTTGAGAGCTTCTGAATGAGCGACGCTTCCAAGGTCCAGAACGCCTACGGCGCTGAACAAATTCAGGTGTTGGAGGGGCTTGAGCCCGTCCGCAAACGCCCGGGTATGTACATCGGCACCACCGGACCCCGGGGTCTGCATCACCTGGTGTACGAGGTGGTGGACAACGCGGTGGACGAGGCCCTCGCGGGGCATTGCGACCGCATCGTTGTGGTGCTGGGTGCTGACGGCTCGGCTTCTGTGACCGATAACGGCCGCGGCATTCCCACGGATGTGCATCCACGCACAGGAAAGAGTGCTTTGGAGACGGTGCTCACCGTGTTGCACGCCGGCGGCAAGTTTGGAGCTGGTGGTTACAAGGTGTCAGGCGGCTTGCATGGCGTTGGTGTGTCCGTGGTGAATGCCCTGAGCGAATGGGTGGAGGTCACGGTCCGACGTCAGGGACAGGTTCATCGCCAACGGTTTGAAAGGGGCGCTGCGATTGGCAGTTTGTTGTCGGAGTCGCAGCCGGAATCAGAGCAGGGTGAAACTGGCACCACGGTGTGTTTCCTGCCGGATCATCAAATTTTTACCGTCGGCATCGTTTTCGATTACGCCACCCTTTCAGCCCGTTTGCGAGAACTGGCCTACCTGAACGGTGGTGTGCAGATCGTGTTCCGCGATGAACGCGAAGCTTCCCGCAATGATGCAGGTGATCCCCATGAGGAGATCTACTTGTACGAAGGTGGCATCAAGGAATATGTCGCTTATATGAATAAGGCGAAAGAGGCTCTCCATCCAGACATTATTTATGTAAATTCTGAGAAAGATGGTGTTCAAGTAGAGGCTGCATTGCAGTGGTGCGCTGATGCTTACTCCGACAGCATTCTTGGCTTCGCCAATAATATCCGAACGGTAGATGGCGGTACTCATATAGAAGGGTTGAAAACTGTTCTTACACGCACACTGAATACGTTTGCCAAGAAATTAGGCAAACGCAAAGATGCAGATTCTAACTTGGCCGGCGAAAACATCCGCGAAGGTTTAACCGCCGTGTTGTCTGTAAAGGTGCCGGAGCCAGAATTTGAAGGGCAAACGAAAACAAAGCTCGGCAACACCGAAGTGCGCGGCATTGTTGATAATTTAGTGGGAGAATCTTTAAGTCAATACTTGGAATTTAATCCTTCAGTGATCAGTCTGATCCTGGAGAAGGCTATTCAGGCATTCAATGCCGCTGAAGCAGCCCGTCGTGCCCGGGAGTTGGTGCGCCGGAAAAGTGTTTTAGAGAGTTCAACACTTCCCGGAAAGTTGGCAGATTGCAGTTCCCGCGATCCCAGTGAATCCGAGATTTACATCGTTGAGGGCGATTCGGCTGGTGGTTCTGCGAAGCAGGGGCGTGATCGTCGCTTCCAGGCGATTCTTCCTTTGCGGGGCAAGATTCTCAATATTGAAAAAACAGACGATTCAAAGATCTATAAGAATACGGAAATTCAAGCCCTCATTACAGCTTTAGGCCTGGGAATCAAAGGTGAAGAGTTTGATCAGAAAAGCTTGCGATATCATCGCGTCGTTATCATGACGGATGCTGATGTTGATGGCGCTCACATCCGCACATTGATTCTCACATTTTTCTATCGCTACAAGCGAGAATTGGTTGAGGGTGGATTCATTTACATTGCATGTCCGCCTCTGTATAAGGTTGAGCGCGGCAAGAATCACACCTATTGCTACAACGAATCAGACCTGCAAAAGACTTTGAAAGGCTTTGGCGAAAACGCAAAATACACCATTCAGCGTTTTAAGGGTTTGGGTGAGATGATGCCTAAACAATTGTGGGAAACCACGATGGATCCCAGTACGCGGATGATGAAGCGTATTGAGATCGAAGACGCTTTAGAAGCTGATCGAATTTTTACAATTTTGATGGGCGACAAAGTTGCTCCACGCCGTGAGTTCATCGAAACCCACAGCAAAGAACTCGATATGGCAGCACTCGACATCTGATGGGTCCTTTGTTGCGCTGGAGCTTGCTGCTTGGTGTGGCCTTGATGGCCCCGGCCGCCATGCCTGCTGGCGGTGCGGATCTTCGGCAATCACACGTCCGTCGTCGGGTTGGAGTTGGTGGTCATCTCCATGTGGCGTCTGATGTGCCGCTGCGTTTGAGCCCGATGGCTTTGGCGCCACCTCTCAGCACTCTGAAGGCTGGCACTTCATTTCGATTGCTGCGGCGTTGGTCGTCTGCTGATGGCAACGATTGGCTGCATGTCCAGCCCCTGGGAGAGGATCAACCCCGTGGCTGGCTCCGCGTTTGAGGCGCTTTTGGTGGGTGTAGGGGCCATCCCTGGAGCCTGGTTGCGCTTGAAGATGATCAATCACTTTGAGCCGATGGTGCCCAAAAAGCATTGGGGCACTTTTGTTGTGAATGTGGTCGCCTGTTTCGGCTTGGGCTTGGTGTTGGCGCTTGATCAACGTTGCATTGCCAAACCAAGCCTTGCCCTGTTGATCGGAGTGGGATTCCTCGGAAGCCTCAGCACGTTCTCCACATTTGCGTTGGAGCTTTTTAATGAATTGAGGGCTGGTCAACGCTTCGTTGCCGCTGTCTTCGCGCTGGCTTCGATTGCGGCAGGGCTATGTGCGGCAGGGGCTGGTTATGGCCTGGGGACCTATGGCTGAACAACAGCAACAGCGTTCGTTAAACGCAGAACTCCAGGAGTTACTCATTGTGGGTCTCGGAGCAGTCCCTGGCGCTTTGTTGCGTTGGCAGGTATCTCTCCATTGGGCCGATCGCCATGTGCTGGTGAATGTGGTGGGAGCTGCGTTGCTTGGCTTGCTCGCTGGATTGCCCGCAGCGCCACGACGTCAGCTTTTGGTTGGAATTGGTTTTTGTGGATCCCTCACCACCTTTAGCAGCTGGATGCTGGACGCCATGCGTCTAATGAGCGCAGGAGGAGTGATTGAAGCCTTGGGCCTGATGGGCCTCACCCTTGGGCTGGGATTGGGTGCCGCAGCCCTTGGGTTGTGGATTGGCCAGAGGGTCAGGCTGCTAATGCCGCCTCGATCGGAGCCTTAAGCTCTTCGGGAGTGGCATCGCTCTTATAACGGGCAATCACCGTTCCGTCTTTGCCCACCAAGAACTTCTCGAAATTCCAGGCCACATCTCCGGCTGGTTCGGTTTTGTTCAAGGTTGTGAAGGGCTCCGTGGTGCTGCCTTTGGCGTTCACTTTGTCGAACAGTTCAAAGTCTGCGCCGTAAGTGGTGGAGCAAAAGCTCTTGATTTCATCCAAGGTTCCTGGCTCCTGACCGCCGAAATCGTTGCAAGGGAAACCGAGCACAGCCAATCCCTTGTCGGCATAGGCCTCATTGAGAGCTTGAAGCCCGGCGTACTGCTTGGTGAAACCGCATTTGCTGGCCACATTCACGATCAGCAGCACCTTCCCGGAGTAGTCACCTAGGGATTTGCTGGTGCCGTCTGGGGACGTTACGGAAACACCACTGATGTTGATCGTCATGGCTAAAGCCGAATATGTCGAAAGATTAACCGGCATGAACGGCCATACTTAATACCCCGGCCGGAGAAGCATGACGGAGGCAGCGGGGAACGAAGCCGGCAACATCACGGTTGAGCTCGAGTTGATGGCCGAAGTCGTTAGCCAGCAACTGGAGTCGATGCTGTCCGTCGGGAACTACGACGCGGTAAAACTGTTGTTGAAGCCGGTGCAGCCGGTGGATATCGCTGAGGCGATCGGTAATCTGCCGACCAATCTTCAGGCCCTTGCGTTCCGTTTCCTTGGGAAGGATGAGGCGATCAGTGTTTATGAATATCTCGATAGTGCAACCCAGCAGAGTTTGTTGCGCCTTTTGCGCTCTGGTGAGATGCGCGAGGTGGTCGAAGAGATGTCTCCGGACGACCGGGCGCGTTTGTTGGAGGAGTTGCCCGCCAAGGTGGTTCGCCAGCTGTTGAGTGAGCTCAGCCCTGAGGAACGCAGAGTCACTGCCCAATTGCTCGGCTACGAGGCGGAAACGGCTGGTCGTTTGATGACGACGGAATACATCGCCTTAAAAGAAAACCAAACCGCTGCAATGGCACTGGAGATCGTTCGCAGTCGCGCCCGCGACACAGAAACGATTTATTCCCTGTACGTCACCGATGCCCAACGCTGCCTCACTGGCATTTTGTCGTTGCGAGATTTGGTGACGGCTGATCTGAATGCCCGCATTGGCGATGTGATGACCGGTGATGTGCTCAGCGTTGCGACCGACACCGATCAAGAAAAGGTGGCTCGCACGATTCAGCGCTACGACTTTTTGGCCGTGCCTGTGGTGGATTCAGAGCAACGCCTGGTGGGCATCGTCACTGTTGATGACGTAATCGACGTGATTGAGCAGGAGGCCACCCGCGACCTCTACGCCGCTGGTGCTGTGCAGGCAGGCGATGAAGACGATTACTTCACGAGCAATTTGTTCACCGTCGCCCGTCGCCGGATTGTTTGGCTGTCGGTGCTCGTGGTGGCGAGTTTCTTCACCTCTGAGGTGATTGCAGCGAATGAGGCCGTGCTCAAGCAGGTGGTGCTCTTGGCGGCCTTCATCCCTTTATTGGGAGGCACCGGCGGAAATGTGGGCGCCCAGAGTTCCACCGTGGTGATTCGTGGATTGAGCACCCAAAGCATTTCGGCCTTAAAGCCCTTGCAAGCCGTGTTGCGGGAAGCGATGGCCGGTGCCCTTCTGGGGGTGCTGATGATGATTGTGGTGCTGCCTTTTGCCTGGTGGCGTGGTGGGGGTGCGTTGGTGGGGGTGTCTGTTGGGATCAGCTTGCTGGCGATTACCACCCTGGCGGCAACGGCTGGGGCGGCCTTCCCGTTGCTTTTTGACCGTATGGGCTTAGATCCAGCCCTGATGTCCACACCGTTCATCACCACCTGCACTGACGTGGCTGGGACACTGATTTACCTGAAAACGGCGGAATGGCTGCTGCTGAACTTGCCGCAGCTGGGTCAAACAGCAGGTATTTCTACCCAATTCTTGGCGGCTTCTGCTTTCTGAGAGGTTGTTTACGTTTCTTAGGGGTACGCTTTACATAACTCAACGAAGCGTCATGGCACCCGTCGCTACAGCTGCTTCAAAACCAGCAACCTCCACTCGTACCGTCAGTGTTGACGTCGATCTGGTGCGTTCTTATCTCCGGGATATTGGACGGGTGCCTTTGCTCACACACGAGCAAGAAATCACCTTGGGCCGTCAGGTTCAGCAGCTGATGGAGATCGAAACTCTTGAGGCCGAATTGGAAAGCAGAGATGGTGCGAAACCAGCCCGCGATCAATTAGCCAAGGCTGCTGAACTCTCGACAGTTCAGCTCAAGCGGAAATTGCAGCAAGGGCATCGCGCTAAGGAGCGCATGGTGGCGGCGAATCTTCGTCTCGTTGTGAGCGTTGCAAAGAAATACACCAAGCGGAACATGGAACTTTTGGATCTGATCCAAGAGGGAACAATTGGTTTGGTGCGTGGTGTCGAAAAATTCGATCCCACTCGCGGCTACAAATTTTCCACCTACGCCTACTGGTGGATTCGTCAGGGCATCACCCGTGCCATTGCTGAGAAGAGCCGCACGATCCGCCTACCCATTCACATCACTGAGATGCTGAATAAGCTCAAAAAGGGCCAGCGAGAGCTAAGCCAGGAGCTCGGTCGTACCCCGACCGTGACGGAACTTGCTCAATTCGTCGATCTGCCTGAAGACGAAGTCAAAGATCTGATGTGTCGTGCTCGTCAGCCGGTGAGCCTTGAGATGAAGGTGGGTGATGGCGACGACACTGAATTGTTGGAGCTTTTGTCCGGAGACAACGAGCTCCCCAGCGATCAAGTTGAAGAGGATTGCCTCAAGGGTGATTTGCGCAGCTTGCTGGGTCAGCTGCCCCATCTGCAGGAGCAGGTTCTCCGGATGCGTTTCGGTATGGATGGTGAAGATCCGATGAGCCTTACTGGCATTGGTCGCATTTTGGGCATGAGCCGCGACCGGGTTCGTAATTTAGAGCGGGATGGATTGGCAGGTCTCCGTCGAGTAAGTGATCAAGTTGAGGCCTATGTTGCTTGTTAAGACTTCTATTGTGCGATTCTGCACGTAGCTGATTTGCTTTAGTTGTGCAAAATTCTGGATACTATAAAAATATAAATTATGATTTATTGGCAAATATACCTCAATCTTCAAAATCAGTTCTAGAAATTGGTTGTGGGGCTGGATATTTAGGTGCTGCTTACAAGCTTCGCAATCCGTCGGTTCATTATGTCGGCGTTGAATATGTTCCAGAAGAGGCAGAATCGGCTAAGAATTTTTTAGATCAGGTTGTATGTGGTGATATCGAAGATCCTAGCCTTATTCTTCCTAAATCAATAAGTGGGTTATTTGATTGCCTCGTTTATGGCGATGTTCTCGAACATTTAAAAGACCCATGGAAATGTCTATCACGGCATCTTCAATCGTTGTCACAAGAGGGTGTTGTTGTTGCCTGCATCCCGAATGTGCAGCATTGGAGTGTTTTAGCTAATTTATTGCAAGGGCAGTGGCCAACAGTGGATCAAGGCTTATTTGATCGAACACATTTGAGGTGGTTTACTCGCGAAAGTATTGTTCAGTGGTTTAAATCGAATGAACTGCAAATTTATGGTATCCAGTCCAGGGTTTTTGCGCCAGATCAAGCTAAAGATTTTGCAATTAAAATGCTACCAGCTTTACAAAATCTTGGTCTAAATCCTCAAAAAGTTTTCGAAGGGATTGCCCCACTACAGTACGTAATAACCGCAGGCAAAGCCTCGCATCAAGCGATTTTAGTCGAGGGATTTAGTGGCGTAAGTCCAGATTCTATGGCGGAGGTTCGCCTTGCCCAACCTTTACGGGCTCTGGCGAGTCTACCGATGGTGAATGTAGGGTTGTATATGCATAAGATGGAGTTAAAGGATTTGCCTTTAATTCAACAAAAAATATTAATATGGCAACGTCCCATTTTTCATCCGACTGAGCAAGATTTCCAGAAACTGCGTTTGTTGATTCGTAATGGATATGTTGTAGTAATTGACTGGGATGATGATCCTGATCATTGGCCTGTGCTTAAGAAAGAAGACTATATAACTTTTAAAATGGTTCATGCTGTTCAAACTTCCAGGCCCGAATTGGCTGAAAGAATTAGCAAATGGAACTCCAATGTAAGGGTATTTTCAAATATGCTCGAGAAGCTTCCTATTGCTGGTCTAGATAATAAAAAGGATGGACGCTCAGGTTTGAAAATGTTTTTTGGGGCTTTGAACCGCGAGAAAGATTGGGCTCCTTTAATCAAAGATTTGAACCATGTTTTCCGGGCTGATCCTGATTTTTGGAGTGCTTCGGTGATTCATGACCGTGGTTTTTTTGACGCTTTAGATCTTCCAGAAGGTCACAAGACGTTCCGACCACTTTGTTCGCATGCTGATTATCTAAACGAAATGTCAGCCTGTGATTTTGCCTTTCTTCCTCTTCTTGATACTTCCTTTAATCACCTAAAATCTGATTTAAAGATGATTGAGGCAGCTTCTTGTGGATTGGCTTCTCTCGCCAGCAATGTCGTCTATGGAGAAACCATCCAACATGGTGTTAACGGTGAGTTGTTTGGATCTTCTTCGGAAATGACGGCTTGCCTTAACGCCTGGCGAACTGACCCCCAGAAAGTTGCTTCTTTGGGACAAGCCGCTAATCAGTGGGTTCGTGAGCATCGGATGGCTGCTTATCAGGTGCAGGATCGTGAAAATTGGTACCGACAACTGATTTATGACCAAAAAAAACTCACCCGTCAGCTGATCGAAAGGGTTCCTCAACTACACGAGCCATCGATTCCTTAAGTATTGTGTTTACGATTTCTGCCATTTCATCGTGGGGGCAATGCCCTGCCTGAGGAATGACATTCATTGATCGGATGCAGGGAATAGTTTCTTTCCAGTTATGAGCTTCTGAGATTGGTTCCCAAGGATCCTTCTCTCCCCAGACCAAATCAACCGGAATATTGAGCTTATTCATTAGGTCCGGTGCCAGATAGTCGTCGAACAGGTTGATAAAGCCTCGAAATGCTTCGGCTGCTCCATCACGCTGCGTTGGTTGATAAAGCAAATCAATAAGTTCATCGTCGATGTTTTTGCCGCTGGGATAAGCCTGTTTCAACACGTTGCGTATCACCCCGGGTCGGGCTGCATTGCGGAACAGTGCGGTGCTGAGCCAACGTTGGCTCACCATGGCTTTAAGCATGGGTCGTATCCACGCCATCCAGGCCGGTTGTGTGGCTAGTTGCTTGTCGTCCATGAGTCGTTGGGCGCAGTCGATCAGTACTACGCGCTTGCAATGATCCTGTCCAAGCATTTGGGCGGCTCGAAGCACCACGACGCCCCCGATTGAGTTGCCAATGAGGATTACGGGTTTGTTGATGACCTCCTTGCAAAAATCAGCCACTTGTTGACCCCAAAGATCAAAGCAGTAGTGCACGGCAATTTTGTCCGGCGGTTCCTGCTTTAAACGAGCTCGAGGCTGATCACTGCGTCCGAAGCCCAGTAAGTCAATGGCATAGGTGGGAGCGAGTTTGGCGAGCACCGGTTGGTTGAAACGCCAATGGTTGGTATTGGCACCAAAGCCATGGATCAACAGCACTGCGTATGGTGCTTTTGGATCCCCATCCCCCATCAGCGACCAGCCAATTTGCTGGGATTGCCATGCCCACGTGCCCTGGCTTGGTGTGAAGGGGCTGGTCATCACAAAAGTTCGAGTCGAACTTAACTCTGGCGGTTGTCGTCCTTCGCTGTGAATAAATGAGCTTCGAGTTCTTTTGCTTATACAGAGGCCGTTGGCACAACTCCAGGCGACATCATTGTGGTCTGCCACTACAGCTCAGAAAATGATGGTGCCCAGCCGCTTCTTGTGAATGAGTTCCAGCACAGTTGGCCACTGTTTTCATCAAAAATGGAGCTGGAAATCCTTTATAGAGTCAATCTAATTCTATGGTCTGAGGAGATAAGCCTTATTAGATATCGTAGTTAGTGTCGATGTTCAAAAGAATAATATTAATAGTTTCTTGTGTTGTAATTTAAGCAGATCTGAATTAATCCTAGGATGAGATCTCAGCAAGGCTTGCATTGGCAGGATCCCACAGTAGAAATTTTGAACATTTCAGCATGGTTCCGAGTGTCAATGTCGGTACATTTTGAAGTAAGTGTTGATTGCTTTTATGGCAGGCCTCCAAGTTGTAATTCGGAATTCGTTCGCAGAGATGGTGAATGTTATGAAAGCCAATGTTGGCCGTAAACCACTGCAGTAATGGTGGAAGAACCAGCAAGCTCGAGCCTTCTAAGGCGCCCCGCATTGGGCTCCAGCCCTGGCTTGGATTGGCATAGCTACTTTCAAAAATATGCTGCACGTAAAACACATAAATCAGACTACTTGCAGTTAAACCAAGAATGACGCTGTAAAGGCTGAGGAACAATCCGAAACCAATCCACCATCCAAGGCCGGCCATGGCGATCAGGCTAAATAAGTTGCTTAAGCAAAGATCGTGCAATTCCTCTCTTGATCCCCACATGCGATTTTTCGGACTAATCAGCCCCACCAACAGATCGAGCCTGGGTTTGATTGCTAAGTAATAGAAGCCACCCGGGATTGCCATGAGTGGATGGTGGGTCGTTGCGTAAGTCTTCTGTTCTTTGAGGCTGAGTTTTTGAAATTCGTCCACGCTGAGAAAATCAGCCACCCCTCGATAGCGCTCCCAGTCTCCGTTGGTTTTGTGATGATAGGCGTGGTCGATCGACCAGGAGAGCTGAGGAATCGCGTTTACGACGCCCAGAAGGAATCCGAAGATCCGATTCAGCCTTGCTGTTTCGAACAGCGATCCATGTCCGCAATCGTGCATAAGCGAAAAACTTCTCAGCGAGAGCAAGCTGAGAATGATCAGAAAAGGCGGAGTGAGCCAGAGAGATATCTCTGAGGCTTGAAGCATGAGCCACCACAACAGGCCATAAGGAATCAGCGTGTTGCCAATTTGAATCAAAGCCCTTGCATTGCTCCGATTGCTGAAGGGCTTCAGGTTGAAGTCTTGGTATTTCGGTGTTGTCATCACTGTTGGGTCAAGAGAATGAATTCGATATTCCGGAATTCCACGTATCTAAGGGAGTGTATGGAGCGGTCCCTGAGATTTAGAGGGAATCTCACCACAGCTGATGATCGGAGGGCGTTTCGGCCATGGAGGTTGTATCGGTGATGTTGGCCTGAATCAGTTGTTTGCTGTGATCACATGACAAACATTCCTTCGTAGTTATAGCTTTTCTCTAACGATAGAACGGATTTTGTGGAACCGTTTTATCGCTCCATCGAGATCAACCGATCACGGCTATGCAGGAGCTGTGAACTCAGGATGCTTGGTGTCTACTCCGGCTGAGCAGCTGCTGGGTTGGTGGCAGATCAATGGCCGCAAGGATTCGGCTCAGAAGCCGTGGATATTCAAAGAAGACGGGACTTGGCCCCTGACCGAGGATAGCTTGTCTCTTTATGGCATCTGGATCGCTGAGGTGATGCGGTGCTCTGCGGCATAAATTTCTAACTTGGCTTCGACGGGTGGATCCCTTCCATGGCGTTGGCTTATTCATATCGGCGTGTCTCCAGTGGTGGCCAGGCACATAGCGATAAGTCAGGTCTGCAGCGCCAGGAGCAGGCTCTGAAGGATTGGATGCGAAGGCATCCGGACTATCAGCTTGCAGAAGAGCTGCTAGATCAAGGCGTCAGCGCCTATACCGGCCAGAACCGGATTAAAGGGGCGCTGGGGCGCTTCCTGGCGTCAGCTCGATCTGGTTCTATTCCTAAAGGGTCAGTGCTGGTCGTCGAGGAATCACAGACGCTTCTCCAGGCAAGAGCCTCTGGATGCATTGGAGTCTCTGATCCGGGATGTCTGGGGGTCAGGGCCTTGGGTTTGCGGTCTGTAGCTACCAGGCGGGCTCCCCTATGTTCAAGGAGACAACTGGAGCCCAGGATCTGGCGATGTTGGCGTTTCTGTTCGCGCAGGCCCATGCCGAAAGCCATGAGAAGTCGATATGGTCTCTAGGAAAATAGCTCAAAATCTACGAAACTTAGGGCCGAGGTGAATGGTTAAGGCCCCATTTATTTCGAGATATGGTTTCCATTTGAGCTAATAACTTCAACATCTCCGACACGAACATCGTTCAAGCGATGGGCCACACCGTTGAGGTTCTTCACGGCTCTTACCGAACGTCAGTATGGAAGGCCGTTCGAAGTGCCTTCGCGCAGGCGAGCTGATACAAAAAATAAATAATCACTGACATTGCAGTTGCCTCGATCCTGCTGGAAGAGGAGCGCCCCAATGAAGAGCCTAATTTATGGAAATATAAGCACTCACCAATAAAAAAACTATTTTGCCAATGTCTTTCTCATTCCGACTCAAGAATTGGATTGCAAGGCTTGCCTCTTTTGTAGCCATTGCAAGTATTTTGCCATTGCCAGCGTTATCCGTTCCCGTAGCAGTTACGTCAGATTGGTTGCCTATTTAAATTCCGATCAGAGCTGGGGGAATGGTTATAAATCCAAATTTAATTGGATTAGTGATTGCTCCAAAAAACGTGGTTCCGATGGCAGAGTTAAGGCCTTTATTTGCACCAATGGTATTGTCGAGCGGACATCTCCGAAGGGAGAAATAAGTAGTTGCCGTATAAGTATACTAAGAGCCAATAAAAAAATTAAATTAACCATATCTGATTGCGAATGCAATTAAGTTTATTTCGAGTTTTTCATCGCCCTTATCGGCTGGGTTTTACCTGCTTGTTCAATCTGTTAAAAATACTGAATGCTCAAGAGCAATTGAAGGCTCTGGGCGCCAACTTGGTAAAATCAGATGGCTTGATTAACAGGTGATCACAAAGCCTTCACCCCCCTCCATCTCCATCTGAATTTCGATTTCATCCAACGCTCGAGCAACGCTGACAAACTGGGCTTATGAAACGACTTCTTCTTCTTTCATTCCTCTGCTTGATGCCTACGGCTCAGGCAGGAAGCCTTGGAGCGGCTGATGAGGCCATGTGTAGTGTTGATGATGATTAGTACTGCTGTTTGTAACTGGTGGGTCTCATCAATAATGATTCTGAGGCCCAGGATCTGCTTTATGGCCCCATGCTTGTTACCGATGGACCTCCAGTGATGCCAGATGTGGTAGTGGGTGGAAAGCAAGAATGGCTTAACCTGGCAAAAACAATTCCATAAAGAAGATGGCAGGTTTTGGGGAACAAAAAAAGAAGAAAAAGAGCGCTCTTCAAGGCAACACTCAAAAGGCGGGAGAAGTTCTTCATAAAATGGCAGTAGATCACCATATGGATGGAGATCTAGTGAATGCAGAAAGGGTTTATAGAACAGCAATAGAGACCGGCTACTTGCATTCAGCAATATTCTCAAATTTGGGTGTGATTTGTAAAAATTCAGAAAGAAAAGAACAGGCAATTAGTCTTTACAAAAAAGCAATAGAAGTAAGTCCAAACAACCCCGATGCTTATACAAATTTAGGAAATTTATATAAAGATCTTGGGCAGCTCGATCAAGCGCTTGCAGTAACCCTTAAGTCCCTAGAGATCAAGTCTGATGATCCCACTGCCCACATGAATCTGGGCGGGATCTACAAAGATCTCGGGCATCTCGATCGAGCCCTTGCTTCCATGATCAAGTCCCTAGAGCTCAAGCCTGATAACCCAATAGCCCACATGAACCTGGGTAGGATCTATAAAGATCTCGGGCAGCTTGATCAAGCCCTTGCTTCCACGATCAAGTCCCTAGAGCTCAAGCCTGATAACCCATATGCTCTTATGAACCTGGGCGGCATTTACAAAGATCTCGCGCAGTGGGGTCCAGCGCTTACCTATTTAAGAGAAGCTGCGAAAAGCGAGAAAATAAAAGAAGAGGCATCAATAGAATTAGCATTCTGTTTATATAGTATTGGGCGTTACCGTGATGGAGTAAAAGTATTAGGTGAAATACATAGTAAGACAACAGACAATTTTCTTCTTTCTCTTTATCTATGCCTAAACAAGAAGCTCGAATTTATCCGGTGCGCTAATTATCTAATAGGAAAGCGATGGCTTAACCCGCAAGGTGTTGCAGCAATTGATCACGCCAATATTTTATACAATCTAAGATTAGATAATGGAATGGATGGAACCAGCATGGATTCTCTTTTTGTTCAGGCCATTAATGAGCAGGAATTCTCAGATGTTCTGGTCCAGGAAATATTGATTCGACTTTCAAGCGGATCACTGCAATTAAGGAATCAGGGGCATCTAGCAAACGGCTCGCAAACATTTGGAAATATTCTTGATTTGCCTGAA
>QCVD01000001.1 GCA_003208835.1 Synechococcus sp. AG-683-C23 | reverse complement strand
ATTGATCACATGTTCGTCAAAAGCATTCTCCCGCTCGACCCTTACTAGGTGTTTTTGAGTTTTGTATGTTGGCTGTGGGGCGGGTTTCACTGTCACCACGCACCAGAAAGACTCGCCAAAATGTTTTCATCCTTAACTCAACTGCAAATGTCTACAGAAGTTCGCAATTAGGATGTTGTTGTTAAAGCACTAGAAACAGCTGGTGCAACCTCATGTTAGATGTATATCCGAGCCAAAGCATTGGCAGAAGGAAAGCTCGATCTCATGCCCACGAGTTTTCCAGAAGCGCCTCACAGCTTTTGTGCTGTAGCTGGCTGAGGTTTAATTCATCGCCTCTGAAATTTTTACAGCGTCCCTTTCGGGGCGCTTTTTCATGGCTTGTCACTGATCGGCCCGATTTCTCTCATGAGACTTGACTGGGGGACCGTATGGACGAGGCTTATCTGAGTGTGGCCTCGATTGTTCATCGCTGTGTTTCGTCCACGCTTCGACCTTTTAACAAGCAATCCAACCCATTTCGAGATCATTTTTTTCGGGAAGTGGAAATTGGTTTATGGCCTTTATGGCCACACGTCTGAAAGGGATTCGAGGTGTCCGGTGGTGTCGTAGCGCCGAACGATCTGTTGGTGTTCACCGTTGGAGCCCAGCCATCGCAATCCACAAACGGTGAAGTCACTCATCTGCCGGTCTCGAGTATCAAGCAACACCTCAACCCCAGGTTCCGGTTGCCACACCACCCTGTCTCCGCAGGGGTTTGTTTCGCACTGAATCGGCTGAGAGGGTGGGCTTGGTTCACTGCCACTCTTTGTCTCCACGATGTAGAACACCTGATCCACACTGTGGTGGCCGTAGCGGGCAACAATGCGCCGACGTTCTATGCCAGAGACAACGCTCAATTCGCCGACCCAGCCGAAAGGGGAGACGCAGCTTGGGCCCAGCGACCATCCACCTCTGCCGTTTACCTGCATAGTGAACGGCACAGTCTCGAAGTTCATCAATCGCTGTTGTCCTGTGCGCTTGTACGTCAGGCAGCTCTCAATCACTCCATCCCGTTCCTGCACCTCAAGCGACGTGAGGAACCGGTCTTCTTCAATGCCACTGCTGTTTAGTCGCATAAAGCACCCCTGCCATAGCCCCTGGTTGTGAAGCAACAGGACGGTGCGGGGATCATTCATGGCCTGAAATCGGTGCGTTCACCACCAATCGTGGCGGTTAAAACCAACGGTTGTGAACGACGCTTAGACCATTTTGTCGGTGTTCATGCCTTCTTTCGTCGTAGAGAGTGCGTTCTCTTCCATTAACGCTTTGCCGGCCAGAAATTAGATCAGACCGTCATCGAAAGGAAATGCTGTTGATTGACTGTCTGGCTTTTCTCCGGCTCGAAGATGTCATCAACTGGGAGGAGAGCCAATGAACTTTACGAATGGTCTTGGTGGGGGCTGGGGACAAAGCGGGGGCAACCGTGGATTTCGAGAAATTGAATCCGTCTGCAAGCCAGGTACGAATTTCGATTCATGCAGTCGTGATCAACTGATCGCTACCGGTGTAGTTGTTTTTGCGTTAGCTCTTTTTGTCTGCCTATCAGGATTTGTCGTTTGGTTTATCGTGACCGACCAATGGTTTGCCCTTGGAGAGAAGATTCGTTCGCTGCGTTCTCAAAAGCGGCGCTGACTCGATCTTAATCTTTGTAGCTAGCAAATTTATTTTAATTCCGTTGTTCGGTCACTAGACGGTTGTCTGCCTCACGGTGGCAAGTTGTTGTTGCGAGATTTGGTGTGTTGATTCTTTATCACACCCATGACAACCGATATTCATAACTGGGCCGTTGTTGCAGCAGCTATGGACGCCCAAGGTGCAACAAATAGCGAGATGTACGGCCGTGCCAAAACTCTTGCGGAAGGCAAGTCTGATTCAATGCCTACAAGCAATCCAGCGGCACCGTTCAGCATTACCGCTGCCTAATTCATCCGTCGTTTAAAACATGGCCTTATTTCAACTCCTGGGCTTTACTTACTTTTCTTGTTATGACCAACCATCATTTGTCAGTGGAGCAAAGGTTCCACCTAGAAGCAGCTTTCCGAGAAATTGATGCTTGTGAAGACATTGATACGCTTCGCTCTCTCACCAAGCAAATCATTACGGCTCAGGAGAACGAAAAGGCTTTTGCAAGGGAGGCCATGATTCAAGTGCGCATAGAAATGGAAGCTGCCGCGAGCCAACGTTTTGGCTTCAACTGGGGACAGTCCTCATGATCAGACTTGTCTAAATCGAATTGGCTCTCATGATCAGCTTTTTGCTAATCAGTTGAGGGTCTGATTTAAATTAAAAATGCAAGAGATAATTTCTTTATATTTTGATAATATTTCTCTATGCCTATATTGATTTAATCAGAGCCTTCGCATGCTTCTAATTGAAGTTGCAGGCCTTTTTTTTGATAAATTGCTATTGCCTTTTTGTTATGTATCTAGAAGGCGAAAGTCCTATTTAGTTTATGATGTCGATTTTTCAAGAGTCTGGCTGGACGTGTCTTGATCTTGTCCAACTTGTCGCTTTAGCCAGGCCAGCCATTCTTGATATTCAGTTTCAGCCTGGTTAGCCCGTTGATACAACTCCATGAGTTCCGCCAAAGGAATGCAATACGATGCCTATGACCTAGTTGTACTGCTTTCATAGCCAGTTAAATCAGTTTTAAATCTGCAGTTCGGAATTTTTGCACTTGTGTGACCCCGAGACAAGCGCTTCTTCACTACTGAGACCACCCGCGCGCGCTCTGTTCTCTCACCCTGCCGGATGAACAAAGACTGTAAGAAGTATTAGTAGCTGCTTGTAGGTAGCCGGTTGAAAGTATTTCCCAAAGTCTAGTTATTTGATGACACCCTATAGGGAAAAAATAGTTGATCAAAGTTGAGATTTTGGCAGCAAAAATTCCTGGGTTGTCAGGAACTTTTGCTGATCATTATTGGTTTCTAGTTCAGTATGACTCGAATGGTCAATATCATCAGACTTGTGACCGTTGGGAGGTTTGGCAACACTCCTGCCTGAATGGTTCTTGTTGGGGGCACCTGCATAAGAACCTTTTGGCCCCTTATCAGGGCGTTGGCAACGGACCATCTCGATTAATACGGCAATGGATTGGTGAAGAGGGATTGTTACTCATGGAGACCATTGAATCATCTCCAAGCAGCTATCCATTTCTTGAAAAATACCGATATTGGCCTGGTCTGAATAGCAATACCATTTGCTCAATGGGTCGTTCAAGATCAAATGGAGCTCGGGATTCGAGGGATTGGCAAAAGCTTCCCTGTCCCGGACATGCCTTGATAGGCATAAAAATGCATCGTGGTTGCTGGCACACAACTCAGATCGGAGAGCCTCTGACTGCCTAGAGACATGGATGGAGCCTGCGTAGCCGGCGTTTGGTTTGAGGATTGTGTTATCTATGGATCACGCCAAAGCGCCCGGTAAAGGGACCACTGCGCGAGAACCGATAACCGTTTTTTCAATGAACAGAAGATCACTCACTCCAGAGCGGGAAGACACAGCTTCGCGAGTCAATGCGTCCAAGCCAACCAAAAAGCAACCAGAGTTAATCACTTGGGAAGAGATAATCGGCAAGCGCTAGATGTGGTGCCTTTGGCTATCATTGGTGCTAGATATGGTGCTTAAAAGCTTGCACGCATCTGTTTAGTGCTTTGGGAGATGTGTCCTTTTTGTTTTGTCGTCGCTCCTGCCGAGCTCCTGCTGAGAATCTCCGCCGTTGATTCAGAGAGTTCTGCAGGTCTTGTGCATCGTTTGACCAAGCAGTCCATCGCTCGAGGCTTGCAATGCGCTTGATAGCGGACGACGGGGATTGATTGCTTCAGACCAATCTGGGATAAGAGCCATGAAGCCTTTGCTTCTCTTGAGCGAATCAAGCTCATACTGCGAGACCGTCAGGTCAACGCATGAAGCTTTCTCTAACCATTCCTTTGATGGGTTGCACAATGGCGATTGCTGGCATGGTCATTTGGTTTGCAACCAAGGCTTCTGTCGCCTTCTAACCAGTACGGCAGCTTTATTCAGTCAGCGGCGGTGGTCGTAGCAATCAAGACTTGCCAATGATCTTTTCAAAGACATTGCGCTCCTTTTGTAATGAATTGGCTCGCATCGGCTTTCCCCGCAGGCGTGGCTGCCGTGGACGATTCAAAAAGACTTTGCTGAGCCACCAAGCCTGAAGCCCCAAAAAGAGGATCGCCACTAGCCCTAGTTCAAATGCTCCCTGCATTAGTAGTGCTTCCCTCTGTTCTCAAGCGCATCGCGTTTGAAGCATTCCAATTCCGCCGCTGTATGCAGCGGCGGTTTCTGTTTTCTGCCTTTTAATTGCTGAATGAGCGTGAGTAGTCGTTTCATATCACTACTCTGCCTGCGTTCATCAGCTTTAACAGCCAACCAGTGCGTGCTTCATTGTTGTAGCGAAGCATAGGCCTCGATCGTCGCACTCCATTTAGAACTCCACCGTCTTGTCTCGTCTTCGCTTCAACTGAGGGTGCAGCGGACACGCAAGTGCGTGAAATGGTTTGTGTTGACCGTCTTCAATGAGAGTCCCCATCGGTTCAGCGTTCATTGGATCAAATTTCATTGACTGGCTTCAACTTCACAGATCACTGTTCTAATCAGATGAAACAGGTAACGGCTGATGACTGATGGTCAGAAATTCGCATGGACGATTGCCTTCGGTGGTCTGTATCTCATCGCTGGTATTCGCTCTTGCAACTGGCTGACAGGTCAGCTCGGTGAACTCAACACCGTGGTGCAGGTTTTTATCTTGCCCTTTATTGCCTTAGCCATCGCAGCACCAGGCAGCTTCCTGGTATTCAAGATGTGGAAAAAAGGTTGATGATCAAACTCCAGACTGCCATTGGAATACTCACTGTTGTCTTCTGTCCTTTGCCTGTACAGGCTGCAACTCTGCTACGCGTCATTGACGGAGATCGTGTGATTGCAAAGATTCAAGGCAAGCAAACCATGATTCGCATGGCCTGCATTGATGCCCCAGAAATAGGCCAGACTCCCCACGGACGAATAGCCAGGAATACGTTAAGTGGACTTTTGCCTAGTTATACACCAATCACAATTCAAGCGATCAAAGTTGATCGATATGGTCGACTTGTTGCCAACATTTTCACTCCAGGTGGAGTCAATATTGGTGAAGAGTTGATTCGCCTGGGTTTGGTATTTGTATATGCGAAGAATTCACCTGCTTGCGATATTCCTAAACTTCTTTTGTTTGAGGATCAGGCTCGCCGCGCCAGGATTGGGCTATGGAAGGGAAGTCGGCAAGGCATAACGAGGCCCTGGCTCGTTCGATGATTAATCAAGCTCCTGCACTTGTGCGGACACATTGATCTAGATCAAAATAATAATAATTGAGAAGCCTGTTTGTTTTTTGTTCTTTGCAATGGTCAGTCCTTTGATATCGCCATTGTCGAACGATCTCTTGATCCGTGAGGACGGTTATATAAAAGATAAAACCCAGCCTTAAGGTTGGGTTCTTGTGACGCAGCTGTTGCGCTATCTAATGTTTTACCTGAAGGCCAGCTGTCCGCCGGACATCGAGTTGTGCATGAGATCTGTGGCGTAGCGCCGACCCGCTTGTTGAGCGTCACGAATCGACCTGTAGTTCCCGACAAAATCGTACTCAACTCCATCAATAGTTGCAGCTACGGCGTACATTCTGTCGGCTACTTTTTGGATGGTCCAACGCAAGAAACAGGCTGGAGATTTAGTTTGAGCAGACATTCTTGCCTCCATAATTGTTCGAAAATTTAAACAGACTTCTTTGAATAAATATATAAGCTTATTATTTTGCAAATAAGTAATTATATTTGCTTAAGATTTGGCCTCGTTTGAGCGTTCTCGTTGTTCTGGGGATTGCCGGAATTGCTGTGCCAGGTATCAGTTGAGTTTTCAAGAGCTCGCCGATGCGATGCGCCAGCACAGCCAATTTTTGTATGCCTGGGCTGTGGGGCTTATCCGATGAGTTGCGTAAGCAGTGCCGCCGAACCCAATCCGCCTAGGAACAGGAATGTCGGTAGCAATGCCGGCCAAATTGCTGTCTGGGGCTGCTCAGGCATGGTTCTATGTTTTGAATCCGCCCAAGTCACGAGAAGCGCCATTGCTGCGCGTGCCCTTGTGATGGTCCCGAAGCAGTCTCCTGGCCTGCGGTGCTTTTGCATCACCGTTCGAGACAGCCGCTAAAAATAAGAGAGATGGCCCATTGACTCGGTAGGCGGTGGACGCTCGCATGGCCAGGTGGGGCAAGGTTGATTCCGGTTCCACGTCGCACTCGATCGTTGTCTGTGTATCCATGTCTCTCACCTCATCAGACGAGGCGTTCATGTATTCACACTCGGATCACACCTTGGATACGGTCCATTTGGGACGACAGGTCATGACGATGCTGATCAGCCTCTCGACAGTTCTTCTTTGCGGCTGGCTGAATGGCCGCTTTTAATGAAGAATTGGCCCTGGTTTTCCCATGGATGCTGCATACGCATTGGCGATGAGGAAGCTTTGTCGGTATCGACTCTGATTATGTGCGCATGTGTATGCAGTGCTGTGCTGAACGGCTAGAAGCAGAAAGGGACTACATGCAATCCTCATGATGAGTGGTCTTCAGTGTGCTTTGGATAAGGCTTTATGGATGAGGATTTCAATGATCTTCGAGCCAAATTGGGGAGTTTGGGTCCCATACTGGTTTTCCGTACGTTCCGTGTAATTGTTTTTGTGGTTGCGTAATTTCCAGTTTTGTATGACAGCTTTTTGCGATAATAATTGATTCTCGATGATATGTTGTCCATGACAAGAGTTTTTCACCGTTCCAAATGGGTGGTAGCCCGGTAGCCTGAAAAATCTGATCAAATTCATTAAAATGCTCTTGAAGATTGTCTGGAGATAAAACATCTTCTGGCCTTATTTGGCTGAAGCTCTGTTTAAAAGGTGCTTGCTCCATACATTCTTCAAATTGGGCTGTGAGTTGCCCTTTACTGCTCCACCAACGCTCACGAAGAACACCAGCAAGGAGTAGAGCGGCTAGCGCCACAGTGGCAATGATCATCATGATCAGATTATTTTGGGGTGGTTTCGATGTCTCCATCAGTGCTTGTCAATCAACGGAGGTGTGAAAGTTTCATTGTTAAAACGACTATTGCTGGAATTAAAGTAATTAAATTGGCGAATAAAACCGGGCCATTGCCAACAATCCAGCCATAGATCGACCACAACACCACTCCTGACGTGAACAGACAGTACATACGAAGTGAAATGCCCCGGGTATCCCCACTTCGGAGCGTTTTGATTGCTTGAGGGAAGAAGCTGATGGTGGTGAGACTGGCAGCGAGATAGCCAATGAGATTGGGATTCATGACGATGTTGTTGACTCCATTTGTTGGCATCAAGGTTTGTACTGCCATCGTGTCAGTCCATCATGACTGGCTTGGTTTCCACTCCTGCTGGCACCATCTACCGCACTGGCTAAAAAAAAACAAAACCAGATTAATTCACAGTGATTACTTGTATATGTGATTATATTGGGCACAAATTATGTGTTTCCAGTTCAACACGACATAGCCGCTGTCTATGGTGAGGCTGGCTTCAATGTTGGGAATCAGCGTTGTCGCGACTTGCGGCTACCTTGTGATGATCGACTTGATGATTTTCGCCAGTCACTCCTTCTCTCTTGCGATAAGGCAGAGTTAGCTGTTGAATTCCGTCCCGGTCGTCCTGTTTGAGAAGGACGACGCTGGCGTTGACCACCTTGTTTTAGCGGTTCAGCTTTTAAAATCTTTTGCTCAAATCCAACAACATCAACTTTCGGCAGGGGATTACCTATAAATTTTTCAATGGCTTTGAGTAATAATGCTTCTTCTGCTGCAACCAAAGAGATTGCATGTCCATTTTCACCTGCCCGACCAGTTCGTCCAATCCGATGGACATAGTCTTCGGCAACATTCGGTAAATCAAGGTTGATCACATATGGCAATTGATGGATATCAATACCCCGTGCTGCAATATCTGTTGCGACCAATATTTTGACATCCCCATTTTTGAATCCCTCTAGGGCGCGGGTTCTTGCTCCTTGGCTTTTGTTTCCGTGAATGGCTGATGCCTTCATGTGCTGATCGCACAGAATCTTGACAACTTTATCTGCACCATGTTTTGTGCGTGCAAAAACAAGAACCTGTTTCCATTGGTTGGTTTTGATGAGATGGCATAGCAGGTCAACTTTGCGAGCCATGTCGCAAGGATGAACAAGATGTTCAACAGTGGGAGCGGCTTGATTTTGAACTGAGGCCCTGATTTCTATAGGGTCGTTAAGTAATCCAAAGGCAAGTTTTTTGATTGGGGCGCTAAATGTCGCGGAGAACATCATATTTTGCCGATCTTTGGGTAGGAACTCAATGATTTTCTTGATGTCTCGAATAAATCCCATGTCGAGCATTCGATCGGCTTCATCAAGCACTAATACTTTGAGATTATCGAATCGAATCGTTCTTTGATTGATGAGATCAAGTAAACGACCTGGTGTTGCGACAAGAATGTCGACTCCACTTTGCAGGCGTTTCACTTGCGGTCGTATACTGACTCCACCATAAACAGCATCAGATCGTAGGGATAGATACTTTGTGTATCCCCTTGCATTGGCCTCAACTTGTGCAGCTAGTTCTCTTG
This sequence comes from Synechococcus sp. AG-683-C23, assembly GCA_003208835.1. Classification (GTDB taxonomy): domain Bacteria; phylum Cyanobacteriota; class Cyanobacteriia; order PCC-6307; family Cyanobiaceae; genus Parasynechococcus. The sequence continues at coordinate 157,379 of QCVD01000001.1, read as the reverse complement.
TTGGAGTAAGAATAAGGGAATGAACTTGTAGTCGTTTTGGCCTATCTTCAATTTGAAGCAATTCGATGATTGGCAGAATGAACGCTGCTGTTTTTCCAGTGCCAGTTTGGGCTGACGCCATAACGTCTCTGCCCTGGAGTACCTCGGGAATTGTTTGGGCTTGGATTGGAGTTGGCGATATATATCCCGATTCTTTTATAGATCTAACTGTTTCTGCACACAGCTTTAGTTTCTCAAAAGTCAATGTGTTGTCGTTGTCGTCTTTGAAATTTGAAATAATTGGTTGATGATCCTCCGCTGATACTACACCCGTCGAGTGTGATTTTTCTGGTATGAGCTTGATTCTGCTTTGATGTTTGAAATTAGTTGACTTGTGTGTGTCTTCATGCTGACTTGATGGAGATCCTTGACTTTGTGGGTTGTGAACTCCGCTATTGGCTGGGGTGGCGAAGTTAGGCCTGAGCCGATTGACTGAATTGTTATTGGAATGATTATGACTCGCGCTCTCAAAGACCAATGGATTTCTATCGGCATCGCGTCCATGTCACTGATTGGCTTGTTTTGGCTCGAGTTGGCTGTTTGGTGATTTCCAAGCAGCCGCGGACCTCACAGAACTTGTTATGACGGCACCAAAATCCATGCTTATTGTGGTGTCTGCGTTATTTCGATAGCCCCTTTCTTTCCCATGATGAGCAAGCTCAAGCAACGTCTGATTGCCTTCTTGAAAACAGTCAATGCTTATGTCGATGCATCCGCTGCTCAGCTCTACAAAGAGCGTGGATATTAAGCCGATCAAACTTGATCTTCTTTTACCCAACATCATTTTGCTTGTGAGCAATCAGGGCTCTTTTTGTTTGTTCCAATGTTGTGAGTTTCAAGTGGACTTCTGCAATTGTTAATTTTAATTGGTTGATGCAACTGAGTCTGTAGGGGCCAATTATATTGCCAATTAAATTCATCACATCTATTGACGATCACTTTCTGCGCTTGTAGTGAAACAGATTTCCTATTCGTGGGATTGCAGTTGTGATGTATTTTCTATGCGTTGGATGTATTAATAGTTGGTAGCGTAATTCTAAATCTGTTGCTTGCTAATGCAGCAATTACTGATTTACAAAATGTTTGATTGCTTATATTTGTGCAGGCTTTTTGCTGTTTTGTTTTTTGGGTTTGTCTCTATTCCTTGGTAATCCGTTGCAACGTGCCAATTGTTCCTCTGTGGTCGCCAGACTAAGTTGATGTGGAAGCAAACAGAAATTCTTGATGAAACTGTCGAGCCGCAAGACGGTGAAGGGTGGCTCGTCAATGAACAGCAAGAACTTGTCTGTGAGTTCAGTGCCGATGAATCGTCGAGTTTGGGTCTGTGGGTCACCATTCGAACTTTCCGCTGGAGAAAGCCTGATTACCCAATCCCGCAGGCTCGTCGTCGCATGCTCCGGGATAGCGCGATTGTTGAGTGGAAAACAATGCAATCCGCGGGTTGGAGGCGTTGTTCGCCACCGGTGCGTTGAGTTAAGGATTTGCGTAATTGGTAGTAGGCCTGTATGATTTTCGATACGCCAAAGAATCCTCGACAGAAGGGTCCACTGCGCGAGAACCGATAAATTTTGATTTCATGAACAAAACCGATCTAACTCCTCGAAAGGAGTTCAAACAGTCTGCATCCCATTCGAGCGCATCTCAACTCACCGGTTACGAATCTCCCCAGCGGCGTCGGTTTTTGCGTGAATTAGCAGAAGAACAACGTTGCAGCGAGTAATACAGTTTAAGTTTTATTTTGGCGAATGGCTGTTAGTAACATTAGGCAAATCGTGCCAATTTGTGTCAATTCCTTTTTTGAAATTTGGGTCAAAACTTACGCCGTCAATCTCTTGTAACTTACTAACTCTTTTTATCCCTTGACGATCCTTTCTGATGCTCTATCAAGTCCGTGTTGACGACGAAGAGACTTCTATTGTTATTGAGTCGTTCGATGATTTGGGGCAGGCTATTGATTGTTATGTGCTTCAGATCCTGGCGTTGAACCAACCTTTTGTTGATATTCAAATTGTTCAGATGATTGGTGACGACGACGAATGCGTCCCGATCACCTCCCATTCTTTTACCTGATTGTTTTCTTGGGAGGTTCAAACGACTTCCGGCTTATTTGGAAAGTGGTTAGCGCCACTTTCGAGGGCCCAAGGACTGGATTCTTAGGCCAAAATCCGAGATGATTGGATTTCAGTCTTTAAGCACGGTTTTCATTATGCCTCTCCCCAAATGGTCCAGCATGACTGATGAGAGTCAGGCGATGTTTAAGAAAGCAGGCGTTGGGGTGGGTGTTGGCCTTGTGATCGTTTGGATTGCACTGGGATTCGTTAAAGCGATCTTGCCCCTCGTTGTTCTGGGTGCTGTGGGTTATGTGGCTTGGAGGGTCCTGAATAAGCAATGAAGTGCTGGAGGAAAGATTTGGTGATGCTGACTTCTCCTTGCATATCCCTCCAGGTGTCCTTGTAATTCACAGCAATGAAGCTTATTTCTGTGGACCAGGCTGAAATCAACAACTGGGCAAGGATTGCTGTCGATCTCGAGGTGGCTGGTGAGATCGACAGCGTCCTTTATGAAAGAGCTCGCGCCATTGCTTTTGGACAAGTTGATTCTTCGCCCAGCTACCCGCTGGTTTTATCCGACAATCTGTCGATGGCTGCTTAAAAGGTTTGCCATGTGCTGGTGAGCCATTGGGGCGCAATAGACCACCAGATTGCGCATGACACAAATACGGCTGCCAGCCCAATGAGGGAGGTGATTAGTTGGTCGTTTGCTGCGGTTGACAGTTTTTTGGTTTTTCCCATAACGCGGTCGCGACTGCTCTTTCCTTTGTAGTGCTTTCGCAGAATTAGGACTACCCATTGATGTACTTAGCCATATTTCGCGCAAACGACGGACCCCGTTCCGGATCGTCAAACCCGTCCTGCTTCAGGAGCACCGATTTTGATCTCCACGGATGGGAATAAAATCGCGTAATATTTCTTTACGCGATGACTTTTCATGGTCGATTATTCCTCTGCAATCCTTGCTCTCATTGCCGTTACGGCGGTTTTAACGACGGGTGTTATCTATGTGTTGGCACAGCCAACCGACGTCCCTGTTGCAAAGCGAGAAGGTTGATCCAATGTTGAGTGTTCTCTTTCCGTTCGTTTTTGCTGGAACGTTTGTCTTTCTGCTTGTCCAAGCTTTTCGGATGATGAGCTTAGGTTTTAATACTCAACCTATCAACAGGTCATCGTTTTCAAAACGCCGAGATCGTACAGGTCTGTTGACGACGCATCCAGAGCTTCTCGATCAACATGGTGACTTCATATCAGGAGAATTGCTTGTTGTGAGATTTCCTGAGCTTGGGGAATCTGAGCCGACTCCTGCTTAAGAATATCTTCTCTAATAACGTCATCATCATTCGTATGAGTGATTTGCTATCCGCTTCGATCGATCGCATTATCGAAATGGCGTGGGAAGATCGTACGTCCTTTGAAGCGATTGAATACCAGTTTGGGTTGTCCGAAAATGAGGTAATTTCGCTTATGAGGAAAGAAATGAAAGCATCCTCCTTTCGAATGTGGAGGAAAAGAGTTTCTGGTCGCAAGACTAAACACGGAGCAACCAACCCTTCGTACAGATTTAAAGCTCATTGCCATAAGTAGCCTTTTTCATTTCATTGGTTGGGCTCTCTTCCGATGATCTATCGCAGCGTCGGCTATTTTATATTCACAATCTAGATTAGTTTTTAATAAAGTTAGTTTGATAATGTTAATCCCTTTGGATTTGGAGCTGGGTTTTGTATTTTTGAGGATGATCCATATGTGTTGTCTTGATTGCATTACTGTTTATTCCAGTGCCCAAGTATTCTTTGGCCATTGAAGCGTTTCTAAAAACTGCTCACTCTCGGGTTGAATGATTTCAATGGTCTGCTTCTTGAGTACCTTTGTCCATCGCGGTTGTGCGACCTCGCGTCGTCCTTTTGATCCTGCCGAATTTGCAACAGGCAGTTGCTCTGTGGGAAGTAGCTTAGAGGCGTATGGTGGTTGACCAAGAAATTTTAAAATGATATTCAGGCTCTCGACAGGGTTTGCGTTTAGTTCTTCTGTGGTTAGGCAGTGGATTGACTCTGCAGGAAACCATCGGCGATACCGCATGAGTTGTTGGTGGTATAGAGATGCTTCTATAACGCGCTGCTTGAGAGCTTTTGACTCCAGGAGTTGGTGAAAGGGAGGGCAATCATTAACCCTGCCTCGCCAATGTCTCCAATGGGATTCAATGCGCCGTAAGGGATGACGGACAAGATAGATCAGTGGAATGTTGCCGAGATAATGGCGGATGAGTTGTGGTGTGTGTGTTGATAGGAGCGGTAAGAGGAGGTGTACATCGTGCTTGCTTCCCCACGCAGGCCGTAGCGTTTTTTCGCCGGAGAATTGTTGCCCGTCCCGTTCACAGCCACGCCTGTAATTGCGGCCAAAAAATTTTGGTTCCATCGATCTTCTGATTTGGATCTCCGGGTGTCGGTCAAGTATCGTTGCTAACCGTGGTAGTTGCAGATTTTTTAGATCCAATAATAATCAAGTTAGGCCATTGTTGTTGATAAGCCATGGCGATGTAGTCATGTTGACCAGCAAGGCTATTTTTAATGGCTCGATAACAACATTATTTGCTTGGCTAGTTGTGCTGCTCAGCGCTTGAAGACATGGTTCCAAAGCCAGCTTGATAGTTTAATGGAGCGAGATTGAAGTGGTATCACTTGTGGAAGTGGTGCATTGGCGATTAAGCTATCAATGCTTGTGTCGTTATAAAATAAACTGACATCATCGCCATAAATTTGAAGCGCTTTATCAATCAATACGTCATTGTAAAAATATTTTTGTAGGCTATTTTTCTTGATTCGGCGTACATTCTTTTGTGGTAATGATTGCATGACTTCAATCCCTTGCCGTTGCAGGATCCCCCGCAGAATGCCCCAATGTTCATCGATTTGCTCGACTCTTCCGACGAATTTTGGAATTACCTGTCGTCCTAGGCACAGCAAATGACTTTGGGGTAAAACGTGTACGTCGTAGCGATGGATAGACGTGTCAATCAAGACGTCGAGAAATGATTCAAATGACATATCGTGATGAACTCCCATGTGTTTCATGGGTAGTGGCGGTTCATCTATTTCGATGACTTTGTTGTTGTAAGCAGCAATCAGGCGATCAAAAGGGTTGCGTACAAAGCTGAAGCTGGAGTGGCTGTGTCTATATCTTCGTGCCTTGCGAAGTGTAATTAATTCAGTTTCGTTGTTTGTTTCATTTTGCCAGAACTTATCGGAAGTTGTTTTCGTTCCTTTGGGTGGTCGTTCGCTTAAGAGTCGACAAAGAGCCGCCTTGATTGATGAGTTTGCCGCTTTTGGTACGCGTCCATAGAGCAGCTTGCACTGCTTGACTCGAATGAAGTGTTGAGGTTGGGCCATTGGTCAGATGCTCTTGGGGAAGTTTTTTTCCAGGAATTTTCGAAACAACTTCCACTCTTGTTTTGTGAAAATTGGTCGTGCTTCTTTTGCAATATTAAGCCCCCTCTCACTGATGCTAGGGTTAATGTCCTCGTGTAGATTTTTTGAATTTGATTTGTTGATTAAGATAGGGATGATTTGCTTCCCTTTCTCAGGTAGAATGAGATGAATAAAATTATCTAGATAAATAGTTGGGTCGGATCGGTTACTGTTGTTCTCATAGCTAAAGGGAACAATTTTGATATTACGATTTTTCTTTAGAGGGCTTAATTTTTTGATCAAACTGTCTGTGCTGGCATGCGTAAAGTTGGATCTTTTTGTGGATTCTTCAAAGCTTAGGCCTGTCTGATCATGACCCTCTTTGATTAGCTGAATATTGCATGAGCGAATGAAGTCATCTTGCTGCCTGCTTGCAAAGCAGATGGTCCAGTTAATATCTGAGGTCCCTAATGTATGTTCAAGTCCACGTATTAGGCGCTTTGTTCTGTTTTTTGTGTACCGATAGAGCCCTAGATTGTTTTCACGATTGGATTTTTTTTCTCGATTTTTTCGAATTAAGCCAGTTCTTAGCGTTCCGAAAATAGCTTCGAAAGAAATGAGTATGGTATGAATCTCTGCTTGTGAATCACTTGCTTGTTCGGTTAACACCTTTAGGGTTTGGAGCGTAAGCTCTTGAGATGGCTTTGTCTTGTTTTCTCCCCACTGAAGGTATCTCCAGAGAAGGCATAGTTGCTTTTTAAATGTTGTTGGACCAAGATATAAAATTCCATGGTCTAATAAAGCTTTGTGCTTGCCTTTGAAATTTCGTTGTAGATAGGTGCTTCCAGTTTTGTGTAAGCCGCAATGTAGAATGATTTGCTTGGGTTTTAGTTGGTTCACGCTACTTTAGGTCCGTTCTTGTTGCCAAAGAGTAATTCTCTAGGAGTTCTAAAGCGATCCAAGCACCTTCTCCGCGGTTCTTGTGTCCTTGCCAGATCTCAGGAATAAATGATGCGTTTGGACAGTAAGTGTTGATTAAATTAAAAAGCTCTGTCCAATCAATTTCTCCCTCTTTAATTTGAAGCCCCTCCCCATCAACTCCCTGGGCATCTGCCAAATGCAAATGTGCAGTGAAGGGTAGAATTTTCTTCAGGAACTCGCTAAACGAGGCATCCAAGTGAGTGCAGGCTAATTTCGAGTGGGATACGTCAAGGCAAACCCGCATTCCTGTTTCTTTATGGAAGGATTGAATGAAGTTGGCGTCGACAAAAAGATTGTGATATCTCTGGCCTCCAAAATGCCACGGAAATGGTGGCATTGTTTGGGGAATAATTTCTACTTCATTATCGGTTGATATGTTTTGAAGGCTTTGAATGAGTCGATCATATAAAGGCTTTTTTTCTTTGGGGTCGAGATGATGGTGTTCAGAAAAACCACCAACATTAGTGACTAGAAGTACTGGCTCCTTGCACTTAAAGCGTTTGCGAAGATTTTTTGAAATGTCAACAACTCTTTGTAGCTCTTTGATGGAATGCTCCCGATATTTGTCGTCAGCAGTCGACAGGTCAAGTGTATGGTCGCCAGCAAAGAGCTCAGGAGCATGAATCACAAGCCCTAAGGGTAGTTTCTCTGGAATGACGACATCGAGATCAATCTCGAGGTCTTTATAGCTCAGATGAATTTCAACAAGATCAAGGTTGCTTGCTTTCGAAAATATACTGATGTCGTGATAACGAACTGGTAGTCCAAAGGGTTGTGTAAATCTGAATGGTCGTGGTTTAGCTGATTGCATTTTAAGGTCTGAGGGGAAGAAAATATCCCCCTTTTTTTTGTTGATTGGAAGCTTTATGCCAACTAAGTCGTGAAGTCGATTGGGTTGTAGTCCTTGTCCTGGGCTTTGAATTTTCACCATGGCTTCTGTGACTGTCGTTCCAGCATCGATGTCGCACGACGCCACAAGGCTCTTGGCAAGCACCTCGCGATTCATCATTTCGCCCTGACTGATACTCCGCTCGCCTCCTTGCCCCATCGATTCTTCAACCCGACGGATGCCAAGAAGCATTTGGTTGAATTCATCCGGTAAGAGGCTCACCTTGTGATCGTTGCCTTCCATCCCTCGATTCAGAGTGATGTGCTTTTCAATCACCACGGCTCCTAGTGCGGTTGCTGCAATGGGGATTTCGATCCCTCGTTCATGGCCTGAATATCCCACGGGCGCATCTGCTAATTCACGAAGTCGTTCCAAGTAACGGAGATTAACGTCCTTAAAAGGGGTTGGGTATGTGGAGTTGCAGTGCAGTAAAACATAATTGGCTCCTTCTTTTTGAAGGTGGCGAATGCCAGAACGAATTTCCAGCTCTGACGCCATTCCGGTAGAGCAGATTAGTGGCTTTCCAGTTGCCGCAAGTTGTGTCAACAAGGCATGATTTGTGAAATCAGCAGAGGCAACTTTGAACCCTTCCATTCCCCACTTATTGAGTTTTTGCAGGCTTGTTTCATCCCATGGGGTGCACAGGGGTACTAGCCCTTTGCTGGCTGAGTAATCGAAACAACGGAACAACTCGTCATCGCTGAGTTGGAAGCGCTCGAGAAGATCGAGGGTGTATTGCGTTCCGAGATCGGACGCCATATCACTGCTCTTCCCTGAATTGCTATACAGACGCCCCATGTCACGCATCTGGAATTTCGCGCAATCCGCTCCAGCCGCATGGGCTGCATCAATGAGTTGCAGTGCGATGTTGATATCGCCGTTGTGATTGTTTCCAATTTCTGCAATCACAAAGCATGGATGTTCATCACCAATCGGGTGTTGTCCAAGCTGTAACGTGCCCGTTCCAAGCCGTGCCACAGCCACGATCCGTCCGTGGCTGTCGAGTAATGGCAGCGCCTGAATCTTGCCTCCCCCTGGTCGCGATGCTCTCCAGTTGTTAACTGCTTCACCAAGCTCGGAGATTGGTGTTTTTTCTGGAGCACTGCGGCATTCAGGATTCATTGCCGCTGTGACTGGCCTGTTGAGGTCGATCTCACCGCATGTTGCAATCCAGCGTCGAAAGTCACCGTCGGTGAGTACACCCTGGAGGATGCCGCTCTCGGAAACGACGAAGATCAGCCTTGATTGGTTGGCCGTGATCTTGCTAAGTGCCGACAGAATGCTGTCTTCTGCAAAGACAACGAACTGGGTGAAATTGCGTTCAATCAGGATGCCTTTCACCGTGCTTGTTTTAACTCCTCAAGGTCAGTCCAGGATTGACATTACCCCAGATCTCGATACGAAAGGATGAGCCCAACGCTTCGCAGGAATGGGTTTCGGCAGGATGCGGCCGCGTGGCGACGGGCCACCCCTCGGTGCTGTGGGCGCATTTGTGCGGCTTGAGAGAGCAAGTCAGCGGCTCCGCGCCAATCTGCTGTGCAAATGGCCGCCTCTGCGCTGACTCTGAGTTGATTGAAACTGGATTGGGTATTGGTTGGATATCCACAATGCGTGATGCCCGTTGCTACTGGCGGCTCGATGTTCTCCAGAGCGTCGAATAAATCGTCAGCGCAATAGCGCTTGTGGTATCCCATCCAGTCCAGCCATTGAGGATTTGGTTCTTGGAGCTCTTGTTCAAGCGCATCAAGATCATGCACATCGCGGAGGGAACGCCAGACACCGCTACCCGCAAACACATGGCTGCCGTGGCTGGCGTGGAGTCCGAGATCGTTCATGGCGACGGGACGACATCCAAAGTCCAGGGCATCAAAAAATGCCGTCGATGAAATCGTTGCCATCAGAGGCGCTTTACGCAGTAAGTCCGTTAAGGGGCGGTAGTCGAGTTTCAAGTTGGCTGGCGGGACTCCCAGGGTTTGGAGCAGGGTCGAGCTGATGTGGGTTTCCACGTCGTGAAATGTCGCGTCACCAGGGGCGATCCGGGGCTTGATCAGCACCTCCCAGTTGGGTGAACGGGTCGCCAACCCCGCCAAAATCTGCACCATTTCTGCCCGATCTCTGGCGGAGCAGGGCATCACGACTTGCTCCGCAAAGACCAGCCGTTTCGGCCGTTGGGCAGGGGGGATGAGCGTCTCAATTGTTCCATTGCGCTGCAGCCCGGTCAGCACCGTTTGCTGGCTAGCGAAGGGGGTATTGGCCACTAGCTGGTTCAGAGCATCACGGTCGCGTGGGCCACTGAGGCAGATCAGGTCGTAGCCCAAGCGCCAGCTGATGCCTTCAATGAAGTGCTCCAGCACGACGCCATTAAATCCACAAAACAGCTTGGGTCGTTGCTGGCGCCGTTCGAGGGCGATTCGGATGTCGTTCAGCTTGCTCCCTGTGAGGAACACACCAACAGCGTCGAACCGCAGAAGCTTCGGATTATTAAGTAGTCGTCTCAGATTCTGACGCCAGAGCGTGCCTAGGTTGGCAATGCGTTGAAGGATTTGTTGGGGCGTTCCCTCCCTGGGAATGACATTGATGGTGAACTCCACGGACCATGCGGTTTGGCATCGACAAAGTGCTTCACAGGCCAAAAGTTGACTGTCGCTATCGGCGATGAGCAGGAGTTTCAGCGGACGCGTCATGGAGCAGTCGTCGCGGGACGCAAGGTATCTAGAGCTACAAGTACGCGGGCCGGACCGTCTTTGATGCTCCCCCCTATGGCCTCAAGCCAACCTTGGTTGACCAAGGGAAGCTTCTGCAATTTGTGCAGTCCCCCTAGGTCGCGGAGACGATGCATGGCTCCACAGCCGAAAAAGGTGGTGGTGTGTTGCTCGGATTGAATGCCGTAGTCCCCTACAACTACAGGGATTCTTCCACCCATCATCGCCACCAGGCTCCAGGGGGAACTCACCGTCAGGCATGCCGTGCACTGACGAAGAAGTCCAAGCATTTGTTCCGGTGCCGCCTCCACCACATTTGTTTGTTGACTGGTGTTGTCAGTCGGCACGGTTGGCGTCAACTTCCAAGGGTGATCCGGTTGCAGAACGACGGTCCATTCGGATTGTCCGCGAGCCCAGCGTTTTATAAGCCGAATCAATTGCTCCTTATCTCCAATGCGCGTTGGGATCTCGCGTTGTAACAGCGCTACAAGCAATGGTTTGGGGCTGGGCGGTGTCGGGGGGGGCGTCGGAAACCAGAAGCCCGTCGCCAAGATTTGGGGCTTGCTCAGCTCAGCGGGCCAGAAGCTTGTCATGGCCTTCAGTTGCTTCAACTGATCGTCGCCGCTGACAATCATCAGGTCACAACTGAGGCGCCGCAAAAAAGCATCGATTAGGTCATCTCCAGCGAGAGGGATCAGAGGTCCGCTGAAAATTGGGGCAGCCAAGAGGCCACGGCTTTGGCGAAGGGCTCTGTAACCCGTCGTGATCGTTTCGATGTCAGCGGGATTGCGTAGAAATAAACCAATGGCATTGGCGTGATCAAACACCGTGCTGCCAAGGAGTTCCTTCGGATGAAGTGTTAGGTCACAAGGGCGATTGGGCAAGGGCAGTTCTCCTGCTATTGGGGCCCCCACCACGAGGCAACGTCGACCCGTCTGGCGCCAGGCGTCCGCGAAGCGATGGCAGCTGTACTGCTCCAGTGCACCATCGCAAACCAGAACGATGCTCACTTACTTACGCAGAAGTTTCGATAACCAACCAAAACCCACAACACTGTCTCGAACCGTTCGAATCATTCGACGGGTGTGATGGCGTTTTCGTTGACTGGAACGAGCTCCCCCACTGCTCAACATCTTGCGGCCACCATTGCCTAAAGCAGTGCGTTGCCAAGCCTCACTTCCCCAGCTGATCGGGCCTAAATCGTTCGCCGACAGCGGAGGCGGCTCGGTTTGGAGACGGCTGACTAAGGCTTCAATAAAGCGGTCATCTCCATCTGGATTCCAGCCTTGGGTCTGCAGCCAGGTGTTGTCATGCAGCACCTCAAAGGGGTTGTCGCGAATGGATTCAAAGTTGGCGATCGCACCAGAATCGGCAAAGAAATGGTTCCCCAAGGTTTCGGTCACTCCCAGATCGCCCACGATGCGCGTGCTGATGCCCATGGCCATGGACTCCAGCGCAGCCGTCGACGACACCGTGATGGCGCAGCCGCACTTGCGCAATAATTGAGTAGCCGGCTTGAAGCTCAGCTTCAGGTTGCTCTGTTGACGCGACATGGTGTCGATCACGCTGGCCATCTCCCCATGGCGACGGTGCAGGGTGGTCTCGATGCTGGAGGTGCGCGGTTTGAAGATCACCGAATGGTTGGGCCAGGCTGCCGATAAATCCCGTAGTTGTTCACAGACAAACCGGCGCTGGAGGGGATGAACAGGAATCGAGGGCTGTTCAAAGAAAACGATCGACGGATGCTCAGGTAAGTCCGTTCGGGGATGGGTTCGCCAGAGGATCGGCAGGCCGGTGACGACGGCGTTGCGGCTATCGAGCCCCAATGCGGCACAGCCTTTTTGGTAAGTCGAGAGGTCCTGCTGGCTATTGAGGCACAACAGATCAGCACCGGAGCGATCGAGCATTCCTTCCAGGGCGAAGCGAAAGAGAATGCCGGGATAGGCACTAATCAGGCGTGGCCTGGTTTGACCACGGCCCCAGGCACCTTGGAGTTGCAGCAGAGCATCGCGACTGCGCTTACCGTCGAGGCCAAGGATGAGGGCATCGACGTCGCCAGCCATTGGGCTGCAGAGGTCACGCAGATCACCCCAGAGATGTTTTTCGATGGGTGTCCGCGGGTCGATCCGACGGATTTCCAACCGTTGTCGTCGCGACAGTGCCCGATTGTTGAGCTCGAGCAGATAAAGCGTGGTTTCGGCTCCTTCCCTGCGGCAGGCCGCCAGGAGCGTCATCGCCAACTTCCCGAATGAGTCGAAACAGGCCACCGCCGCGACTTTGCGACCTTCGAGGCGCTTGGGAGCGTTAGGCGCCATCGACATGGAGTACGAATCCCCTGAAATTAGCTGGATAAAACAACGGAAAGCCCTCGACAAAGAGCAAGATCTTGGGGGGTGTCGATTTCGGGACCGGCATTTGCAAGCACGACGGGTTGCCATGGGGGGCAGAACCGTTGCCCAACCGCGCGGAAGTGGGCAGTGCGCATCGCATAGATCGCCCCCGTTTCTAAGTAACTGGGCTCGAGGTCTTGGCGGCGTTGGCGCGGTGAATTTGGGTCATGGTTAATGCCGTCTCCATCCGCCCTCCAAAGGAAGCCATGCCAAGGAGCAACAGCAAAGCTGCTATTAATCTCGGGTTGGTCGAGGGCTGCGAGAACCTTGTCGATCTCTGCGCCAGTGGTGAACGGTGATGTGCACTGCAGAAACACCAGATTGGCTTCGAGTCCATTTGGGGATTGATCTGGAATCGCCAGTTCATCGAGGGCATGCAGCAGAGCCGATTCAGAACTGGCGTTGTCCCCTGCAATGGTCTTAGGGCGTTTTATGACGTCAGCCCCAGCGTCCCGTGACATGTTTGCGATGGCATCGTCATCAGTGCTGACCACTACACGGGTGACGCGATGACTTGCCTGCGCCGCCTGAATACAGCGCACCACAAGGGGATGGCCTCCGACCTCTTGAAGGTTTTTCCCTGGGATTGCCTTGGATCCTCCGCGGGCGGGGATCAAGGCCAGCGCTGCAGCATTGGCCGCCATCGGAGAGGATTCGGTATGCCCTGTCTTACCCGATGACCAGGCTCTCTGCTGCGCGACTCGGTGTGCCGTCCCGGGGCATGCTTGTGCATCAAACCCTGCCGAGGTTGTTGGCGCCGGCTCAGTTGGTGCCAGGTCGTCGCCGTGATGTCGATGCGTTGCTGGCTTGGGGTCGCCGTCCGAGTGCGCGGCGGGTGGAACGGCTCGGTCAGCACTGGGGGCTTCCGGTTTGGCACATCGAGGATGGATTCCTGCGCTCCCTCGGCAAGGGAAGACGCGATCCGCCGCTTGCGCTTCTCATTGATGATCTGGGGGTTCATTTTGATGCAACGGCTCCCAGTCGGCTCGAGCACTTGATCACGCTGCCGCTGTCTCTCGATCAGCGCGTCCGGGCGCAGCAGGTCCAGGCGCTGTGGTGTGAGCAGCGGCTCAGCAAAGTCAATCCTGTTCAGGACTCTCCCGTTCCTGAGGAGCGCTTTGTGCTGGTGGTGGATCAATCGGCCGGAGATTGCTCGATCCCCCTCGGTTGGGCCAGCCCAGAGCATTTCCTTCAGATGCTGCGCGAGGCACTAGCGGATCATCCGTCCTGCACGGTTGTCGTGAAAGTGCATCCCGACGTCATTCATGGTCGGGCGCGTGGGCATTTCAGTGCAAAGGATCTGGTTCATCCCCGCATTCGTTTGAGTGCCGATGGCTTGCATCCGGCTGGACTGCTGCAACGTGCTGAGGCGGTCTATGTCGTCACCTCTCAGATGGGATTTGAGGCGCTGCTCTGGGGGAGACCTGTGCATTGTTTTGGGATGCCGTTTTATGCCGGTTGGGGGCTCACCCACGACCGCTTAGCTGCGCCGGACCGCCGTCAGCGAGGTGTGTCGTTAATGGCTTTAGTGCATGGAGCACTCATTGCATATCCCTGTTGCATTGATCCTCATCAGCATGAACCCTGCTCGATTGAAACTCTGATGAGGACCATTGGCTTGCAGCGTCGGATGAGCGCGTTGGCCCCCAGACGAGTGCAGGCCTTTGGGTTTACGCCTTGGAAACAACGCAACCTGCGCCGTTTCTTAGCAGGGAGCGATGTGAGGTTCCCAATGCCATGGATGGTTCCAGGCAGTGGCATGAATGCAGTGGCGGTGTGGGGCCGTCGGGGTAAACCACGGGTGCTGCGCGCTGCGGATCGTCGCCAGTTACCGACCTTGCACGTGGAAGATGGTTTCCTTCGATCGGTGGGCTTGGGGGCGGATCTCATTGATCCGATCTCTTGGGTGGTGGATGCCCGCGGCATGTACTACGACGCCACCGCGCCCAGCGATTTAGAACTATTGTTGTTTGATCGCCAGTGGACAGTGCTCCAGCTTGAGCGAGCAGCACAATTGCGGCAGCGGTTGGTGGGTGCGGCGATCACCAAATACAACCTGCAAGCGGACTCCTGGCAGCGCCCCCATGGGATTCAACGCGTGGTTTTGGTGGTGGGTCAAGTCGAGAGTGATGCCTCCATTCGGTTTGGTGCCCCTGGCCTGTGCACTAACCTTGGTTTGCTGCAGGCAGTGCGGGTAGCTGAACCTAACGCTTATCTCGTCTATAAGCCTCACCCTGATGTCACTGCAGGCCTCTGTCGTGCCGGTATGGGGGAGGAGATCGCCCAGCGCTGTTGCGATGAAGTACTGACCTCGGGGTCGATTGATCAGCTTTTTTACCCAGGTCGACGCATTGCATGTGCTCACATCCCTGGCTGGATTTGAGGGCCTTCTGCGTGGCGTGGAGGTGCATTGCTGGGGTTTGCCTTTTTATGCGGGCTGGGGGTTGACCAGTGATCGTGAAACCTGTTCGAGGCGAGGCCGTTCCCTCTCGCTTGATGCGCTCGTGCATGCCGCCTTGATCGAGTACCCCCGCTACGTCAGTCGTGGCAGTGGATGGTTCATCACTCCTGAGCAGGCTATTGATGAATTGATTGCTTGGAAAGAAGCCCCTCCCCCACGCCGCACGCTGGTGCAGGCCTTATTTCGCCACTGGGGTCGATTGCGCCGTCGTTAGGGCATGCCAGGATTTCATACTGATACACCCGATGGTGAGCGATTTGGGTAGGGGACGGGCGCCGGCACTGGTACAAGTGCGCATTGATGGTCCTGTCCTCCTCTTGATGGGTCCGATTGGTCTGTTTTTTGCTCGGTATTGCAATTACCTCAGGGGCTGCGGCATTCCTGTAACCAAAGTGGTGTTCCCGTTGCGGGAATTTGGGTTCTCGTCTGAGGTGACCGTGCCGTTCAGCGGTGATATGGAGGCATGGCGTCCGTTTGTACGACGTCTGCTCCAGGAGCGCGGCATTCGCCACATCTTTATGTATGGCGATTTCATCATTCCCCACCGGATCGCGATTGAAGAAGCTCAGTCGCTAGATATCGAAGCGTGGGTGTTTGAACTTGGCTATCTACGCCCGAACTACATCACGTTGGAGCGTGATCGGGTGAATGCTCGCTCCAATCTCAACAAGCCAGTCGAGTTTTATCAGAACCTCGCTCCTGTGGATCAACTGCCCCAAGACATCGTTCTTGATCCGGGATCGCGATGGCGCAAGGCCTGGAAAGCGCCCACGTTTATTCAGCATGCTTTCACCGATTACCCCATCATCGAAGGGGAGCACAAACTGCAGCCTTCTCCACGTTTTTTGTGGTGCCAGGTGCGCGGTAGCTGGCGCTATTGGCTGTACCGCTGGACCGAGAGAGATGTGAAGCGGCGGCTACTGGAGCATGAGTCATTTTTTCTCTCTGTTCTGCAGGTTTCTAGCGATTCTCAAATTCAAATGGGATCCCCCTACCGGGGCATGCACGATTTCATTGAAGATGTAATCCGGTCTTTCTCCGAACATGCCCATGCTTCGGATCAACTGGCCTTTAAACATCATCCGCGCGATCGGGGCTACAACAATTACGGCCTGTTGATTGTCCTGTTAGCCCGACGTTATGGCGTTGTCGGCCGGGTGCACTATTTCCACGATGGCCCCTTAAGCCGGTATCTAAGAACGTGTCGTGGTGTGATCACGGTGAACAGCACGGTGGGCCTGCAATCACTGTTCCATGCGGTACCCACCAAGACGATGGGCAACACCTTTTACAACTTGGAGGGTCTTACGGATCAGAAGCCCCTCGACGACTTCTGGCGTGATCCTCAGCCTAGTGATCGGCCGCTTTTTTATCGCTTTTACAACCATCTCGTGATGAGCACGCAGGTGAATGGCAATTTCGATGGGGACTTCCCATTCCGCACCACCTTTCCGATCGGTCCGGAAGCCCGCCAGCTGGAGTCTCCTCGCACGTTGCCGGTGTTGAAGTCGCCTGTGATTCGCAATTCGTTGGTCTTGACTGCTCGGTTGGCCTCCCGTATGGCATGGGCTGGCCTTGGATTTGTGCTGTACGGCCTGCGACTTCCCGCGGTACTGCTCCGTCGACCGGACTTGGCGGCCCAATTGATGACCTTGGCGTCTGCTGGAGCCCTGCGGGCCTTGGGGGTGCAAGTGGTGGTGGACGACAGCCAACCCTCTGAACAGCCTGGTACCCCCTTGGTGCACATTTTTAATCACCGCAGTCCGTATGATTGCCTGGTTATTCAGGCAATACTCAAATTGCCTGGCTTCACCACGGCTCAGTTGCATCTCAAGTGGGTGCTGCCTGGTTATGCGGCTGCGGCGCGGAATGCCGGTTCAGCGGTCCTTGATCATCGACAGCCCCAGTCACGTCTTGCTGGCCTGATGAGTGCCTCCACGTTGTTGAGAGATCACGGTGAAATTATGATTGCCCTGAACGGATCGTTGTTGACACCGATTGAGGAGCGGGTCTCGTCGAGCGCATGGATGTTGGCCCGGCATTATGGGGCCAACATCGTTCCATGGCTTTTTTGCTACGAGGGAATAGATGGTGCTGTTGGGGCCAACTGCAAACCGCTGCGTTTGCTATTGCGTCGGTTAACGGCACCGCTGGGCACGATCCACTGTCGTCGCGGGCGCTCATCTGATCTTCAACTCCCTCAAGACCCCCGCGATCGTGATGGCTTTAGTCGTTCGGTTCAGGCGTATTACAGGGAGCAATAAGAACATCTTGGATGATATGACTGTTATACGTTTATTTTGATGATACTAAGGATTGATGATCTAAAAAACATTCTTTTAGTGCCGATTCGTGCTGTAGCGCGTATATCTGCTCTTGTATCTGTTTTTGTTGTTTATTTAGTTCAATTATGGGCGCTCGCGTTGAGGCAAAAGAAATTGGCTTCAAATCTTTTGGCGCTTGTTGCCAGGCTAGTTCTATGTGCGATGGGTGTGCGGGTTGTTATTTCTGTGCAGGACCAGTCTTTTGAAGTGAGTAAATCCCGGCCAATAATTTATTTGTATAATCATCAAAATCCTCTTGATGTTTTTGTGGTGCAGGGGTATTTGCGGGTGCCCAGTATTACCACAGCTGGTCTTCACTTGGGCCTAGTTTTTCCTTGGTTCTCGTCGTCTGCCTTGAATGCTGGGCATGTATTAATGGACCATTTAAATGTGTCCTCTCGGGGATCTGCTGTGTATAAATCTTCTGAGATATTGAGGCGCTATGGCGCCATAATTATTGCACCCAATGGCTCTCTTAAGACAACAATTCTTCAGCGTGTATCTGCTAGTGCATGGGTATTGGCTAGAAAGCACAACGCTCGCATCGTACCCTGGACATTTGGTTACAAGAACTTGAGAATTTCTGAACAAGATTTGTATAATCCGCTTAAAATTTTATTAAAGAGGATTTTTTCTAGGCCCTCCACTATTAATTGTTATCTTGGTAAATCAACAGATCTCAATCTTCCTTCGGACCCTCGCGATCGAGAAGGATTTAGTCGAGCAGTCAAGCTTTATTACTTACAGCAGCAAGAACCAGGCTAATGTTATGACCGCCAAAGCCAAATGCATTTTTGAGCATGAAGCGTTCTGATTGATGTTCTGGAAGCTTCACTGCTCCTGAAGTTGTCACTGCTAAATCTACGCCTGGATCGAGAGGATCGGCGTTGATGCTTTGAGGCAGAATGCCTTCTCTTAGGGCTTGTAATCCTAAAATGGATTCGACGGATCCGGCGGCGCCTAAGAGGTGACCGAGCTGGCCCTTCGGTGCATATACCGGAAGGGAGTCCCCAACGGTTCCAAAACTGAGACGCAAGGCTCTTGCTTCGGCAAGATCCCCGAGACTGGTGCCCGTGGCATGGGCCTGAACCGCGCAGAGATCTACAGGATCGATGTCAGCCCGCCGTAGGGCATCGTCAATCGCCCGACTGGCCTGGAGCCCTTGCGGCTCTGGCGCCACAATGTGATGGCCATCGCTGCTGCTGCCACTAGCGAGTTGCCAGCCAAGGGCTGCACCGGCAGGGGCATCTCGATCACGCATCATCGCCAGTACCCCTGCGCCTTCCGACAGCACAAAGCCGTCTCGGTCGAGGCTGTATGGGCGAGAGGCCTGCTCTGGCTCGTCGTTGCGGCACGACAGAGCGCGCATAGCGGAAAACCCAACAAGTCCAAGCCTGTTCACCGGCGCTTCGGTTCCCCCTGCGAGCACCAAGTCGGCACGGTCGTCATTGAGCAACATTTGGGCCAGCATCATGGCTTCAGCGCCGGATGCACATGCCGAGACGGGCGCATGGGCTCCGCCATGAAGTCCTAAGTCGATGGCGACTTGGCCTGCAGGGGCATCTGGAATAAGCATCGGTACGGTGAGCGGATTGACCCGAGATGCCCCCCCTTCGGAGAGTTGCATGTGCTGTTCATGCATGGTGGAGAGTCCACCAATCCCAGTGCCGATCACAACGGCGACACGATCGGGATCAAGCCCAGGTGCGCGCTCTAAGGCCATGCCCCAAGCTTGTCGTGCAGCCAATAATGCAAGCTGTGAGCAGCGATCGGCCCGTCTGCGAAGAATGGGCTCTAGCGATGAAAAGGCCGAGTCCTTTACACGTCCGGCAATGCGAGTTGCTAGGTCGGTGCTCCAGAG
This sequence comes from Synechococcus sp. AG-683-C23, assembly GCA_003208835.1. GTDB lineage: Bacteria > Cyanobacteriota > Cyanobacteriia > PCC-6307 > Cyanobiaceae > Parasynechococcus. The sequence continues at coordinate 138,277 of QCVD01000001.1, read as the reverse complement.
GTCATGCAACGCTTGAATGCCAGAGCGACCGCCAAGGGCTGCTTCCCAAGTGGTTTGCGGATTGGACCCGAGGGGGGTGACTGAACCCCAGCCAACGATGGCCGAACGTTCAGGTGTTTTCGGCATTGACTTGAGTGAGCTCTAGCGACTCCAGATGGGTCTGAATATCACCGACAGTGCGGAATTGCAGCAGGGTTTCCTCTGGGATGCGAATCCCGAAACAGGTATCGGCTTCGATCAATATTTCGTAAAAGCCCAGCGAGTCGATACCGATGTCTTCCATTAGCCGGGCTTCTGCCGTTATCAGGGCAGGGTCAGCACCTGAGATGCGATGAAGGATCTCCACAAGGCGTCCCTTTAGCGCGTGCTTGTCGGGGAGGACCTCGGCCAATACGAGCACCAGACCATGATTTTGCTAACTTACCAGCGTGAGCAGGCTCAGTCTTGTCCTCGGTACCAGCTGAAGCGCTGGTAGATCGGTTGATGCGGCACATCAATAAAGTAATTCAGACGTTCCTTTGGAAGATTGTTGAGCTCTGCAGCCATGAGGATTTCAGTGATTTGATTGAAATCTTTTGCCAGCGAAAGGTCGCATACCTGTGCTCCCATCAGATTGAAGTACTGCCGTAACAGAACAGGCAGACGGAATTCCTCGTCGTAGTCGTTGCGCAACGCCAATTCCAAGGCTTGAACGTTGTCGATCGGATAGGGCTTATCGCTGCTCTCGATCGAGGGAACAGGGTGACGGGGCACGGGCAGAGCAAGATTTGTCCGGCGATAAGGAGGGCGCATCAGCGCGCTTAAAAAGGTGGCATTGACGGAGTCGGAAAACGCGAAATGGTTGTAAGACACCAGGCCATGCAGGGTGCTGTACCCAGACAGGGAGGAAATAAGCAGTCCTCCTCTGAATAGGGCCATCAAGGAATGGGGCTGGCGTTGGAACCGTTGCGCGAGGGCGACTCGTCCAATCTCGACGTGATGTTGTCGCTGGGATAGCAGCGCTTTGATCCCCGGATAAACGTGCTCGAGATAGGAGGCTTTAGCTTTTGGTAAATCAGAGCTCGGAGCGCCGAAGGGGATGAATTGCAACCGCGCTGATCCTGCGAGAGCCCCACTCTCTACGTCTAGGAGCAGGAGATGGTCGTAGTAGGGGTCGCGTCCATCTAGATCAAGCCTGTTGCCTGAACCGGACAGCTGCTCTCGATAGGTGGACTCTCGCAGCGTCCCAACGGCTTCGGCCACTGGACCAAACTGTCTCCCTGCGATGAGATGGAGCTCGAGCCCGTCCAGTGTGAAGAGTCGACTGCTGTCTTGCTCGGAGCCGTTCCAACCCCTTGGGAGAAGAACGTCATCCGGGGTGGCAGATCCTGTCAGTGCCATGGGCCCAGCTTATAAAAGGCATTATGCGGGAAGATTGGAAAAAATTTTTCAGCAGATCACCCCTTTTTTTCTCCAATGTTTTTCATCCTTCGCTCCGGATTGTTTGCAGGCATCGCCGCTGCTTGGATGTTGAGCGTGTCGCTCATCTGGGGAGGGAGCGTGCGGGCGGAGGAAAGGCGGAATTGGCTGAAGGTTTCATCCCGTCCAGCACCGACGGCATTTCCTAAACCAATATCTGTTTCCGTCAGCCCTTTCCCTGAAGCCTCCTATCGGTATCGGCTCGGCCCTGGCGACAAGTTGGTGATGTCGGTGTTCAAGATTTCGGGTTATGAGGCCTCTGTGCAAGTGCTCAGCGACGGCACGATCAATTTGCCCCGCTTGGGAACAATGGACGTATGGGGCCTGACGATGGATGAGGCGCGTCAACGGATTACTAAAGGTTATAGCCAGATCCTTCGACGACCGATTGTCTATCTAGATCTTGTCGAGCAACGGCCAGTGCGCGTCACGGTGACAGGTCAGGTTGGTCGCCCAGGAGTCTTCACACTCCCCGTGAATAGCCAAGGGAGATTCTCGAGCGATGAAGAGCTGGGTAGTGGCGGTGGTTGGCCCACCATGGTCGATGTGATCCAGCGGGCTGGAGGGGTTGCAGCAATGGGGGATCTTTCCCGGTTGGAATTGCTTCGGCCCTCCCATCAACGGGGAGCTAGCTCAAAGCGTTATGTCTTCGACTACCTCACTGTTTTGAAGCAGGGCGGCTTTGCCCCGAATCCATTGATTTACGACGGCGACAGCATTCGGGTTTTGAAGGCGAATGCTCCGATTAATGCCGATCTAATTACAACAGCGTCGTCGAATTTCGCCCCCTCAACGATCGCTGTGAAGGTGGTCGGTGAGGTGGCTTTACCGGGGTTAGTGGAGATTCCCTCCAATGCTCCCCTTTCGCAGGCGATTCTTGCATCGGGCGGGTTGAGCTCCCGGGCCAGTGTGTCGCGGGTTGATTTGATTCGGATGGATGGAGAGGGCCGCACCACGATTAAACAAATGTCGTTTAGTCCGGGTTCGGAGATGAGTAGTGCCAACAACCCTCCCTTGCGGAGTGGTGATGTCGTGGTGGTTGATCGAAATATTCTTGCCAAATTCACAGATGGTATGAACCTCGCCCTGGAACCCCTAGACCCAATTGTGGACGCGGCATCCGTATTGCGAATTTTGGGTCTCCCCGGAGCAGGAAATTAAATCCCCAGGCGTTGCCATATCACGTTGAGGTTGTCCTGGTGAACGTCGGTGCTGAAGCACGTGGCTAATTGGTCTCCGGAGAGATGTGCTGTTACATCAGCATCGCGTTCGAGGTTGGCGCGGAAGTTGCCTCCCTCCGTATTCCAAGCCGTGTGGGCGTTGCGTTGGACGATGCGATAAGCATCTTCCCGACTCATTCCGGTGCTGACGAGGGCGAGAAGCACGCGCTGACTGAAGACCACCCCACCATAAATATTCATGTTGCGGCGCATGTTGTCGGAATAAACCCCTAACCCTTGGACGACCGCCGTCATCTCGCGCAACATGAAGTGCAGGGTGACAGAACAGTCCGGCAGCATCATCCGCTCTGTCGAGCTGTGGCTGATGTCGCGCTCATGCCACAGGGTGACATTTTCAAGAGCTGCAATGGTGTAACTGCGAATCACCCTGGCGAGTCCACTGATCCGTTCGCTACGGATCGGATTGCGTTTGTGGGGCATCGCGGAACTGCCCTTTTGTCCCTTGGCGAAGTTTTCCTCGACTTCGAGTACATCGGTGCGTTGGAGGTTGCGAATTTCCGTGGAAAACCTCTCGAGGGATGCTGCTACCAGGGCCAGGGTTTGCACGTAATCCGCATGGCGATCACGGGAGATCACCTGGGTGCTTGCCGTGTCTGGAGTTAACCCGAGGATGTCGCAACTGATCTTTTCCACTTGTGGATCGGTATTGGCATAGGTGCCCATTGCTCCACTGATTTGTCCAACAGCCACATCGGCTTCCAAGCGTTCGAGCCTGCTGCGGTTTCGTTCGGTTTCGGCCAGCCAGCCGGCCACTTTGAACCCAAAGGTGATCGGCTCGCCGTGGATGGCGTGGGAGCGTCCGATCATCTCCGTGTTTTTGTGCGCACGGGCCAACGTTCTGAGGGCATCGGCGAGGGCATCGAGTTCCGCGCGCAGCAGCACGACCGAGCGTTTCATCTGTAGGGCTAAGCCCGTATCCAAAACATCTGAACTGGTCATGCCGACGTGGATATGCCGGCCAGCATCTCCGACATGTTCATTCACATTGGTGAGGAAGGCGATCACGTCATGACGGACCTCTGCCTCAATTTCTAAAATCCGCTCGACGGAAAAGGAGGCTTTGTTTTTAATCGTTTTGAGGGCCTCTTCTGGCACACGGCCGAGGCGACAGTTGGCTTCGGTGGCTGCAATTTCCACGTCGAGCCAACTTTGAAATTTGGCTTGCTCACTCCAGATGGCTCCCATCTCGGGGAGGGTATAGCGCTCGATCACCGGCTCGCTCGCCCAAATGAATTCATGAATCTATGGGGCGGTGGGTGGCCAACCCCAGTGGTTTTGCGTTGAATTTGATCCGATTGCTCGATCGAGGCCGATGGCTTCGACCATTTATTTGCACCGGACCGCCACCCACGATGGCTGGATTCGACCGGTTCTCTACCTCTCGATCGTGACGGGGGATGGTTAAAAGCATCGTTTGCATGCTTACGACGACGACTTGCCAGCCAAAACGTTGCGCCGCAATAGCGACAGCGTGGCTTCAGCGGTGGTTTCATGGGTGGTATGCCTGATCCTTGGACGCAGGCTCCGAGTCCTTTGCAACTGTCCAGTCTTTGCCAAGAAGCTGCAAGTTTGGCTCGGCGTTTGTTTGGGATGGGGTGCCGAAGAGATCACGCTGGAGCGGGTGATGACCCATGTCGAAGCGGCTGCCAATCGCGACGGATGCACGTTGCACGACAACTTTGGGCCCGTGAGCTGGGGTGGAACTTGAGAATGCTGGGATCTGTTGCAGCTCCATCGCGACGGAACCTTGGATGTTGGCGGTCGACTCCAAGAGCAAATCCGCCATCACTAAATGATAGTTTCAGGATAGGAGCCATCGGACCGCCTTCAGTTTCCTGGTGTCGCCAAGATCAAGGTCCGCGGCACAACCCTCAAGGTGCAGCTTGACGAACACGGTCATTCTTGGGTCCCTGCAATAGAGCTTCTGGATCGTTACCAGATTTCCTACCGCTGGGACGATGCCAGTCAACGGATTTTGGGGGGTACCTTTGATGTGGTTTCCACCTTTCAGGAGGAAGCGGTGCAACGTTCACTTGGCTGGCAGAGCTCTGAGCTCTCTATTTAAAGCGGCGCGGCGCAAGTGCTGTTGGTGGGCATTCTCCGGTCTGAGATGGGTGTAACTAAAGCTCGGTGCAGGGTTTTGGAATTTGCAGACGAATTCGGGATTTCATTGCAATTTGACCCCTTCGTCTTAGGGGAACGTCGCGGCGGTTAGACACGCTTGCTCTCTCAACATTCTGTTTTGAAAACCGTTGTGTTGAAGCACCGCGCTATTCCCCAGCAACTCAGTCTCAGAGGGCTGTGCTGTCCCGATCTCCAGTGCGGATGCGCACGACGGATTCCACAGGTGAGATGAAGATCTTGCCGTCGCCGATCTCTCCGGTGCGGGCTGCATTGGCGATGGCGGTGACGACGTCGTCGACACGGTTCGATTCAACGACCACTTCGATCTTCAACTTCTGGAGAAATTCCACTGTGAATTCAGAGCCCCGATACCGTTCCACCTGTCCTTTTTGACGGCCAAAGCCTCGAACTTCAGTGACGGTCATGCCGATGATACCGGCTTCGACTAACGCCACCTTCACGTCTTCCAATTTGAAGGGACGAATAATCGCTTCAACCTTTTTCATGCTGTTGGATCAACTGAATCCAGGATGGCTCGGAACACACCCAGGGTTGTAATAGCTGTTACAGAACACTGCCATGTCTTTGTTGCTTAGGGTCACTCTGATTGATTCCCTTTGAGCATTGACTGGAGCCGCATTTCAACAACAGACGGAGACTCCGCTCTATGGAGAACGGGCGATTGATGAGGCTGAGCTGATTTGTTTTGACAATCCTCGACCTGGTCGTGCCTATGAGGTGAGCATTGAGTTGCCGGAATTCACCTGCAAGTGCCCCTTTTCGGGATATCCAGATTTTGCCGTTCTCCGGCTCACCTATCAGCCTGGTCCCCGCGTGGTGGAGCTCAAGGCCATCAAGCTTTACGTGAACAGCTATAGAGACCATTCGATCTCCCATGAAGAAGTGTCCAATCGGATCGTTGATGATTTGGTGGCCGCCTGTGATCCGGTATGGATGCAATTAGAAGCAGACTTCAACCCCAGGGGCAACGTTCATACGGTAGTGCGAGTCAGCCATGGCACCCGTCAGCCCTGTTGATTGGCTAGTGCTGTTTCCCTGATCAGGCTGGGTAATTCCTTGGCGAAGGCGGTGAGGTTGCGGTTGCAAAGGCCTCCCACATGCAATTGCCCTTCACTGGCGATCGCCCAAAGTTGTCGCGTTGCAATCAAGCTGAGCCCCCCGCCAACGAGCATCACGGCAAATCCCAAATACACCAGGGGAACGCCTGGATCTCGCTTCAGTAACAAACCACTGGCGGGGAGAACCGAATTCACCCGCATCGGCAAACCCTTGACGTCGACTGCTGGTCCCCCAGGACTTAGGAGGGTGAGTAATGACCCGTCCGTGTCGAAAATATTGATCGGACCCTTTTCGTTCTCAACACTCAGAAAAACGGGCTCGGTCCCGTCTGGGCGTGTGGGTAAGACCAGACCCCAAACCTGTTCGCCGAGCTCGGGGAAGCTGCGAAGCGGAAGCTGTAATTGAGGGCTTCGGCCGATTTGCAGGGTGATCGCGGCTAGTGACCAGTCCGCTTGATAGATGGTGATGCCCCGATGACGTAGGGGATGGTTCACGCTGATTTCGCGGTCGATTGAGTTGCCGTTTTCTTCCAGGTGCAATTGAGAGCGAAATTGTTCAGCCCGCCCCGCAGGGTCGCGGTCCACTTGAAAGGCTTCCAAGAGAATCGATACCTGTGAGTCGCCATTGCGGCTCAGTAAATCAAGGGTGCGCCCTGGGGCGAGGAACCGTTCCAGGCGATTTCCAGCCAGCACTCCCCAAACAGCACCCAGCATCAGCAGGATTAAACCGGTGTGCACGAGCAAAGGGCCAACCCGGCCTGCAGTGCCCTTCCGTGCGGCAAAGCGGTTCTCTTTGCGCTCGAGCCGCCATCCCCGCTGGCTTAAGACAGATGAAAATGCCTGAAGTGCTGATGTTGAATCGGCACAGGACAGACTTTCGGCAATTGTGAGTTTGCTGAGCTGACGAGGGGTGCGGTAGTCGATCCATCTTCGTGCTGCTTGAAGAGCGGGCCATTGGCGTCTCCAGCTGCAAAGGATGAGAGCAAGTCCGAGCCAAGCCAGAAGGCTCAGGAACCAAACGCTGGAATACACGTGGTCCAGCTGAAGCTGAAGCACCTGCTCTCCGTGGAGCAATCCAAGCCAAGGTCGTGTGGTGTAGGCCTCCACATAGCTGCGTGGAGCATCCCCCTGCGGAATGGCGGTACCAATGGCGCTAGCAAGAGCGATCAAGAACAGCAGGACGATTGCGACCCGTAGGTCCGAGAGCCAGGCAACGATTCGTCGCATCTGCTCAGATGCCTGGGGGCAAAAAATACACGATTAACATCACGCTTCAATAACTGAGTATCTATTAATGATAGGTCCTAAGTTTTGGAAAGAGCTTTAATCTTGTTAATTATTGCTAGTATCCAATTTAGTCGCTCTAAGTAAATGCATTGCAAGCATTAAGATGAGTATTCTTATTGATTTATTTGTATTCGCGCGGAAGCAATAATTATATTGAAAGGCGAACAAATCGTCTTCTAAAGATTGTCTTGTGTGAGTCATTCTTATGTCTAGCTGCTCTTGTTAAATGCGTCTGATTTTGTTGCTGTGCATAAAAAACCCCTCCGAAGAGGGGCTGTGCTGAACCGATTGATCGAAATGATCAGGCAAGTTCAACGTTTATTCCGGTGATTTCGGCACCGTTCTTGATGTCCTTGTAGGTAAAGGTCTCGTCGCCCACGGTAATGGTGTCCTTCTTGGTGAAGTTGGTGATGTTCAACTTACCTTCGCTAATGGAGTCGGCTTCGATAATGACGGAGTCCTTGCCCCCTTTGCCGAGGTCAATATTGGTTCGCCCTGCGAAGGTGACGCCCTTGCCAAAGCGGACACTGTCGTTGCCTTTGCCCATTTTCATGGTGGCTTTGGTTAGTTTGACGTCATCCTTAATACTGACGAGGTCAGCACGTTTTTTGTTGCCAGCATCGATTGTTAGGTTTTTGACTTGGCCGGTGTTGATGTTTACCTCGAGGGAGCCTTTGCCTCCGTTAGCAATATTGGTCTGATTAGAAACGGTCGTTTCAAGAACAATGTTGGCGTTTTCACTTTTAGAAGTGCTGACATTAATTGTAGAATTAACGACTTTTTCACCGGTGACAGCCGTGGAACCTTTGGCTTCGATCTGGAGGTCCTTAGTCTTCTCTTTAATAGCAACATTAGTGTTGCCCTCATCGGTGACTTCGACTTCAACTTGATCGCTGCTGATGCCCTCAGGGAGGATGACATCGGTGCCGTCGCCGCCGGGGACAGTAGTAGCCATGAAAAAGTATGAGATTTAAAAACTGACCGATCTTAAACTTTAAAACCCCCTACAGCAAAAGGAATGGTCAATTCGGCAGCTGAGTGGTGGCCTGTTAAGGGGTGGGGTAGAGATTTCCTTTCTTTGCTTGTGCAAGGCCCCAGTGACTGCAAGGGGGCTGAGCGCTAGAGGCAATTAGTGGACTTTGTTAAGGAATGCTGGCTGATTGATTGAAACGCTGCTGGTAGGCCGTGAGGCTCCTGGCGATAGAAAAACGTGCACCACGATGCGTCCTGCTGTTTGGCCAAGTTGTCGGCGTTCGTGCGGCTTCTGCAGAAGTGCAGTGGTTGAAGATGCAAGGGCTTGATAGTCACTTAACGGAACGAGAATGAACCTTTAACCTTCGATGAGCTTGTTCACAACGGGTGCTCCGGGGTTGCCAATTAAATGGGCTTCACAAGCCTTTGCTTCCAATGTGCTCCAAGACAACGCGTAGGGGTAACTGACGGCCAGATGACAGGCGCTGCACTGAAGCAAGTGCACCATGGAACCTAGGCCGAGGCATTCGGGCAAATCGATGCTTTCGCGATCGTTTTCTATAGGCAGCTCGCCAAGGCAAGTGTGAAATTAGCTGAGCTAACCAGTGTTTTGCTTCATTCCGATCCCTGGTTTTGGTGACTGATCAGGAGGAGTTGCGCCTCTGGAACAGGCTTTGCAATTGCTGTGATCTGGTGCCCCATTTGTATCCAGGCTGGATCGAGGTCTCGAAATTGCCCGGGGAAGTTCTGATGGGTTAGCAGCAGATAGATGCGGTGGATGTTGTGAGCTGCGAGTGGTACAGATAGTCTGCCGGAACTACACACACACGAATGGGTATCCGCGGTTGGCTTCGCGATCGGCTGGCTCAGTCAACTGCATCTAGATCGCAGGGGTTGGATTTACTCACTGCTCATCCAGGGGCGCTGGAGCTGCCTGAACTAGCGGGCATTAATTTAACTGGAGCGTTGCGTCCTTGGTCGGTAGCCCGTCTGGAGCTGATCATGCGCGAGGCAGCCGTCAACCCCTCGCTGGCAACGCTGCAGGCGGCTCGTCAGGCACGGCACTGTCTTTCGGTGTTTTGGTTGGCTGCTCCGACCGATCAACTCCCTGAATTATATAAAGGACCGATCGGAATACTTCAACGTCTGCAGCTTGAAGGACCGTTAGTTCGTCAGGCGTTGGCGCGCGATGAGCAGCTTTGGCTGGCACAGTTGACGCGGCAACTCGCATCTTCAGACCAGAAACCTCGCCAGCACAATCTCCTTTTGGCTGTGATTCCATATACTCGTCCCGGTGGGTTCAGTATTGGCAACCCTCTGGAGAAACTCCCCGATTGGTTGATCAAGGACTACGCCGACTATTGCGATATGTCGCTTCAAGCGCAATTACAGGGACCGGTCGGCTTATTGGAGGCGGCCAGTGAAGAGGCTGGGCAGCCAGTGGAGACGATATTGAACCAGCTGCAGCCGTTGACAGAACAGCGCGGTGATGAAGCGATGGCTTGTTTTCGCGACAAACAAGCTGTGGCGAGGATGACTGACTTGATTGAGCGTTATGGCGTTCACCCTGAGGACAGAGAAGTTCTCGAGGAACTCAGCGGGTTGCGTTGCATTGTTGCTCAGCTCTGGTTGGACACTGATTCTGACCAAGGGAAGAACCTTTACACGACCCCAGTCGGCGGGGTTACCCGTGCCTTGATTCGCGCCAATTTCGGCAGGGAGCTCGTGGATGTTCAAGACCAGCAGATCCGCGCAGCGATGACCAGCCCAGATTCGGCCGAGGCCCTGCTTGCCATGTTGTTGTTCTATCCAGCAGGCTCCGTCAGCCTTAGCTCCAGCAGCAGTCTGCCGGTTTGGTTGGCTGAGGAATTAGACACGCTTCAGTAAGTGGGTGGGTAGTGGATCGGGTGTGCGGCCCTCCGTGAGGGTCGTGATGCGTTGATCCACCCATTGATCAAATAATTCTTCGAGCATCGTGCTGCGCATGGCGTCGTCAAGCCGGGCTCCCTGCCAGCGCTCGAGGCGAAGAATCAGCCAGATGTCCACCAGGAAGAATGGCTCCAGCAGCTCTCCCTCTTTGCAGCCGCGGAGTTTCTCCACCACGGTGGCGTGGGCTTGATCGAAGGGTACTGGTCCGCAGATCCCTTCTGAGTCGCGCTCTGCACCGTCGGAATATTTACCTGCAAGGTCTGCAAAACTGGCTTCCTCGTCCAACAAGCGTTGGTGCAGCTCAAAGGCTAGGTCGCCATCGCGGACGCGAATCATCGAATAGGTGACCTGGTCGTGGGCCAGTTTTCTGCTCAGAAATTGACGCTCGACTTCTTCCGCAAAGATTTGGTTCTGAAAACGCTCAATCCGTTCCCAACGGCTGGAGATGTAGCCCAGATCCTCACTGCTCCAACCTTTGACCTGCAGAAATGTTTGATGAGCATCTGCGTTGTTTGGGTCAATGCCTTGCTGCTCGAGATACATCCGAATGAGGACGTCGCTGTCATCTTGAGAGAGGGGAACGGCTTGACAGATTTCGTCGTAAATCAAAGCTCGGGCCATGGCCACGCCCAACTCTTGCTGCCGGGCCAGCCGATTCAATGTGGCGACATCGCAGCTGGGTGTTCCAGGATGCAATTCAATATCAGCCATGGAACTCCTGCCAGACCAGCCAGTAGACCAGACCACCGACCGGGGGGACCAGTACTAAGGGCAGCAAGGCAAAACTGGTGATCAAGACCTGGTTGAACAGTAGGGGGACTAACCAGATCAAGAGGTAAAGCCCCACGGCAATACCAATGCGTTGGCGGCGGCGGTTGATCCAGGCCAGTCCGCGTCGATATTTAAGGGCGAGTTGTGATCCCAGGGTGCGGCGCTCTGCAGGAAGGTGCTGCCAGAGGGGATGTGGATCGAGGTGATGCATCAGCGCAGGCGTTCCAGGCTGCGCCGCTTGTCGTCAAACAGATCCGTGATCGCGGAAATAAATCGACGGGTGCGGATGTGAAGATCAGCGGTCAGGCTCATGCCAGGTAGCAAGTCGATCGAGCGCGTGCCGACCTGGAGCGATTGGTTGTTGAGCTTCAAAGTGGCGGGGAAATGCAGGCCCTGGGCGTCTGTACCCAGTTCGCGTTGCTGCTCCTGCGGGGTCAGTGCATCGGATCCCACGCGTTTCACCGTAGCCGGGAGATAGCCGTAATCACTTGCGTTGAAAGCGGTGAGCGAAATATCGGCCCGTTGTCCGATGCGAATAAAGCCAATGGCTTCATTGGGGATGAAGACTTTGGCCTGTAGCTCATCTTCCGGAATGATCTGCAGCATCGGCTTGTTGCCGCTTCTTTTGGAGACCACATCGCCGCGGCTGACGTTGAGCTCAAACACCAGCCCTGTGATCGGCGCTTCGACATTGATGCGAGAGAGAAGCACATCGGACTGTCGGATGTCCCTATCTAGAACCGCGATCTGATTGAGGTTGCTTTCTATCTCCTTGCGCAGGAGCGCCTCACGGCTGCCTTGGTCGGCCTCACGGCGAGATTTCAAGCGGATCAGGTCTTCTTCTTCGGCATCGAGGTCGGTGCGAATCTCGGCCACCTTGGCGAGCGCCATGACCACCTGGAGTTCGCTGCTCGCTCCATCCCGCTGCAAGGCTTCGTAGCGATAGGCCACCATTTCTGCGGTGCTGAGCGATTGCCGCAGCCCAGCGACGCGGACCTTGCTGCGACGTATGGCGGCTTGCTCGGCGGCCAGGCTGCCGTCGTTGTTTTGGCGTTGGCTGATCAACAGTGCGCGTTGGTTCTCGCTCAGGCTGGAGGCTGGCTCCTCCCCAAGCACCACGCGGTTGATCGTGATCTGGTTTTGAAGACGATCTCGATTGCGTTGTGCACTGTTGAGCCGTGCTTGCGCATCGCGGGCATCGAACCGAAGCAGCAGATCACCGCGGTTGACGCGTTGGCCTTCCACGACCGCGACGTCTTCGATCACACCGGGAACCGGAGCGTCAATTGATTGCGAACCGCTAGTGGATTGTAGTTTGCCTTGCAAAGCAACGGTTTGCGGCAATGGGGCTAGAAACGCCCAGGCGATCGCGAACAGGGTGCCGCCGGCCAAGGTCCAGACCAGCACCGAGGAGGTGCGCCGGCTTTTTTTCAGTAGTACAGGTTGGTTGAAACTCCATGCAGTTTCGTCGATGGGGGGCATCAGTTCAATCCCTCCTGAGCTTGGCTCTGTACCAAGGCGTAATACCAGCCCTGACGCTCGATCAAATCGTTGTGATCACCTGTTTCCATGACCACGCCTTGGTCCATCAGCACGATTAGATCGGCAGGTCGCACCGTCGTAAGTCGGTGGGTGATAAAAAAAACAGTACGGCCGCGGAAGGCTTCGAAGAGGTTGAGGCACACCTGCCGTTCGGTGGTGGCATCGAGGGCACTGGTGGCTTCATCGAGGATCAGCATCCTGGGGTTCTGCAGCACTGCCCGGGCCAGGGCCATTCGTTGGCGTTGACCACCAGACAGCCCGGCCCCCCGTTCTCCCACCGGTGAGTTGTACCCCTGCGGCATCTCCATAATGAAATCGTGGGCACAGGCGATCTGGGCCGCTCGAATCAACTCCTCACTGGTGGCATCTGGTTTCACCATCAGCAGGTTCTCTTTGATTGTGCCGTCGAAGAGCAGCGAATCCTGTGGCACCACACCGATCTGACGGCGTAGTGAATAGAGCTCTACTTTGCTGATGTCGAGGCCATCGATCTTGATGCGTCCTGATTCGGCAGCGTAGAAGCGCGGCAACAATTTCAACAGCGTCGATTTGCCCGATCCCGACCCACCGACTAGGCCAACAAAGGTTCCCACGGGAACCTCAAGAGACACGTTGTGAAGGATGGTTTGGCCGCCCTCCTGGTAGCGGAAGTCGACGTTTTCGATCGACACCTTGCCCTGGAGGGGCGGCATCGGGATGTTGGCGGCGTCGCGTTCTGATTGTTCGGTGGGTCGATCGACCACATCAGCCGCCAGGGTGAGGTTGCGGGACTGGATCTTGAACTGCTGCCAGGTCTGCACCAATTGCACCAACGGACCTGTGACGCGATCGCTGATGATCCGAAAGGCAAATAGCGCTCCGATCGAGAGCTCGTTTCGAGACACCAACCAAATCCCCACCACCATGGTGGCGATGCCGGTGAGATCTCCGAGGAATTTGGCTAGGGCGCCAACGGTTTCACCGCTGACCTTCAGCTTGAAGTCTTCGCCGATGAAGCGGCTGTAGCGATCCTGAAAATCCCAACGGGTTTTGAGCTCTGCGTTCTGGGACTTAATGGTCTGAATGCCAGTGATGGCTTCCGTGAGATAGCTGTTGGTGCGGACGCCTTCCTGCACCACCTTGTCGATCTGGTTTTCCACGATCGGGTTGGCGATGAGAGCCAACACCACAAATAGGGGCAGGGTGCTGAGCGTGACCAGGGTGAGCAGTGGATTGAGGCTGAACAGCACCGCTAGATACATCAGGCTGAAGCTGAAATCCACCAGGGTGGTCAATGCCCTTCCGATCAGGAAATCGCGTAATCGGTCGAGCTGGTTGAAGTAGTAAGTGATCCGGCCCACGGGTCTGACGTCAAAAAAGCCCTGGGGCAGACGCACAAGCCGATCCAGGATGGTCTCGCGGGTGTCCATGTCCACCCGATTAGCGATGCCCGTGAAGATCAAGCTGCGCAGGGCGGACGCGATGGCCGTTACGACACTGGCGCCGATGAGAATTACACCAATGCTGACCACTGCATCCAGGGAGTCACTGCCACCGGTGCGGGCGTTGATCAACCGCATGATCCCAAGTGGTGTGACCAGGGCCAGCACATTGACCACGCCAGAGGTCACCAGAACCTCGATCAGTTCACGGCGATGAGGCCGCAGAAAAGGGCCGTACCAGCTCCAGCTGAAGCGTTGTTCCTTGCTGTCTGGACGCCGGCGCAGCAGCAGGATCGGCATCCGTTCACCTGCTTCTGGAGCGATAGCGGCCGGATTCACTCTCAGGGCCCCAAGTTCGGGGTCCAGCAGTCGCAGTTGGCCGTTGTCGTCTATCCCCTCCAGCAGGGTGATGTTTCCCTGATGGCTGAACACTGCGGGGCAAGGTACGCGAGTGAGCTGCCGCATTGGCAACTCCACCTTCGACACCGAGAGATCGAGGCTGCTGAGAAGCTGGCCGATGTTGATCAGGTTCAGTCGAGCCTGACGCTGAAGTAAGGCGTCGATCTCATCCAGCAGGTTGTCGCGATTGATGGGAACACCATGGAACTCCGCCAAGCTTTTGCAAATGGCTAGAGGGATGTCGCGTGGACCGCTGGCGCGGTTGAGACTCAGCTCCTGTTGGTTGGCGTTTTGCCGCGTTGTGGGCCCTAACGTCTTGAGGCTTTCCTGGATGGCGGCATCATCGGGGTCTGGAAGCCAGATCAGCCGTTGTTGGTGGTGACTGGCTGAAGCTGGTTGAGGCCACACTTCACCATCGATCCAGTGCCATTGCCCGCCTGGACGAGGCTCAGGATCTTGGTCGATAGCGTGACCGATTTTGTGCTGCAGATCACGCCAGTCATCCAGTTGATGGCCTCGGGCTGGGTTGCCATGGGAGAGCTGCAAAAGCAGATGGAGCAGCTCAATAATTGGGGTCTGCTGGGCGCACCATTCACGAAGTGCAAGTTCTGTTCGCAAGAGGTTGTCAACCTGATCCAAGGTCAACTCGATCAGCTCGCAAGGTTCTGCAGCGCGGAGATGCTCGATCGGACGGCCATGGAGCCAACCGAGCCAGCCAACGAGTTCTCCACTGCCGTGGCGTTCAACAGTGCGCCAGTTGTTCCGCGGCAGCATCCCGGCCAAACTGCGCACCGTTCCGTGGCGTATCAGCCAAATTTTTGTTGGGAGCTCACCTGGGGCCAGCAACGTTTCCCCTGTGGACAACCTGCGCGTCTTGACGTCCGTTGGCAGCAGGGCGTCAAGGTTGATAGGCGATGCCAGGTGAGCCGTCATCACGATCTACCGCGAGTTCAAGCGTACCGGCTTGAACTCATCAGCCCAGTTCCCCACTCAGCGGACGACGATTCGGCATTGAATCAATGGTTGTGCTGCAGCAGAATTGCCGTTATGGCATCCTCAGCCCCCACCGTTGAAGATCGCGCCCTGGCCCTGCGGGCGGACGCTTTATTGATCTGTGAGCGGGCGGCCTGGCTGCCGCAGTGCATCGGCACTGATCAGTGCCGTCCGGGTGTTCCGGAGATCTATGCGGAGTTGCGCTGCCTGCAAAAAATTCGGGCCGTGCGGGTGTCGGAAGCCCTGATCGCCTGCTGCAAGTGTCATGGGATGTGGACGTCGTTTTTCGAAGATGTGGAGGCCAGGATCTGGCTGTTCCTCGGGGATCGCGCTCGCGCCGAAGCCCGTTGGAACGAGCTGCTCCACCATGAGAATCGAAAACTGCGGGAGATCGCTAAGCACGCCCTGGCCAATCAGCTGCGCAAAGTCGAGTCGGGCGAACAACTGGCCATGGAGGTGGCTCAAGCCATAGATCGCAATGACACGGAGCGGGTGGTGGAGATGTTGCTCGTTGCCCTGATGGATGAAGACGAGCCAAATACTCTCGAGGATGTGCTGGAGGTTGTGGCCATGGAATGGCCACAACCTCCAGCAACCCCTTGGGATCGCGGTCTGTTCACGAACCATCTGGTGCTGGATCTTTTTGAGCGGCAGTTGCAGGACTGGGAGGCTAGTGATTGTGACTGACGCGTTGCCCCACAAGCGTTTGGTGACCGTTATGGCGGGGTATGCGCGTGGCGGGACGCTGTCTGCCGTTACTATCCGCTGGATTCGCGCCCTGCGGCAGCTGAGCACGCAGCTTGTGCTGGTGTTTGATCAAGATCAGGTCGATGGTCTGGAGGAGCTCGTTGAGCAGTACCCAGGGTTAATTTGCCTTTGTAAGCGCCACCGTGCCTACGACTTTGGTTCCTATCAGTTGGGGCTTCGCATCGCCCGAGAGCAGCAGTTGCTTGATGGGGCGACCCACGTGCTGCTCTGCAACGACAGCGTGGTGGGCCCTTTCCGTGATCTCGAGCCGATCCTCGACGCCATGGTCCAGCAGCCGGGGCCGGTGTGGGGCTTGACGGACTGTCAGTTGTACACGCCGCATTTGCAGAGTTATTTCCTGCTGGTGGAGCAAGCTGTGATGCAGCACCACAGGTTGGTGCAATTTTTTGAGGCCGTCATTCCCCAGGCCAGTCGTCATGACGTCATTCAGGCCTATGAATTGGGGTTCTCTTGCTTGTTGGGTGAACTGGGCATCCAGTGGCGGGCCTGGTTGCCGATCAGCCCGATGGAGGATCCCCGCAATGGGGAGCCAATGCTCAACTCCACGGCCTACCCAATCTGTTCATTGGATGCTGGATCTCCGGTGGTGAAGCATCGGGCGCTGAAGGACGTTTCCGCTAATCAGGATGGTCTGGGCCGCACTTGCAGCCTGATGGCAGAACAGCAACCTCAAATTTGGGAAGAGCTTTGGGAGTCGACTGCTCACCGTCGTCTCTGGCAGGAGTCGATCACCGTGGCGATCCTGTTGCGTGATGCGGATCTTGCGCTTTTAGAGGAACGAATCGCTTGGATTAAGGCCCATCCCCATCCGAATTTGAAGGCACTGGTGTCGGTGCCGTTTCAGCAAATTGCCCTGCGAGCCAGGCTCACCCGTGTTTTCAAGAAAGAGCTTGAGGATGGCCTGCTGGGAATTCTGATCTGCGACTTCGGCCAGAGCCCCTCGCAGCAACTGCTGCAGCTAATTGCGGCGGCAGGAATGGATTGGGTGGTGATCTCCTCAGCACTTCTCTGGCGGGACCTGGCTGGTTTGCAGCTGCAATTGCGTCGCTTGGTGGTGAACCCTCAGTGGCGTTTAGTACACGGGACGCCGGTCCTGCACCGCCTTGATGACTGTTTTACGGCCGAGGGGCTTACGGCTCTGCTGGAGGAATGGGGTGATGGCTGAGTGGCCGCCCTTGCGTGAGCGCTTGCCTCAGCTCCTGGAGAGGTTTGGCGACGAGCTGGGCTGCTATCAGGAGTTGGAGGGCAGCTGGGAGCACGAAGAGGAATGCTTTTTTGCTGTGTTGCGACAGGCAATCCAATGCCGTAGTGCCAGTGATCAAGCCACCAGCTTGATGTTGCTGGAGTGGCTACGCGATCAGGGTGTGGAGCATCTGCTTGTCTTCGACAACCTGATCCGAGGCTTGATTGATTCGGATCGCTTTGGGGAAGCAACACTTTTGTTGTCGTCTCTAGCCGATCTGGATCAAGGCGAGGTGCTGCAGGGAGCGACCGATGCCCTGCTAACTCATCAGCAGGCTCTCCGGTCCAATCTTCTAGAGCATTGCAACGCTCAGCAGTGGGAGCCCATCGGACTCCCACTGCTGGAGACCATTCCACCTACTCAGCTCCACGGTCGGCTTTTTGACTTTGCGCATCAACAGATTGGTGTGGGTGGAGCTGCATTGGCCAAGGCCGTTCTCGAAGAGTTGATGCAATGGGGCCAGTGGTCGCTGGATGCTTTGCCAGTGGATCTGCAGCGACGCTGGGCGCAGCTGGTGGTGGAGCTGGGTGAGCAGGTTTGGCAACATTTGCCCAGTTACCGCGAGGCGTTGCAACGGCTAGAAGGCTCTGATATCGCTGATCACTGCTGGCAGGGTTTGGTGGTGGAGCTGATGCTGCAGCAGGACATCGGCCGAGATAAAAACGCTGTGCAATCAGCCTTGAGGTTTTTGGTGGAGCACCCTGGGCATTCTGGAGCTCTCACTTGGTTGTCAGCGCAACAGGATGTGGCGTACGAGCACGGCTTGCAATGCGCCAGCGCCGATCGAGTGCTCAAGGTAGATCAGGCACTGGCAAGGGATGCGCTGATCTTGGATCACTTGCGGAAGCTGATGGATCCCATTGACCTGGATACCTTTAATTGATCGTTCAGCTTCAAGATCATCCGGTGGCTTCGTTGCTGCAGCTCTTGGTAGCGGGAGAGCTGTTTGGCCTGCACTTGTGACAAGCGAATAAAGTGATTCAGCTCATCTCTGAGTACTTCAAGGTCACCTGGTGGCTTCTCATCCGCAGGCATGACTCTGCATCAATTCCTCGTAGAACTTTAGGTGTTGTGCTGCGCAGGCCTCAATTGAAAAGGGCGGTGCCATCTGTTTTTGCAGGCAGCGGTGCAGCTGCACGTTGCCGATCGCTTCTGCCATGCGACTAGCCAGATTGGCAGCATCATTGGGTTGGAATCCGAGGCCCCCTCGACCATTAATTTTTTCGGCGATACCGCCGTGGTTACTGCCGATGACCGGTTTGTGGCATGCGAACGCTTCTTGAATCACCACCGGTGAGTTCTCCCACCAGATCGATGGAACGATCACCCAATCGCACTGCTGCATCAATTGGGGAATTTGCATCTGCTGGTAGCGACCATGAAGTTCAATATGTTCGCCGCAAGCGGCAATTAAGGAGTGGATCCGGTGTTGGATAGCTGCTGGTTCTAGCTCCAGTCCTCCTCCGAAGATCTGCAGCTGAAATGAGCCCGTATCGCTTAACGACATTAAATAACAGGCCTGCAGCATTACAAGTAACCCCTTGAGTTCACTGGCCCGGCCGAAGAAAGCGAAGCGATTGAGAGAAGGCGTTGCGTTGCTCGTCTCATCTCTGCTTTGGCGGCATCTTTGAAGCAGCTCGAGTGGCAGCCCGTTCTCGATCACCCGCGTTTCTGCTGGGAGACAGAACTGCTGCTGCATCACGGTTAGCAGGTAGTGGCTCGGGCTGATCAGCCCATCGCAGCTTTTTAGAGCAGTTTGTGCTGCGAAGTTGCGCTGCTCGAACAGATTGAGATCCAGACCTTCGAAACAGTTGGAGCATGCCTCTGGCTCTGGGTTATTGCAAATCCGATTGCTTCCGCGTTTCAGCATCTGCCCGTTATGAGCACAGAGCAACAGATATTCGTGCAAAGTCAGTACGACGATGGCTTCAGGCCACAGCCTTTTGAGGGCTGCGATGATATCGACCCCAAAATGCAAGTAGTGGTGCAGGTGAATGACCTGCGGTTGTATTTCTTGAAGCAAAGAAGCAAGCTGCCGATCCCGTTCCTCGGCATCTTTACCAACCAACTTCAAGGGGTGGCTTCTGCTTGGGAGCTTTAGATCACCTGGTGATTTGTCAGCTGGATCTTCAACGCCAGGGGTCAGGATCCAGGCATTCTGATTGCATTTGTAGGCATGGTGGAGAGCAAATGCGGCATGCTCACTGCCACCGAAGCTTGTTTTGATGTGACCATGCACTAGCTGGAGAATGCGCATCTCGATATGACACTGAGTCGCTAAAAGTGTTGGCTCTGATGTGCAAGCAATAGATGCTGCATAAGACCTGGTTTAATCGGATTGTAATTCATAGTTGTGAAGCTTTCTTTGGTTGAGCATTTGTTTGATAAATTTAATTAATAGGAAGTGATGTGGTTTCGACCTTGGGCTGAACGTTTCTGTGTAAGTCATCTCTGGGAAGGCTGCCTTTGATTGCTGGCCTCAGGTTTTGATCGGGCTGCTTCGCCGAGTCTCGTGTCTCTGTCAGTACCTCTATTGATTTCGCTGTGAAGTGAAAATACATCGTTATCAGTGGCTCCAGCGGAGCACTTGATATGGTCATGAAGTTGAAAGAGGATTTAAGTAAATATCGAAGAGTGGAACATTACCTTCGAATCTAGGATTGGTGAATTCAATATGTGCTAGGTAGCTTTATTGGCCGCATACCTGGATTTCAGTTTGCTTGATGTTGGAAAAAGTATTTATGGGTAATGCATTTATAGTCAGGTGACATACTAATTAGTTCTGTGGAGAACTACACTTTAGAATTTAACGTCTAATGAAAGCTTGAAGGACCATACTGGTCGATATGTAATCATATTTTCTGGGAGGGGGGCTTTTCCGCTGTAATCTGGAACGCTTACATCGCATCCGTAGTCACAGTTTTTTAATAGTTGATTCCACATGGATGTGAATACCAGTCCGACCTCTTCGAAAGGCTTGACACTAAATCCAAGATTTAAATTCCTGCCTGTCCACTCTCCAATGGCATTAAAGCCAGGATAAACTTCTAAAGCAGCAGAGCCAATTGGGGTTAATTCTCCATAATTAGCTGCATCTAAAACGGCACGTCTTAAGGTATTTGGAGTGCAGGGTTTGTCTGGGATGTATCCATAGGTTTGGCACCCATTGTCTCTTTGTGATGCAATAGATTCGCGAACTTGCTCGTCAAGTGATCTGAATTCACCATTGCCGACACCGGCTGTTAGGTAGGCGTTGGGAAACCATCCGTTTTGGTTGTCATTTAACCGGAATCTTTGGCTGATCACTGCATAAGCACTTTTTGGGTAACCGCAGGCTAGGCCACATTCTTTAACGTCTAACCAGTTTTTTACTCCAACACGTAGTCCAGTGTCGGGACCAATATTTCTAGACAAGTGAGCTCCGATATAATAATTGCTGAATATACTTTTATCCTCAGTTTCATTACGAGAACCAATAGGTAGTGATGTTTCCTCAAATAGCCCTGTAAGGGCTATTCCCACAAGTTTTTCTGAATCTCCTATCCCAACTGAAAATTCATAGTGGGCTTCTCCAAATCGCTCTAACTGATCCTGATAGTCTTCCCAGTCTTGAGGTTGGGTACAGATGCCTGAAGTCGTACAATCCCACCCATATAGGCCCATTGAAATCATTGTTCCTTTTGGCCCGAAGCCAATAGGGACAAGGCTGCTGATTTGCGGATGCCAATTATTATCTCGCCATAGCGCTTTGTCGTTAGCAAATGTGGCTCCGCTCGGCATCACTGGTGGCTTGATTGCCACGTTCTTCACTGAAGCATCTTTAATGGGTTGTTCGTTGTCTATATCTTCTTCGATTTCTTGAGCGATCGCTGGCTCAACAGGTTTCCAGCGAATTGGCTCTTTTACGTTCGATCCAGTGTCTATGACGGCCAAAGTCGATTGCGAAGGCGCAGATTTTTTTAATGGCTCGACAGGTGTCCAAACCACTTGTCGATTGGTCTTGGTCGATATTTCCGACTTTGATTGAACAGGAGACCATTGTGTCGATCTACCCTTGTCAACTTGATTGCTAGTTGTTGATTTAGATTCTGCGTCGGTATTAACAGACTCCCATTCAGCGGCTACACCAATTGGTGCATTTAAAGATAGTCCTAGGCCACAACAAGCTAACCCAGCGAAAAAGGATTTCACCCGGCCTCCATTGTTGGGTCAAGCAGCACCCACCCTGCAATTGGAGTTCCTTGTAGCGCCAAGCTTTGGTTGAGTTGCGCCAATTGCTTTCGAGATACATAGCCTGGCTGAATCAAGAGCAGCTGAGTGTCGCAGTCCCTTGTTTTAACAAGATCCTGGCTTGCTTCAATCTCCCGTGCAACACATGCTTTCTTCAGTTGGTTTTGAAACTGTTGAACAGCGAACGAATCTGGTTGTCCAACCGGTACTAATCCAATCGATTGTGCATTTTTTAAGGGGCCTTGTGCCATCAATTGCAAGGTGGATGGCCATTCAAGGCTCGAATCAAGTGACAGCCGTTCCAGCAACGGAGCGGGTACGGCTGTTTTCAGTTCATCTTCACTAAAGACCAACCCTGTGCGTCGGTCGATGACGAGGGCGGCGCCACTCCCAAGGACTAATCCGGCCAGTAAACCGAGGGCCACCATGCGCTTTTTGCGCGGGGCGACAGGAGTGTCAAGAAGCGTTGGCGTGGAGATCAGTTCCCAGGGTTCGGTCTGTCTGGCTTGTTCGAGTTGCAGGGTTTGCAACTGAATCTCTAGCTCAGCCAGTGTCTTTTCATCCCGTAACGCCGTGCGTACCAATTCACGGTGCTTGAGCACCACATCACGGGGTCGGTTTAAAGACGACAGCTGGGATTGGGCGGTGATTAGTTCACCCTCCAATAGGCCGATTGTTTGCTGATTGATGTATGCAATTAGGTTTTGGCGTTGGCGTTGCAGTCTGCGAATCGAATCATCGTTGGGATTCAACAGAGATTGTTTCTGCTGCAGGTTGGACTCGAGTGTTTGCAGCTGGCTAAAGAGCTCTGAATTGGCCTCCAGTTGCGGGGCTTGAAACACGGTGCGATTGCGAGCACGGCGAGCTGAAATGAGCTGCTGTTCCAGTGCGTTGACACGCTGTTGGACTTGCCCCCTGTTGGCCTCGACTGATGTTCCAGCGGAGTTTGCTGTGGAGGCTGCTGGCATGCCATCTTGTAAACCCAATTCATGGGTTAACGCATAAGCCTGAGCTTTTCTCATCGACAGGTCAGCTTTCGTCCTTAGGGTTAAAACTTGTTTTTCTAAGTAGCTAACCCCTTGCGTTAGGCCTCGTTGACGATCGCGGCCTGAATAGCGTTGATAATCGCTGGTGATGCGTTTGATTACAGGCAGCACTAGATCTGGATCTGTATCGCGGTAAGTGATATTGAGCACTGAGGTACCTTTCTCGAGCTCAATGTCGAGATTGCCATCGCGCCAAGCGGTGAAGCTCCATTTGCTCGTGTCCTCTCCTTGTTGTGCCTTGCGGGCTTTCACGAAGTCGAAGGTGGGTTTCAAGACAGAGGGGCTTTCCAGCACCGTCACTTCCGTTTCCAATTGGCTGCCACCGCCGCCACTCGCTCCAGCGAGATTGGCCAATATTGGATTCGATGCGGCCAGCTGAGCGAATCCAGCTCCAGAGTCTTGATTCTCCAGCACGATCTGGCTCTCACCTTGCCAAACGGGATCGCGGGTGAATGCATACAGTCCACTGAGGAGCACAGCGGTGCCGGCAACCCCTGCGATCAACTTTTTCTGTCGAATTAAAGCTGCGACGAGTTGGCGTAGGTCGATTTCATCGTCAGCGATGGGTTGAACAGGAGCGACCTGGGCCGGAGTATTTGTGCTCGTCATCAATTGCTAAACCCATCGAAAAGTGAGAACACTGAATACACGCCCACCGCAGGGGTTGTGATCTCGTCAATCACAGCCAACGACTTGGTTAAGGCGGTTTCTCGCAGTCGGATTACATCACCCGCCATTAATACCGGATTGCGGTAATCACTGGCGGGGGCATCACTTTTCAATCCAAAGATACGACGATCAATCTCCCCTTCGCGGGTGAAGCGTATAAATTCCACTTTACCGTGAAGCACTTTTGTTCCACCAGCAAGATCAATGGCTTGCACGAGGCTTGAACCTTGGGGCAAAGTGACGGCGCCAGGCTGCTCGACGCGCCCGCTGACGTAGACCTGCAAAAACTGTGGGGTCAAATTAGTTTGGCCTGCCTTAAGAAGTTGCTCGCGAAGCACCTCAGGGCTTTTGCTGACACTCACCACATCCCCGTCAAATAATCGAATGTTTTGACTTTCATCTCCCTCAGTAATCAAGGACAAGAAATTTAGTTTTGCTCGAATTCTTCCGCCGCCACTGCTGAGTGGCTTTAGGCGTGTGACCTCTACTGTTGCGAGGTCGGAGTATGGAGTAATGCCCTGTGCTGTGCGAATCGCATCGAAGACCGTGGGGAAGAGTGTTGAACTAGATGAGCCCCCGCTTATGGATGATGAGTTGTTGACGTTTTGAAGAGCCATTGAATTGTTTTCAACAGCAGAAATATTTCCTGTTTGATCGTTACTTTTCTCTGATTGTGCTCCGCTAAGCGTGTAATATCCAGGCCGTTTTACTTCTCCGCCGATGTAAACGCGTATTGGCCGGTATCCAATAGGCCTAACGTAGAGCTCAGGCTCAATGACGTAGCCACGTAATTGTTCGGTTACAAAAAAGCGTAACTCTTCAATTGTTAGTCCTTCAACATATAGCGCTCGTAGCCGGGGAAGGTAAATCGTGCCATCTGGCCCGATTGAAAAGGTACCGCTTAATTCCGGTAGATCTAAAACATCAATTTGGATGGAATCACCAGGGCCGAGTATATAGGCGGCATAAGTAACGTTTGCCCGCTGCTCGAGTGGCAGGGGTTGGACTTGCTCAGTGATTTCTTTTTCTACTTTTGATGGTTGCTGGGCGAACACTATCGCTGGCTGGAGCGTTAATGCTGCGCCTGAAGCGATTGCCCATAGGAAACTGGTTTTGGGCAAGCCTGAATTACAAAATTTATTTGAATTTATGGCTTTTCTTTCTCATATGGTTGCTGGCGGTGACCAGGCCGGGAATTGGATTGAGATTTATCGTTCACCGTTTGATCCAGTTGCTTCCGGTGATGGTGTGGTGGCTCCGTTCCCCGCGTTTCATTCGTCTGATTCCTTAGCCGAAGCCTGGATCGCCGCGACGGCTCTTTTGAGCCAGGCAACGTTGCTGCATAAGGATCCGGAATTTGAGGCCATTGCTGAGTTGGATCAGAGTTGGTTGGCCTAACTGCCTGATGAGCTGGTGCCGCAGGTGTAGGCGACGCGTTTATGCAGTGCGAGCGCCCTTAATGGAGGGCAAGCCAGTCTCTGAGCGCCAGATCAAGTTCTGCCATCACGGTTGTTTCAAGACAGCCAATCGAGCTGCCGATGTCGCCGATTGGAACCGTGAAGAGCTTGTCGACCATCAGCTGGGATCGTTTGCGTAGTCCATTCATGGCGCTGGGCTCAACAATGATTCGCACCAAAGGTGCCTCGATCAGGGTGCTGGTGAGTGGACACAGCGTGATGCTGGGATGAGCTTCTAGCCAACGATGCGCCTGTACGACAACAGCTGGTCTGGGTTTGCCGGAGTACGCACCAGGGCTGGCCACCGTGATGACCTCACCTCTTTGGATTTGGAGAGAACTCATGCTGTCCAGTCGTCCCAGTCGGGGAGTGGCTCGCTCCACTGCTGAGTGCTGCTGCTGGCTGCGATCAAGCTGGATTGGCGCTTTGCCTCCTCGTCTCCATCAACGCGGGATAGATAATTGGCAATGGCCTCCCTTACGCAAGCGCTGCGCGTTTTGCCCAGGCTTTGAGCCAGGCGTTCAAGCTGCTGTTCGAGCTCTGGCTCTAGCCGTATCCCAATCGCCATAACAAGAAGGCGTTAAACGATTTGTTTAACAGTTAAGCGGTTAAACGTTGTGCTCACGAAGTGAAGGGCTTGTGTCGGAGAGCTTGATGGTGGTGTCAGCCCCTGGCTACGTCTGATGCCCTTGGAGCCGACTCCGGAGCAGCGCATTCCAGGCCGTTTGAGTGCCCTTGGCCCCTTAAAGCATCCTGATGTCCTGCTCGAGCCGCTCTTCCTGGGCGAGCTGGCGGATGTATTAGCTACCGCCACGGACAACCAAGTCCAGATCTACTGCTCCACAAGCACATCCGGTAGCACCCTAAATAAACAACATGACTTGAGTGGCCTTGGAAGCCTGGATAGCTGCTTCAGATCTAGAACTTTTTCTGCCCGATCAATACCAACTCTTCGGTCAGGTGTACCCATCTGGGTTCTGCTGCTGCCAGGCCCAGCCGTCGCGGCAGATTTCTTTGAGGCCGCGCTGGGTTCGCCAGCCCAGGCGCTGAGCGGCTTTGCTGGGATCAGCGACGCTGATTGCGGCATCGCCAGGCCGACGGTCGGTGATCGCGTAGGGGATGGAACAGCCGCTGGCGGCTTCCATTGCCTGCACCATCTCCAAGACTGACTGTCCCTGGCCGCTGCCGAGATTGAGGGTGAGCAGCTGCGGTTCCTCCGCCAGCAGGCAGTCCAGGGCGGCAAGGTGGCCGTCAGCGAGATCCATCACGTGGATGTAGTCACGTACGCCCGTCCCGTCGGAAGTGGGCCAGTCTCCGCCGAACACCTGGAGTTGTGATTTGCGGCCGACGGCCACCTGACTCACGAAGGGGTAGAGGTTGTTGGGGATGCCCAGCGGGTTTTCTCCGATGCGGCCGGACGGATGGGCGCCAACCGGGTTGAAATAGCGCAGGCAATCGATCCGCCAGGAGTCCGGGGAACTGGCGTGTAGGTCGGATAGCATCTGCTCCACAGCGGCCTTGGTGTGCCCGTAAGGGTTGATCGGAGCGATGGGAGCTGTCTCCGGGATCGGTACGGCTTCTGGATATCCATAGAGCGACGCGCTGCTGCTGAACACAAGGGTGTGGCAGCCATGGGTCTGCATGGCCTCCAGAAGGCAGCGGCTGCCATTCACATTCACATCCCAGTAGTGCATGGGGTGCTGCACCGACTCCCCCACAGCCTTGAGGCCAGCGAAATGGATCACCGCATCAATCCCAGACGGCGCCTTGGTGAAGGCTTGCTCAAGATCCTTGGGGTTGCGGATGTCGCCTTGCATCTGTTGCAACCGAGGTGCGGCCGCAGGCCCAGCGAGCTCGCGCACACGGTCAAGCGCGATCGGGCTGCTGTTGCTGAAATCGTCGAACACCAGCAGCTCGTGGCCCGCCTCCAGCAGCACCAGCGCGGTATGGCTGCCGACGAATCCTGCCCCACCTGTAATCAGCAGCTTTGCCAATGGGTTGGTCAGGCAGTGTCACCCCATCATCCAATGCGCTGGTGAGCAGAACCGAGTCACATGGCAAACTCCTATCGGACCAGGTGGCAGTAGAGACGGTTGAGCAACGCTCCCGTCCGCTGTGACAGCAGGAAGAATCGATCTGCCTGCACGTCGTTATGAAACAAAATGCCTCCTTCTTTAACCTCCACCACAATCGCCTTGATTACTGGCATTACCGGCCAGGATGGTAGCTACCTAGCGGAGCTCTTGCTTGAGAAGGGATATGTAGTGCATGGGATCAAGCGCCGAGCCAGCAGCTTCAACACCACCCGGATCGATCACCTTTACCAGGATCCACACGAAAGCGATCCCCGCCTAGTGCTGCACTACGGCGACCTCACCGACAGCACCAACCTAATTCGGATTATCCAGCAGGTGCAGCCCGATGAGATCTACAACCTCGGGGCCCAGAGCCATGTGGCCGTGAGCTTCGAGGCGCCTGAATACACCGCCAATTCTGACGCCCTCGGCACTCTGCGCATCCTTGAAGCGGTGAGGATGCTTGGCCTCACATCTAAAACACGCATCTATCAGGCCAGCACCAGCGAGCTCTACGGCTTGGTCCAGGAGGTGCCTCAGAAGGAATTCACTCCCTTCTATCCACGCAGCCCCTACGGCGTGGCGAAGCTCTACGCCTATTGGATCACGGTGAATTACCGCGAGGCCTACGGGATGTATGCCTGCAACGGCATCCTTTTCAACCACGAGAGTCCGCGCCGCGGTGAAACCTTCGTGACCCGCAAGATCACCCGCGGCCTGGCGCGGATCGATGCGGGGTTGGAGCAATGCCTGTTCATGGGCAACCTTGATTCGTTGCGCGATTGGGGCCACGCCCGCGACTACGTGGAGATGCAGTGGCGCATGCTCCAGCAAAAGGGCACTCCGGAAGATTTCGTGATCGCAACCGGCCGCCAGGAATCGGTACGGCGTTTCATCGAACTCGCCGCCTCCGAGTTGGGCTGGGGCGGCATCCAGTGGCAGGGAGAAGGCCTCCAGGAAACCGGCAGCCGTGCCGACACTGGCGATGTGGTGGTGCGCATCGACCCGCGCTACTTCCGCCCGGCGGAGGTGGAAACGCTGCTGGGTGATCCCACCAGGGCCAAAGAGAAGCTGGGTTGGACACCCACCACCACCCTGGAGGATCTGGTGGCGGAGATGGTGGCCGCTGACCGGGACGACGCCAAGAAAGAGGCTTACTTGAAACAAAAGGGCTTCATGGTGGTTGGGTCGATGGAGAATCCACCGACGAATACTGAAGCGACCAAAACAGCGGGGGGCGCTGCGTGACTGCTTTGATCACTCCAGCCGACCGCATTTACGTGGCTGGCCACCGCGGCATGGCCGGCAGCGCGATCTGCCGCGCCCTCGAGCGCGCCGGCTTCCACCAGCTGCTCACCGCCAGCCGATCTGAGCTCGACCTGCTCGATGGCTCTGCGGTGGAAGCTTGGTTCACCAAGCATCAACCCACGGTGGTTGTGCTCGCCGCCGCAAAGGTGGGTGGAATTGCGGCTAACAGCAGCTACCCGGCGGATTTTCTGCTGGAGAACCTCAAGATCCAGACCCATGTAATTGAAACCGCTTGGCGCTCTGGGGTGCGGCGGCTGTTGTTTCTGGGCAGCAGTTGCATCTATCCGAAGTTTGCCGAGCAGCCGATCCGGGAAGAAGCACTGCTCACTGGAGCGCTTGAACCCACGAATGAGTGGTACGCGATTGCCAAGATTGCTGGTATCAAGCTCTGCGAAGCCCTTCGCCAGCAGAACGGCTTCGATGCGATAAGCCTGATGCCCACAAATCTGTATGGCCCAGGCGACAATTATCACCCCACCAACAGCCATGTGTTGCCGGCCTTGATTCGTCGCTTTCATGAAGCTGCCGAATCCAAAGCCCCAACCGTGAGCTGCTGGGGCACAGGTTCACCTCTGCGCGAGTTTCTGCATGTGGATGATCTCGGTGATGCCTGCTTATTTGCCTTGGAGCACTGGAAACCCTCACTAGATGAGCTTGCTTTTCTGAACGTGGGAACAGGCATTGACCTGAGTATCCGTGAGCTCTCTCAAGGCGTGGCAAGCGCTACCGGTTTCACAGGAATGATCCATTGGGATACCAGCAAACCCGATGGCACCCCCAAGAAACAACTGGACGTAAGCCGCCTGGCCACCCTCGGCTGGAGGGCACGGATTCCTTTGGCGGAAGGCCTGGCTAGCACTGTGATGATGTTCCGCGAGCAGCTAAGCAAGGAGCTTGTACGTCTTTAGGACATGCCTGCCTTAGTTCTCAGTTTCGTAGCGATTTGACGACACAGGTTTTGGCTAATCAACAATCACCCTCTTCCTCGCTCACTCTCCTGCTGGGCATCTGGTTCCATCTCAGCCGCCGTCGCCGAATGCAGCTTGGTTTGCTTTTGGTTGTGATGCTCGCCAGTGGCCTGGCCGAGCTGTTGTCGCTTGGTGCGGTGCTGCCTTTTTTGGCAGTGCTGAGCGACCCGGATCTTCTCTGGGACCAACCATTAGTCAAGGATTTATCGGTCTTGCTAGGAGTATCTGATGCGAGCCAACTGCTGCTGCCGGCCACACTGGGGTTTGCAGCAGCATCTGTGCTAGCTGCGCTGATCCGGCTTTCAAATCTGTGGCTGAACGGGCGTCTGGCGGCGGCTGTCGGTTCAGATATGAGCTGTGAGGCTTACCGACGAACGCTTTATCAATCCTATAGCGTTCATTTGCAGCGTAATAGCGCCTATGTGATTAATGGCACCACCATTCAGA
The DNA here is from genome assembly GCA_003208835.1 of Synechococcus sp. AG-683-C23. Lineage (GTDB taxonomy): Bacteria > Cyanobacteriota > Cyanobacteriia > PCC-6307 > Cyanobiaceae > Parasynechococcus. Next base: position 108,850 of record QCVD01000001.1, on the reverse strand, counting down.
TTGGTCGAACAGTGGCTGCTCTAAACGCCCTGCTGCAAATCACCACCTCAACTGTGGTAGCAGCGCTGCTATTGATGGGGTTGTTGGTCATTGATGCACCAGTTGCATTGGGTGCTGCTGCTCTTTTTGGCGCTGCCTACGGGCTGTTGGCGATCACCTCGCGTCGAGCGCTTCGCATAAATGGGCAAAAAATTTCTGAAGCTTCAACTCTTCAGATCAAAGCGCTGCAGGAAGGACTTGGCGCCATTCGCGATGTTCTGCTCGATGGGAGCCAATCCACCTATCTGCAGATCTACCAGAAAGCTGATCGACCTCAACGCCAACTTGCAGCCAAAAATACCTTCATTGCAGGTTCACCACGCTTCTCAATTGAGGCCTTGGGCATGGTTGGGATAGCAATCCTCGGAGGGATGCTTGTTCTGCAACGTGGTAGTGGAACTGCCGTAATTCCTTTACTAGGTGCTCTGGCCCTAGGGGCTCAACGCTTGTTACCTGCTTTGCAGCAGATCTACGCCGGTTGGGCGTCTTTAAGAGGTTACAGCGTATCGATTCAAGCTGTGCTGGTCATGCTCAACCAACCCCTGCCTCTGGTGCTTAGTTCGGCTGAGCCGCTGCCGTTGCGCGAGTTCATCCGCTTTGAAGCGGTCCGCTTTTGCTATGGCCCTGATCAGCCTGATGTTCTTAATGGGCTGGATTTTGAGATCTGCAGCGGCGAGCGCATCGGTCTAGTCGGCAGCACCGGCAGCGGCAAGAGCACCATGGTGGATTTGCTCATGGGTTTGTTGGTTCCGTCAGCTGGGCGAATTTTGGTAGATGGAGCTGATCTTCACGATCCTGCGCATCCGGAGCGTCTGGCAGCTTGGCGGTCATCGATTGCCCACGTACCACAGAGCATATACTTAGCAGATAGTTCAATTGCCGAAAACATTGCTTTTGGAGTCCAAAAGCACCAATTGAATATTGTTCGAGTTAAGCAAGCAGCTGAGCAAGCTCAGATTGCCAAATTTATTGAGGATAATCCAAAGGGTTACAATGCAATAGTTGGTGAGCAAGGCGTTAAACTTAGTGGTGGACAGCGTCAGCGAATAGGAGTTGCTCGTGCTTTATATAAAAAAGCTAATGTTTTGGTATTCGATGAAGCAACAAGTGCGCTAGATAGTGACACAGAATTACGAGTCATGAATGCAATTGAAAAACTTGAAAGCGGATTAACTATCATAAATATTGCCCATCGGACTAGTACTCTGAAAAATTGCGATAAAATATTAAGGGTTTCCAATGGTATTGCTGTTGACTATGGCCCGCCCCAAGACATATTGTAGAGTTTCAAGCATTTTTAGGTCTTTATTTCTAAACCTATTTTAATTTTAGCCTAATGTCTGTTTTCTTTATAGCTGAGATTGGAGTTAATCATGAAGGATCAATTGATCTCGCCCTTGATATGGTCAGAAATGCCAAATCAGCGGGTGCTGACGCTGTTAAGTTTCAAACATATAAATCCTCTTCTTTAGCAGCAGCAAAGTCGCCGTCGTATTGGGATCTAGATAGTGAGCCATGCACTTCACAGAGAGAGCTTTTTAATAAACACGAATGCTTTGAACTTAAATTTTATGAGCCTATTATTAGGCTTTGCCAAGAGTTAGATATTTTATTTCTAACTACTTGCTTTGATAAAGATCTTGTAGATATATTTGACCCCTTCCTTTCGCTGTATAAAGTAAGTTCTTCCGATCTCACCAACTATGAATTGACTTACCATATTCGATCTGGATTCACAAATATATAGTCCAAATATTTTTCAGTACAAAGAATTAGTTAAGACAGCATTTCGTAAACATAGGCATATATTATATCCCGCACTCTCCCTGCTCGCTTCTTATCCTGTTAATGTTGTATATGAAAAAAAATATACCTCTAATTATTTGGGGGCAATCTCAAGCTATTGAGCAAGTGGGTAAATTTTCACATTTAGATGGTGTTCAAATGACAAAATGGAGTCAAATTGAGCACGATAGGTTAGGACTAACAATGGATGAAATGATTGGCAATGGAGCACAACTCAATACTAGTACACTTGGCTATTATCAATTTCTATCAAATAAACTTTCATCAAGAAAAAGAGTATTAGGCATTTATCTGAGTAACTATATGCGATGGGATCCCCATGCTCAGAATCATTCTATTATGAAGTACGGTTTTAAACCCCAAATTGAGTCAGCGACGTTTGATCCCTACGAAAGAGCTGGATCATCCGTTTATTACACAGCACATGAAGTATCCCGTTTACTTCGGCATGGATACAGAAAAGTTCGCGATCATCTTAATCGAGAGATCAGGCACAAACGAATAGATCGAGAGACAGCTTTGATGTTACATGAACATTATAGTAAACAGAAAATTTATTTGAATTCATTTTTTGATTGGCTTGATATAACTAAAAGCGGGAGAGATTGGATTATACAGCATCTCTTCCCCAGACACTTCAATTTAATTAGCGATGAGCCTAATTTGCCAACATCTTACATTGATCTTCCTGAATCCATCAATAAACTTGTGAGGACAAGCTATTGCCCAGAAAATGATTTTGTTGTTTTTGGAAGGGAATTTAATTAAAGGATTGGTAAATTTTCATGTATTAAATATTATTCTCTCACTAGCTTATTTTTCTAAATATGATCGCAAGGAGTATGACAATGGCCTCTGATTATTTTTATTTTAGTGATCACCGGTTTCATTTGCAAGCATTCAAAACGTTTTTATACCCCTACCATAGAGGATTTTATATTAATTACCATGCTCATAAAAGATATCCTTTCCTAAACTCAATTTACAAGTTAAGTCCGAACATAAACCAAAACACTAAGAAAAAAGAGTGCCTAGAGAATTCATTTATCACATCCATCACCAACTTTCCTGATTATCATTCATCGAATCTTGCTGAATATACTAAATGCATAGAGGCATTATTAGTGAATAGCACATTGAATGCTATTATTGCCGCTGATATCATCATTGACAATATGCTCTCTATGCGTTCCAATTTTCCAGTTCTTTGCTTCGCAAGGAATGACACACTTTTTTCTTTGTTTTCGATTTATCTTGTCGCCCATAAGCTTCGACAGCTTAATATTAGATTCAAGCTTATTGATTTAGTTGATAATTTGTCCATTAAATCTGAAAATAGCCTGTCTTTTCTTTATACAATCATGCATCAAGCACTTTTACCTGACGAAGAATTAGTTGACAAAATATTCTTGTCAACAAAACAATATGGATATGCCTTGATCACTAATTCAGTAAAAAAGAATGTATTGCATAGTTTTGATTCCAAATCACATATTTTTATTCAAAAAGACAAATCAAATATCCGCAATCTTACTCTAGATGCTTACAATACAACAAGAGACGCAAACCTTGCAGAACAACTGCACTCTGAAAGGTTTGCATTTATCAAGTATTTGTCGAAAAGTCTTATTGAAAGCATGCTAAAAATATCTAGTAAATATTCACCTTTTACTAATGCCAACCTCTTTCTTGCTTGTGCTCCAATAATCCATACACCTGCAACTTTAATATTAGGTCGTCTTCTATTTTCTCGCATACATCTATTACTTCATTCAGATATACCATCATACGAGATACCTTGTCAAATGTTCGACTTCCAAGTGGTAACAAAACGATCGTCTGTTATTTCAGATGCGTGTGGTCAAGATATTTCTTTTTTAAAAAGCAAAGAGGTTCTTTTAAATGAAATTTGAAATTGGCATTATTATGAATGCTGACGGGTTCTCTTGCTTTCCGGTTCAATCAATTCAATGTATAAAGTACAATTTAAAATTGCTGGGCAATCTTGTTCCAAGTTACTGCCATATTGTTTTGCGATTAAAACCTGGAAACAATAGTCGTTTAGACTATCTCTCATTGGTAATCAACTCGTTTCTTGATCCCCGTTGTTGTCAAATTTCATTATCTAAGCCCTCTATCCCTCTTTCTGAATGGATTTCAAGTAGAGATATACTTGCATGCTTCTTGCCGTCATCTGCAATTGAATGCGCTGCTTTTCATTATAAAAAAGTTTATTTGCTAAAAAATAATTGCAATTTTTTCCCTAATTATATTACCCTAGATGACTCTACTTGCCCATTGATCTCGCCAAAAGATTTTTGCAATATAATTTTGAACTCTCGCAAATAGCTCATGATTGATTTTATCTTAATCCATTAATCAATGCAAACCACTAATGATTATCCGTACACTTTTCTTCTTTCTTCCAGGTATTTTATTTTTTAGATAAACTCCTTATTTTTACGTTTACTCTAAAATTCAAAATAGACACTCAACGACATGACCCCAAAATTTTCTATTGTAATACCTATTAAAAACATATCAGAAGAAATTTATTTAACGCTGCAATCACTCATCTGTCAGCCCGAGAATATAGAAATTATTGTTTCAGATGCGTCTAGCAACTTAAAACTTTCTAACTATATTAAATCTCTCAATGATAATAGATTTTTATATTTCAAAAGGCCTTCAAATCTTTCGTTTTCAGAAGATTGGGAGGAAGCATTGAAATATGTTCGTGGAACCTATGTGACTATATTAGGGGACGATGATGCATTTATCCCGTTTTCTATAAGTCACTTAAATGAGAGTCTTTTAGATTATGATGCAATAACGTGGACCAAGGCCAATTACTGTTGGCCTAATCATATTAAGGATAATCGCAAAAACACTCTTTCTGTGGAAAGTCGTCCTTTTTCAATATCCCTCTGTCCTAAACGTCTACTTTTACTAGCGCGAAACTTTGTAATCGGCTACGCTCGTTTACCGACAATATATAACAGCTTTGTTCATGTTGATGTAATTAATAAGTCAAAAGAAAATAATAAAAAAGGCCTATTCTTTGGTGGAATTATTCCTGATGTGTATTCATCTATTGCTATTGCTTACCATAGTTCTAGTGTTTTATATTTGGGCTATCCTATAACTGTAAATGGCGCATCTTCTCGCAGCAGTGGTGTTATCCAAGGTAAAGCTAACATGACACCCACTGACAAGCTAAAAGTGAAGGATGCTTATAATGCTTACAAGAGTTATCCGGCACCAGCAAATATTTATTCTCAAAGTGTATCCACAATATTTCTTGGCGAATACCTATTATTTGCACAAAATATGAGGAATGGATCCATCCGCAAACCTAATTTAAAAAATTATCTAAAAAAACTATATCAAGAGTCCCCTAACTACGATTCACCTGAATCTATATTGACCACTGCAGCCACCACATCCTCTTTTCTTGGAGTAAGACCTAGATCGCCAAAATACCGATATACAGATTTAAAACGTGGTATGGATCACGCAGACAGACTTTCATTGCTAGCTTGTCCAGGTGAATATATTTCTGATGTTTTTGGAGCCTCTAAATTCCTTCATTCTTTGATCCCAAAGCATTTTTCTCCCCCTCTGTCTCGAAGATATTATTTTAAACAAATATTTTCCCAGATTGTGATAATTTTAAAAAATTCAAGTTATCTTTTGTTTTGTATCAAACAAATAAAATGAAGAAAATTCCATATGTGATTTGCTCTTCTGATCGTTATTCAGATCTATGGCCAATCCATTTACATCAACTTAGCCGACATGCTGATATAAATCAATTTGATATATACATAATTTGCAATCTTTCAACTGCATCCTTGCCCGGTTGTACTATTTTAAGAACGGGTCTGGATAAATCTTGGTCCAATATGCTTCGCATTGGCTTGGAGATGGTTCCCTACTCATCAATATTGCTGACTCTCGATGACTTTTTGATATTCCGCTCTGTTAATACATTAGGCTTGAAATCTGTATTTTCCATGTTATCTGCTTCTAAAGATATCAATTTTGTCAGATTAATACCAAGGCCTTCCGGGTCTCGGATATATTCCGATTCTTATACATTAGTTCAGCCATCCGACAAGTATTTTTTCTCTCTGCAGGCAACAGTTTGGAATAAAAAACTCTTAATTCATCTTTTAACTGGAGATTTTAGTCCTTGGCAGTTCGAAACGTTGCTCTCAAATAGAAATGCTAGTAACATTCATCTTTGCACAAAGTCTGATTATCTTGGTTATGCTCACCACTCAGTTCAAAGAGGCAAATGGTTTCCTTGGGCCTACTTTCGTATATTTGTTTTAAATACTAATCTGAAAAATCATCGTTTGCGTCCTGTTATGAACGCTATTGAAACTCTTGCATGGTTTTTTCATAAGTATTTATCTTGCTTTAAATCTTTGATCTTTAATTAGTATGTGTGGTTTTTTAGTAGCGCATTCGGATCTTGTCTCTGACCGTAGCACATTTTCAAATGCTCTTGATCTTCAAAGTAATCGTGGACCAGATGGCAAAAACTTTTATTTTGATTCCCTAGTCTCTGCTGGGCATGTTCGTTTATCTATTCAAGACTTATCATCTTTAGGTGAGCAGCCGTTTTTGTCACAGTGCTCTAACTATCTTTTAGTTTATAACGGTGAGATCTTTAATGCAGATTTTATTTACAATAAATATTGCCCAGATCAGATGCTTAGAAGTACATCTGATACCGAAGTTCTGCTTTATGCCATTATTTATAGTCAGGAACTTAGTGAGCTTTTATCTGATATCGAAGGGTTCTTTTCCTTTGTCTATTATGATAAGATTACTTCCAAGGTCATTGCTTGTCGTGACTCTAAGGGTGTTAAACCTTTGTATTTTTCGGAAGTAAATGGTCAATATATCTTTTCATCAGATACCTCCTCTATACGTCATCTGCAGTCTTCAAGGCTTAAGTCTGCTCCTGATATTGACTACGCATCCTTGACTGAACTGTGCTCTACTAAATATATTTCTACAGGTAACACGCTCTATTCCTCTATTAAGGAAGTATTGAGGGGTCAGGTTTTATCCTTGAACTTAAATTCAGAAATCAGCAACTCCTTCTTCTTTTCTCAGAGAAATATCCTTAATCTTCCACTAGTTGAAGCATTCCAACTTAGTGTTCAAGACCGCCTTCTTTCGGATGCTCCTGTTGCCACACTTCTTTCAGGTGGCCTTGATAGTTCTCTAGTAACGGCTGCTGCCAACTCATTTCAACCAATTGAAGCATTCACAGTCTCCTTTCCAGGTTTTCGACATGATGAGTCCACTTATGCTTCACTCATTGCTAAGCACGTTGCTTGTAAGCATACTTTAATTCCCTTCCCTTCCCATCAATTGGCTGATATAGCTGAGAATTTGTTTCAGCAAATCCCTTACCCTCTTGTTGATTCCTCATCATTTCCTCTGCATGTAGCATGCAAGCATATATCCTCATTAGGTTATAAAGTTCTCCTAACAGGCGACGCAGCTGATGAATATTTTTGTGGCTATCCCCGTTATAATTCAATTCCGTCTATTTTTTCCCTAAGATCATCTTTGGTGGGCTATCCCATTAAAGTTTTACTAGATCTTCTCTCTAACCTCCCTTCCCCTTTTCTCCGGAGCCTCTCGTACACTCCCTTGAAAATCTACGCTGGTTCAAGAGGGTTAGATTATCGTATTAAACGACTTGCCTCTTATTTTTCTCAACCAATTGATAGCCTGATTCATGAATCCAACTATTTAAGACCTTTTGCCTTTAATTGTTTTTTGAATTCACTACCTAGCTGCCGTTTTAATCCAGAACTACTGTATAAGAGTTATCATCCAATTCGTTATAAATTGATGTCAATCGACCACTCATTGTATCTACCCAATTGCTTGCTTCGCAAATCAGATTTGATCTCTATGCATTCAAGTGTAGAGTCGAGATCTCCATTTCTCTCTAATCATATGAGAGAAATTTCGCAAGAGCTCCTTGAGTTTTCAGATTCCCGAATTTCAAAGGCTAGGCTTTTTAAACCCCTACTAGATTATTATCAACTTGACCCTGCTCTCTTTAAGAGGCCCAAGCAAGGATTTGGAGGGCCACTCCCAGCTTGGATTCGAAATCAGCTTTTTCCTATTGTCCAAAAATATTTGTTTGAAACCCCATCTTCTAGTGTTCTTTTTAATAGAACAAATATTATAACGCTTGTTGATCAAATCGAAAATGATGATTATGCCCAATTTATTTGGTCACTTACCGCTATAAGTGCGTGGTTTACATATCATACTTATTTACCTGAATGAGAATCACCGTTATTACCCCCACTCGCAGGGATTCTTCTTTCCTTATTGCTTTAGGGGACTCCCTAAATCAACATATCCTACCTTCAGAATACAATTGGATAATCGTTTACAATTCAGTATCTCAGCTTTTCTTTGATGAACAATCTGAAAAACTTTCATACTATTTTTCTTCTAATCCACCAAGGATCTTTTATTCTCAAGATCCTGGCAAGGCATCATCGGTATACTTCGCAACAAGACTATTAACTACCGACTATTTCTTGATAATGAATGATAAAGATATCCTTTTGGCCAATCCATTAGAAAAAATGGAGCTTCTCCCTCTATCATCTTCTGATATTGGCTATTGTTTTCCAATTAAAATCAACAACAGTAAGCTTTACTATATCGAACCTTTTTCAGCATCTCTGATTGATGCGTATCTCTCCAGGATTATTTCAGGTGATCAATTGATTGTATACAAGACTAGCAAGTCTCTTAAATACTTCTTTCCTCCTTTATTTAACGAGTCGTATCTACCTGAGGATGTTAAGCACTTGTTGGCTCATCAGGATTCTTGCACGTATTTATTCATTCCGCTTTATATTTTTTATCGTAAGTACCTTGTTGGCGGTCTTACACACAATCATTCCGCCGCCTTGCAATCATCTCCCTTTTCAGCTCTACTGTATCTCTACCTTACTCTAAAAAACATTACATCTCCTACTGATTTTCGTTTACTTCGAGTTGCCGCCAAAATTATATATTTCCAAATTGATACCTTTAAGCGTCCCATCCTTACCACATTTTTTCTTGTTTTACTCCTTCCTCTAATCCTTGTTGCTAATTTTTGGATCATCTTTTATAGATCTTTCATGGCCATGCTTAAATGATTATCATATACACTATCGCTTTTTTTCTTATTTCCCTGCAAGATTTTTACAGCTATAATCTTATGTTGCCGATAGTATCTCTGATTGGCAGTTTTTTGTTAATTGGTATTTGTTTTGCCATTTACTCGATTTCTTTCTCGTCATCACTTATAAAACTCCCCGCTAAGATTTGGTGGTTGTTGTTTTCTATATACGCAATGCCTTTGCTATGTGGTTTAATTGTTTCTAGTTCTTTTACTTTTGATTTCGCTAATAGCCGATTATTCTCTTTCTTTTTGCTTCCTTTTTTGGTCTTTTCTGCGAACGTACTCTTTAAGACTAGCCCCAAAAAGTTTATTCTTGCTTTTAGGTTGTTATTATATCTTCATTTAGCATTCTTCTTTTTTAATTTAATTGACATATATTTTTTAGGTCATATATTCGACCCCATCTCATTTTTCAATGATTCCCAAGCCACTCTTTTTACTTATGTTGCAGGATTGCCATTGCAACGAGCATGTGGTCTCTTTCAAGAACCAGGCACTTTCGCCACATATTATGCATTGCTTCTTGCTGGCTACTTAAATATGACTAGCCGTATTCAAGATTACGTTAACATAAACATAGTGACTATCTCTGTATTTGCTCTCTTTTTATCTTTATCAGTTTACGGTATTATTTTCGGATTGGTTATATATTTTTGGCAACAATTATATCAACGTTCTCACTTCTTCTTGCGAATTACACAACTATTCATGTTTATTCCGAGTCTATTTTATTTAATTATTAGGTTCTTCTCTGTCCAGCTTTCTATCGATAGCTCTAAAACTGGGCACGGCTTGGAATTTCGTTCTGGCACTATTACTTGGCTCTATGATAATTTATTTTCACATCCTATTCATGCTCTTTTCGGATTTGATATACTTAACCCTATGGCTGGCTATGTTGATATTGGCACTTCTCATAATGATAGCAGTATGATTATTTACTTCTTATTATTTACTGGAATAGTTGGTTTAGTTGTGTTTTCAATTTCTCTTATTCCATTTTGTAAAGGTAAGTTGCCTTCTATTTTAATTTTATTGCTTTCCAAACTTAGTTTATTTGCCCCCATATCGGCAATTATTGTCTTCGCAATCTTTATTGACCCGATCCGCGTAAAGCCTTTAAATAAATGTTTTTTATGAAATCATACTCAAAGCGTATTATTCATTTCATACCCAATCTTTGCGTCGGTGGTGCGGAGACGTTTTTGATTAGGCTTATTCCATTTTTACCATCAAATCAGATTATTATTTTATTTTGGGGTACTAAGAATATGCCTTCTTCTCGAAAAGATCTTATACCAACATCATGTAGGGTCATTTGTGTGGATCCTTTCAATACCTCTTGCGACTCTATATTCTCTTTTTTTCGTTTGCTTATTTCGCTTAGTCATGGTGACTATGTCTTTTCTTGGCTCCATACTTCTGATTTTCTTGCGAGTTTGATTAAATTACTTCATCCTCGAAATTTTAAGCTTTATTGGAATATACGAAATATCGCAATTCGCCATTCTGAATATTCGCGCTTGACATATGTTTGTTACATTTTTTGTCTCTATCTCCTGAAGTGGGTTCCGGATAAAGTGATTTTTAACTCCTATACTGCTCAGAGATCTTTTGTCGAAAAGGGTTTGCCTTCCTATAAGTGTACCGTGATTCACAATGGTTTTAATATTTCTGCTCTGCCATTTCATTCACGAACTGTTGATGACCCTTTTACGATTATTTGTTGCGCGCGCTTTCATCCTCAAAAAAATCATATGCTTCTTTTGCAATCGTTTGCTCAATTTAAGAAAAAATGCCCTGAGTCTCTACTTATTCTTGTAGGCCCAGGCTGTGATGTTTCTAATCAGCAGCTTATGTCATTTCTTAATAACTTAGATATCGTAGAATCTATTGTTTTACATTCTGCTCTCTCTTATAAGGATACATTGAGTGTTATGAGAACAGGACATGTCTCGATGTTGCTTTCTTCTTTTGGTGAATCTTTTCCGAATGTTGTTGCGGAGTCTGTTATTTGCGGTTGTTATCCTATTGCCACAGATGTCGGAGATTCATCTGAAATCATTGCTTCCAATGGTAAGGTATTCCCTTTAAACTCTACTCCTGACCATATTTGCCTATATTTGAATTATCTTTATTTGAGGTTTAAGAGCTCACCAATGACTTGGAATCATGAAAGGCTTTTTTATGCTCATACGTTAACCAAAAAATTTTCTCTATCTAAATCAGCTCAGCATTTCGTTCAACTGCTTTAATTATGATGCAAGTCATTAAGTATTTACATTCATTGGCCTCATCTTTTGGGATTGATATTAAACGCCTTATTGTTAGTCTCATAAATTTCCCCCTTTTTGTTGTTTCTCTTGTCCACTACTTTTACGCTTCTATATGTAAGGGCGATGACCCTTTTCTTTTCCTTACGTCATTGCGGATTTACCCGATTTTGCATAATCGCTCATCAGCCTCTGGTGTAACTGGCGGCCATTATTTTCATCAAGATTTGTATGTTGCGAGGTCGATATTTGCTAGACAGCCTAGTTTACATCTCGATATCGGTAGTAGGGTTGACGGATTTATTGCTCATTTACTCGCTTTTAATCAGCGTTTAGTTGTTGGAGACATAAGACCTTTGGCTATTGGTGGCCATGATATCGAATTTTTAAGTATTGACTTGACTTCGGTTGATTCTGATAACTTAAACTCTTTTGACTCAATTAGTTGTCTACATTCTATCGAGCACTTTGGTCTCGGTCGTTATGGTGACCCTATCGATCCCTCCGGTTTTGCCAAGGGTTTAGCTAATCTGTATAAGCTTCTAAACGTAGACGGTACTTTGTATCTTTCATTCCCGATAACTACGTCTTCACGTTCTTTGCTCTATTTTAATGCGCATCGAGTTATCAACCATGATTCCTCTTTGGTCATGCTTAGGAACATTGGTTTCATTATTCAGAGTTTCTCTTTCGTCGATGATGATGGTAAGTTCTTTGAGAATATCCCCCTTGGTTCTGTACCCTCAAAAATGATTTATGGTCTTGGTATTTATACTTTGACCCGCGAATGACTTTATTGTCAATCTGTATGGTTATATTATTCCAGAATTTGCATTTTGCTTATTAATTTTTTGGTTTCTCTCTTTGGCGGTTTTGTTATTATTTGCGTATAAACTTCCGATCCGAATGTGATGCCGGTTGCGCTTTTTCCTGAATCCCTTCAAGTCATCCCGTCTCTTTTCCTTTTCGGTGAATCGTATCTCCATGCTTATGTTTTTATGGTTAGGGAGTTGAAAAAGACTTTTCCTGTTGTTTTGGAGGGGTTTCAACGTAGGATACATTGTTCAGTAATATGTGTATATTGGAATAATATTTCAGTAAATTGATTCCAGTAATTTAAATCATTGATAGTACTGTAATTGCTTGGATTGTCCATATTCATCTATGCTTTCAATCTGGCTGTCCATTGCTGAGCCTGCTTCTCTCCAAGTTTTACAGCTTTGAGTTTGAATCCGTTCTTTTGACACCCAGACTGGCTGTTCAGGGATCTTTGTCGCTTATGCTCGTTCTACAGATTCATGCGACTTTTTAACCAGCAGTTGTTTCGTTCTCAGGCCTAGAAAGCTGCCGAGTAATTTGACTTAGCCTTAAGCTAGTTTTCCTTTGATTAATCGTTTGGCTCTAATGTTTGATTATGTCGAGTGGGCTAAGTGGTTGTTATTGAAATTAGTAATCGTTTGACAGGCTAATTTCAGGGTTTGGGTCCGTTGGTAGTATTTTTATTAGGTCACATACTATTCATTGAGTTCATAAGGTGTACATGCCTAGCTTTACCGGCATTGTCTTAGGTGACTTGTTCGTTATTTCATTTGAATGTTCTTTTTGGGAGGAGTGGTAACACTTGTCGCCGCGAGTTGATCACTCATTTAGGCAATTTCTAGGAATTGCCCCTCTTTGTGTTTGCATTGTTGATGATCCACGGATAATTCCATTGTGATGTGGGATTGATCTTTTCGTCTTAGCTTGAATTTATCGGCTTTAGCGCGAGCCTGCCGTCCAAGGCAGTGGGCTAAAAACATTTTGGTGTTTGCAGCACCGGTCTTTGTTTTCACAGTCGAGGTAGATATTTGGCTCTGCGCTTCTGGGGCGCTGGTGGCGTTCTGCCTAGTTTCCAGTGCCACTTACTTGCTGAACGACAGCCTTGATGTGGAGGCCGAACGCCAACACCCACGCAAGCGCAATCGCCCGATTGCGGCTGGTCTGGTCTCTGTGCCCATGGCACGGTCCACATCGGCGCTGTTGGCTGTCATCAGCCTGACGTTGGCTGCAGCCATATCAGCATCATTGGCGGTGGTGATCTTGGCGTATGGGCTGATTCAGGTGGGTTACTGCCTGCGCCTCAAACGAGAGCCACTATTGGATTTGTTCTGCATCGCCGCTGGGTTCCTGTTGCGGGCCATGGCCGGTGGTGTGGCGGCAGGGCTAGTCCTGTATCCCTGGTTTCTCCTGACAGTTGGTCTGCTGGCGTTGTTTCTGGCTCTGGAAAAACGCAAAGCTGAACTACAAATCGCCCTTGGGAGTGGGGTGATGACCCGCCAAGTTTTGGAGCGCTATTCACTGCAGTTGTTGCTGCGCTTGGAAGGTCTGGTGTCTACCAGTGCGTTTATGAGCTATTCCCTCTGGGCTTCGGGGCCTGCTTTGAATGGGGCATCAACGAGCTGGATGCTCCTCACTATGCCCTTTGTTTTGGTGGGGATCTTTCGTTATCAGCTGCTCAGCGATCCAGAGGAAGCCGAGCACCGGCGTTCCTTGAATCCCGATCGAACCAGCGAAAAACCGGAGGCGATTTTTCTGGGTGATCGAGGCATCAAGCTCACCCTGCTCGGCTGGTTGATCACAACAGCGGTGATCGGTGCGTTGGGCCACGCCAGTTGATGACGTCGCAAGGGAGGCACCGGGTTGCTGTTTTTGATGTAGATGGCACGTTGCTGCGGGGCGACTGTCTCTGGTCAGCGGCTCGCCAAGCGAAGGGTCCCTGGAGCCAAGTTGTTGCGGTTTGGCCTGTTTGCCTTGGCTGATCGGCTGGCAACTGCGGCTGCTCACTACAGGGCGGTTCAAGCAGCAGGTCATTGCCGCTTTTGGTATCTGCGAAGCGGTCAACCGTGCAGAGGCCGCCGGGAGAGCGGATTGGCTGCTCGATGAGTTGCAGGCCCAGGTCAATCCTGAAGCCTTGCAGCGATTGCATTGGCACCAGAAACGCGGTGATCGGGTGCTGCTTTGCTCCGCTTCCCCTCGGCTGTTGCTGCAGCCTCTGGCCGATTGGCTGGGGGTGGAGTTGCTTTGCACCGAAGACTCTCATAACCGATATGACTGGGATGTCAGCTTTTGACTCACGGTGATACCAACCTCATACTTACTTTCAGGTGGACCTAACTAAAAACCTAGATCGTCTCCAGTAAGCGCTATCGGAGGACTGATGCCAAAGATTGCCGACAAACGAAAGGTGCTTGGCGGCAGAGGCTCCGTCGTTCTGTACGCCAGTGGCACGTCAGCAGGTCAGTTCTTCTACAGAGAGCTGATCAAGGGGACCAAGAACTACATGACACGCCGCATTGAAGGTGTGTCGAACATGGATGAGGCCGAGGCAGCAGCTACTGAGGTTGCTTTCGAGCTGAACAAAAATCCTGACCTGTCACTCCTGTGGGACACACCAAAAGGCAACGAATCAGAAGCTCCAAAGCGCGACGATTTCTCTGGAAGGGTTGTCAGCCGAAAACCCAGATCAATCCCAATTAGCCAAGCAGTCCAAAACTGGCTCCGCCTGGAATACGAGAAAGCTGATTCCGGTCTGATCAGGAGAGACACAGTCGACAAAAAGGCCGGTCTCTGTCGACGTCACTTGATCCCATACCTGGAGAGCAAGGGATTAACACGCATTGCACAGATCGACGCCACGACCTTTGAGGGCTATCCGATCTATCGCAGTGCATCTACCCCGCTTGGACGCAGGCAAGAGCTAGGAACCATCCAAGAGTGGTGCAGGAACTATCTGGTCAAAAACAGATACCTGGACAGCAGCCTGTTGCTGGACAAACAAACACCATTAATCTCACGAACAGTCATCAGGCAAACAGACCTGATGAAAAACCCTGCAATCAATCCTGAGGACTGGAAGATTATCGTTAATTACGTCCGCGATGTATGGAAGAAGGAGTCACTAACTAGCCATCCAAAAGCTGCAGGTTGGTTCTACAGAAATATGTTCCATCACTTCATTCTGTTTACCAAGAACAGCGGGATGAGTCCGGAAGAGGTGATGAAAATGAAGTGGAAGCAGATTGAGATCGTTGATGAAGGTCGGATCAATAGCAAAGGAGAGAAGGTGTCTTGGGAAGTGGCCTATGTCAGGACGATTAGGAGCAAAACCCAGCAGGCAAGAGAGATACCGGTGAATCAAGCAAGAGAGCTACGTCGATGGAAGCAGTGGCTTGATGAATACATTATTGAAAGAGACTTGAGAAACGTTCAAGTCACGAAAGACTCACTTGTCTTCGGCAATCCTCACTACAACTGGCGAGCCTTCTCGTACAAATACATTGCCAAGAGCTGGGTTGAAGTCAGGAACAAACTCAAAGACAAACTCAATGGACACAGGTTCTCACCGCATCCCTACACTATCTATTCAATGCGCAGCACCTTTATCGAAGATCAGCTAATGAAAGGCACACCTGTCATGGAAGTCGCTGAAATGGCTGGTCACGATGTACGAGAGACGCAACGCACATATACACGGCTGAACTTACGCCGTAAAGGCACCGAATTAACATTGCCTGAAATGGGCAAAAAACGATTGGAGTCGAAACCAGTCGATCTATTTGCCGATAACGGGAACTGAATAAAAGACAAAACACCTATGACATCCAAACAAGAACAACATGAAATAAATACCACCGTTGAAGCACTCCGAAAAAGACAGCAGCAACACCAAGCTGGACAGAGCGTTTTCACAATTACCACCGTATACAGAGAGAACTGCGGTCCGACAGTTACACAGGGAGAACGCAACCCGACCCGTATACAGGGGGAGAACTGAAACCCCTGACTTATACAGAGAGGATTGAGCGATCACTACCGTTAAAGGGGAGACAACAAAGAGCAGAAGTTTCTCTTTACCTATGTCCGCTGAATGGACATCTTGTAAGCACTGCCAAATAGAAGACAGCAAAAATCTAACTCCAGGAATCAAAGCGTTCCAGATAGAACACAAGTAAGTATTAACCAAATGTCAGTTATTCTCAAAAATACAATGCCTCCAATTATCGAGATTGCAAAGCTAGGATATGCAGCAGTAGCTGTTTACATCCTTCTATATCAATCCGCATATCAGGATGAACGCTATGACTTAAAAAAATCCGTGAGATGGAAAGACCGAAGAGACTGCGGTGGGACAATACATTGGTCTCACACAGCAAATGCACCTTGATAATTGCCTGCCTCGTATTTCTCTACTCCTTGATTGAAATACTGTCTTGCCAATGGGTTAGCTTTTACAGCAATCAAAGGAGATCCAAGTGCAAGCAGTGACAGTGCCGCAGCAATGGCAATAGTCCGGCGAGAAATTTCTTAGAGGTGAACTAACCTATTAAGGTAGACAGAATACACCATCAAGGCAATTAGGAATATCTGAGGGAAGAACCAGTCAGGTCTCATCTATCAAAAGTAAATTCATACTTAGTAAAAGATGGAAGTCGAGAAGAGGATCCGCAGAAAGGGAAGTCTAGAGAAACAAATTCGTGTTTTAGAGAATTAAGCCCCTGAAGATCAAGTTGGAGGGGAGCTAATTTTCCGAATTCTAAAACTTTCGGACGAATAACATTCTCGCTAAAGGAGGAAGATTGTAGATAGTTCATCCTAGTTAATAAAATTAGAATTGAGCTATTTGGGAGTTCCATGAACAGGACCGTATGTTGATTCACCGCCCCATATATTCTGCTTCACCCACATACCATTATCAATACGCCAAACACGTGGATCCCGGAAGCTATCAGCAATACGATCAAACTCCTCCTCAGTCATATCAACATAAGAGAGCCAACGCTTCAGATCACTAGGCTTAACATGATCGTATTTTTGAACCATTTTTAAAGCTTCCTGCCGTGACATGCGCCCTTCTCGTATTTCGTAATTTGAGTGATCAGTGCCACGACCATAGCCTAGCTTTATAAACTTCAAATAGTCGTGAACGCCATTTTCATGCATATCATCTAAATTTGAAGTTCGACGGAAGGTACGATCAAAGTCTTGGTGAGCTTCTTGCCATTTATATTTTTGACTAGCAATGTCAGCATGAGTTTTACCATCATAATAAAAATAATTACTTAAAAAAATGCCACGAAGTCCAACGTCCATTACATGATCGTCACTTGGATAAATAAGAAAATTAAGGTCTTTTTGTGATAAACCCTCCTGGCCGACAAAGTTGTACCAATCAAAACCATGCAAAGCATGTTCTAATCGATCCTTCGCCGTGTACTCGAAAAAATCATTGTGAGAGTACATGCCACCTTGTTCTGTAAAACCGTGATCGCCCCAAAATACGAGAGGAATTTGATATTTAACGGCAATCTGCATAGGATATGTGAAGATACCGGCATGGCAATGCCAGTTCATATCTCCGGTAATAACAAGGCCGGCACGATTAAGACGGATTAAAGTATCGGTTGATGGCCTAAATATTATGTGATCAAAACCAAAGACATCCTTCATTTGATAAAGATTAGTCTCACCCTCAGACAGATAATTATTCCCATGATAGGTAACCATTAATGCATTTAAACCGAATTCTTTAGCGATATGTGCAGCAAAATAACTATCCTTACCGCCGCTTACGGGAAGAAGACAGTCATATCCCTCTGGATTACGGTACTCATTGACTAATTTTTGAAATAACAACCGACGTTGATCCCAGTCAATAGACTTTTTTAAATCACTAGCTCGACATCCACTACAAACACTATCTTGATCAAAAGTTAAGGGAGTGGCGGCAACCGAGGGATATACACAACGAGTACAATACTGCATAAATCACGAATAAATTTAAACATTGTACCACAATCACCAATGAGTCATAAACAAAGATGATTTCAAAAGAATACTAAACTAGCGGAAATTGAGTCCTGATTTTTTTAGAAATCGTTTCGCCATTGGATATGCTAATTCCTTAAAATTGAATATATTTCCAGCAGCTACTGCCATTACTCCAGATTGAGTAATAGCGTCTGAGAAATCAGAATAGTGACCAACACCACCACAAGCAATAACTGGTACTGATGTAACGTCTACAACAGACTTAAGCAAAGTAAGGTCATAACCGGTAGCCTTCCCATCACGATCGACAGAGTTGAGAAGAATCTCACCAGCTCCAAGATCTTGAATTTGCGATAACCATTCATACAAATCTATTGGATAAGCGGCTGCCGTCAAATGATCAAAGATATGATAAATATTATCAATCTTGATACAATCAATTGAGACAACGATTGCCTGCGATCCAAATTCATATGCAAGCTCAGAAATGAACTTAGGTGATCGTAGAGATTGAGAGTTAATAGTAATTTTGTCTGCTCCCAACTGGAAGCGCGCACTAGCCTCTGAAAGAGAAGTGATACCTCCTCCAAATGTCAAAGGCATAAGACAATTTTTTGAAACAGCAGAAATAATATCGAGAAACGCAATAGGTGAGGCGTCGCCATGAGGCGATACAGTTAAAGAATTACGGGAATTATATGAGGCAGAGATATCAATATATATAAGCTCGTCTACATCCCAATCATTGTAACGCTGGACTTGAGCGACAGGATTTCCTAATATTTGATAGGCCGAAAAAGATTCACTTCGCACTAAATAGCCGTCTTTAAGAAAAAGAACAGGAATTAGACGATTTTTTAGCATTTCTGAATTGGTGAAGGGAAAGAAATAAAGTTTTGAAGCAGCTTGAGACCATGTTTTTGACTTTTTTCTGGATGAAATTGCGTCCCCATAATATTATTTAACTCAACAATGGCAACTTGCCGGCCACCATAGTCAGTGACAGCGGTAACATAAGAAGCATGAGAATCCGCATAAGAATAACTATGAATAAAGTAAAAGGAGGCACCACTGGGTATACCAGCGAGAAGCAAACTAGGTTTGATAGAGATTATGTCATTCCAGCCAATATGAGGAAGCCTAAGATCATCTGAAAGCTGAACTTGCGATATACGTCCAGGAAGCAAACCCAAACCCTTAGAGGGGCCAAATTCGTCACCAGAGTCAGCAAGAAGCTGCATACCGAGACACATACCAAGTAGTGGTACACCAGCAGACGCGGCCCGAAGAATTGGGTCAACTAGATTGAGATGGTGTAGCTTATGCATACCATTTGAGAAACTACCGACACCAGGTAAAACAAGGTGAGTACAAATATTAAAAGCGTCGCAGTTAGATAGACGGGTGCAAGGAACGCCGAGATGTTCGAAAGCAGTCTCGACAGAGCAAATATTGCTAATTTTATAATCTATAATTCCAACAAGTAATGTCATCAGTATTTAACAGCGAGAATGTGGCGAGAATCACTTAGCTTGAGATGATCAACAACTTTTTGGAAAGGATCTACAAGTTGAATTAGATCTGGAGCCGATATTGACAATAAATCAGGGGGCATGCTTTGGGCTAACTTTCTAATGATCATTCTTACAAGGTCGTTCGAATCTTGACCAAAAATCCACTCGGAAACTTTGGAGAAGCCAGATTCATTTAGTATAAAATCAATAGATTGGTCTGTATAAAGTTGTGTATGAACAGCATTATCAAGATTACGTGCTGGAAAGTCTGTAATTGCAGACTCAATCATGGTACATAAACTAAACATCGGAACTGAGAAAAAAAGCAACGTGCCTGGTGGTTTACTAGACATAATAGACCAGAATCGGCCTGGATCTTCTAAGTGCTCTAACACGAAGAAACCCGCGAATATATTAGCATCTGAGTCAGAAAGATCATTGTAGAGATCACAACTAACAGTAGCTACATCAAATCCACAATGATGGTTTGCGTTAGCGACTAGAGTAGGGTGAGCATCAATACCGAGCACATTTGAAAAACCCAATTCAATTAGTGAATGCAGAAAATATCCAGATCCACAACCAAACTCCAAAAATTTAAGATCAAAACATTGAGAAGGTGCAATACCAGCTAATTCAACTCGCTTGAGAAACCATTTCAGCTTAGGCATATATATACGATCGCGTCTAGAAATATATTCAGAACTTGAAAGATCGGGATAAATGGAATCAAAGCCATAAGAGGAAACACTAAACGGAAAACCTTTTGGAAGAATATATGAAGTCTGAAGGTGCGAACAACGAGGACAGAACTTATATGACATACCTCTGTGACTAAACAAGGAGGCATCCACGATGCAGGAATTACAAAGAATACAATTCTCACGAAGAGGACCCTGATCAAAAAAACGAGAGAGACTCGATTGTTTTTGCAATAGGGCATCAATGTTGGAATCCCAATTAAAGGATTCACTAGAGATATCATCAGAGCTTTTGAAGTAATCTATTTTGGCCATTAAATCAAAGGAATAAAGAATTAAAAACTGATCCAGTTTGTGATAATCCAGAAACTATGGATGTAGCCATTGTATAGTCTTCAAGAGTATCTACAGTATAGGTTTGCTCTTTGCAAAAGTTAAATGGCGGAGGAAGATAAATAATATTATAACGAGAAGAATTATTATACATATATAAGGTCAAATGTTCGCGATCGGAAGTAGATAAAAGAGAACTATGATGTAATTTCAAAAGAAGGGAAGTTGGAAAAATCTCATAATCAATACCAACAGGGAAAAATCCCTTCGTGGTCAAAAGATCGAAAGATTGGAATGCAAAAGAACGCTCGATAAAGTAGTCGAGAGTTTTGGAACAGACAAAGGGGCAGTCAGCTGTAACTCGTACAACATAGTCAAAAGAAAAATGTTGGGCAGCGTTTACATAGCGGTCAACAACATCATCATGTTGACCGCGAAAAACTGGTACTCCAAAGGTAGAAACAATAGAAGCTAACTCATCGTCATCTGGAAGTTCTGAAGTAGCAAGAACAATATTGTCCGCAAAATTACTTGAACGAAGTCTTTCTAGTAAGTAAATAACCATTGGATATCCACCAAGAGGAAGTAACGCCTTCCCAGGCAATCGTGTCGATTGTGTACGACAAGCAATAATAATGCCAATATTATCGGATATATTAGTCATACTTTTTGGATAAAAGATTGGCAACCTCAAGATCTAACTCTGAATTAATAAAAAGAGATTCAGATTCAGAAACTTCAAAACAAACTGATGTAGATCCAGAAAGGCTACCACGTAGAAAATTTCTGTTCGCGGATGCCGTAAAAGTCTGAGAATCGCGGTATATAATATCAAAATCAGTAGAAAAAGAATTATTTGAATTAATAGGTTCTAATCCGTGAGGAGAACGACGAAATAGATTTCGCTTGATTCGTTCAACACCATAGGAACTATCGGCATCATTCATAATCAATGAAGTAATGGCTTCGTCAAGCACATCATTCGATACAAAGGGAGTCTGAAGATATCTAAGAACTGTAATGCCCTTGAATTGTGGGTCTAAAGACTGCACAATATTCTTTAAGGTTGGAACGATACTTCGAGTACGAATTGTGCTATCAGAATCACGCAGATAAAAACTAACTCTAGAATCATCAAATTTTTCAACAACCTTTTTAGCGTCGAGATTATCGCAAGCAACAACAACTTTATCAATTAATTTGGACGTAAGGCATACGTCAATATCCTTTTCAAGGAGAGAACGACCATTGAACGTGGCATTCCATAAATCTTGCCTAAAGTCATAATTACGTCGACAGGGGATAACAGCAGTAATTGGATAATAGGCTAATAAACTACTTTCGACTGCATCTTTTTTAATTTGCCGCCTAGCAGATAATATTCTGTGGGTATTCCCAGTAAGATTGCTACCATGTCTTCTATACCGGAAAAGTGGAAGATTAATGTTACCTGCAACGTATTTATTTCTAATTCGAGTCCATAAGTCAAAACCATCTTGGGCCCCCAGATCTTCACGATAGCCACCAATATCATCAATAATAGACTTACGAATCATAGTACAGGCCCCATTTGGAGGAATATCCAGCATATGATTATTCTCAAAAATGCGCTGTCGTTGTTCATGTGCAAAAACGATACCAAACTCATCTATTAAATAGTAATCAGGAAAAACGAGTGCTGCATCAGGATGACGCTCAAGATAGTTAGTTAATATCAAGAGTATATTCTCATCAAATATATCATCGCCATCTAGGCGTATAACATATTTAGACAAGGACCTAGAAATTGCAAAATTACATACTGAAGGTAAACCAATGGATGGGGTAGTAAATATAGTGATCCTGGGGTGGCCCTTATACAGTTGTAAAACCTCAGAGGTATTATCAATAGAGCCGTCATCAATAATAAATAACTCCCAATCATCAAAGGTTTGCTTTAGTACACTATCAATTGCATCTGAGAGGAACCTGCCATAATTTGAACAAGGAAGATAAACAGTAACTAAGGCCATGATCAGATTACTTGGAGTAGACAATCTCGGAAGTTACAGAGCTCAACCAGTTCACTAGGAGTCATGCTGCAGGAATGGTCAGGGCCATACATATTCTTATCTAAAGTAAAATGCTTCTCAATGATAGATGCACCACGTGCCATTGCAATCTGCGAAGGGTAAATGGTTTCAGTATGGTCACTAAAACCAGAATATTTAGAAAAATCAACCTCGGCGAAACGCAAATCAGAAATAGGAGTTGGATACTTTGAAATACAATAAAGATAATCGATACTATCGTTATTTGAAATAGATGGAAAGTCGGGAGAATCCCACATACCTAGCGAGGCAATTAAGGGCTTTCCTGTTGCAAGCAAAGCTGCGATGAGAGATGAGTCATAAATGGATCTAGAGGCAATTTTATAGCGTGAAACCCCAACCTTTTCTAACCAAGCAATACGTTCTTGATCAAATACGGATGCCATAAATTCAATACCTAAAGTCTGACAATATAATGAGAGTGTTACTACATCGTCTCGAGATAATTCGGTTTTACAATTATATTCATACCAAGGATTATTTTCGCTAGAAAATAGAGAGGGAGCATCATAAAGCTGAAATTTTGCAACATCCGCTCCAGCATCGTACGCAGCTTTGATTAATTCACAAGCAAGCTGCATATCCCCATTATGATTCTGACCAATTTCAGCAATGATTTCAATAGTCATCTGATTGTTCGAGCCAGCGATTGAGCATTATATAGCAGAAAAGTGAATGACCATTTAGACGCTGGTCATCATAAAGCATCGCGTTAGCAAAGCTGGCGGCCTCTGTGGACAAAAAACCATGCTTGTTGATTGCAGATTCATTGGAGAACGTTTCAGCAAGCAAGTCGCTCCACTCGCTTCTTAACCAATGATCAATAGGTACATTAAAGCCGTGTTTAGGGCGATTCAAGATAGATGCAGGAACATGGTCCTTAAAAGCATTTCTAAGTGCCCACTTTAAAGTAGATCCACGCACCATATAAGAAAAAGGAATTTGAGAAGCCAAAGAAAGTATGGCTGGTGACGCAAAGGGTACACGACCCTCAATTGAATAAGCCATAGTCATCCTATCAAGTTTAGTTAACATCTCATTTGACATATAAAATGAACGATCGTGGTCAATATAAGTTTTGGGACTCCAGTCTGTTTCCGATGAAAAAGATTCAAAGTGGCGCAATGAACTTCGAAGGTCATTACAAAAGTCAATTGAAAATAAACCGCGTTTCTCAGACTCGTGGGCATAGTAATGCCACGCCCATGCACGCTGAAAAGAATTGTATTTAGAAAGGTAATCTAAACGATCGTCAAGAGATATACCAAAATTTTGAAAAGAAATCGGTGATTGATTAAAATTACTAGATGACGATTCATAGCCTAAAGAAAGATACTGATACCAAGAGTATCCCCCAAAACATTCGTCAGCGCAATCACCACTAAGTAAAACTTTGATACCATGAGCTGACGCTTCTTGGGCTACAGATAAAATTCCCAACCCAGAAGAAACAGCAAAAGGTTGATCACCAGAATAACAAAACTGATCTAAGAGGCCTCTAAAAGAAGAGGCTGTTACACAAATTGAATGATGATTAACGCCTAAGAACGAAGCAAATTCTTGGGCAGCAACTGATTCATCCAATAATCCATGGTAAGGATCAGGAATTTGATCAAAAGAAACACTAAAAGTATCGACAGAAGGTAAGTGACGGGACGCTATAGAAGTAACAATAGAACTATCAAGACCACCACTTAAAAAACACCCAATGGGAACGTCAGATAACAAGCGCGATACAACAGATTTTTCAACGACACTGCGTATTTGATTGAGAACATCTTGTTCATCAGAGAAATCAAATGTAGGTAAAGGTAAATGGACATCGTATGGCTTAATTTTAACCTCAGAATCCTGAACCTTTAGCAGATGGCCTTTGGGCAGAGCATAAACTTGAGAAAATATAGTATTGGGTTCCGGGACCCACAAAAAGGTAGGAAAGTCCCAAATAGCTTGGTTGTTAAGTGTAAGACTAATATGCTTAAACCTCCTTATTGCTTTAATCTCAGATGCATAGACAATAGTGCAACTAGAACTAGGAGAGGTGTAATACAGAGGCTTTTCACCTGCTAGGTCTCTTGCCAACAAAAGGGTTTGTGTTGAATAGTCCCACAATGAGATGGCAAACATGCCATCAAGATAACCAAACAAGTCATCACCATACTCATCATAAAGATGGCAGATGACCTCCCCATCAGATCCAGTGCGAAAAGTATAACCCTTTGACTCTAATTCAGAACGAAGTTGAGGATAATTATAGATTTCACCATTATAGAAAACTGCAACTGTTTGTGCTCGATTGTACAAAGGTTGTTGGCCTTGATATATATCGTTAATAGCCAAACGTGTCATACCCATATGGACCGACTGGTAGTGAAATTGGCTTAAATCATCAGGACCTCTATGCTCTAATGTGTCTAACATACGTGAGAGGCATTCAGGATCACGGACGGAGCTTGAAATATAGCCAGCAATAGAACACATGAGACAAAGTCTCTTAGGTTAATCCGTAATTTATTTCATACTAAAAGATCTGTCAACAAAAGAAAAATAAATGTACGAGGGCTTAGTAATATATAAATTAATTAAGGTCTTAAAGCATTTAATTCACGTGGAACTATGCCTTTAAGATCTACTAATACACCTCCTGATGTAAGGAGTGATCTCCAATAAGACGAAGAGAGGCCAACAAATTCCTTATGTTGAACTGCGACAATAACAGCATCATAAGTAACACCAGATGGAACTGATGAAAGGACTGCCAAACCATATTCGCGAGTAGAATCAACAGAAGAAACCCATGGATCCACAACTTCGCAGGACATACCAAAATATTTTACAGAATTAACAATGTCGATAACACGAGTATTGCGAAAATCAGGGCAATTTTCCTTAAACGAAAAGCCGAGGATTAGGATATTTGAATGCGAAATAATAAATCCTCGTCTAGCCATAACAAGAATCAATTGATCCACAATCCACCTGCCCATTCCATCATTAATACGCCGTCCAGCTAATACAACCTGTGGAAGATATCCCAACTGTTCAGACTTGTATGTAAGGTAATAAGGATCTACTCCAATACAATGACCCCCAACAAGACCTGGGCGAAATGGAAGAAAATTCCATTTGGTCGATGCGGCATTCAGCACATCAATAGTATCTATATCCATCAGGCTGAAAATCATAGAGAGCTCATTAACTAGTGCAATATTTAAGTCTCTCTGAGTATTTTCAATAACCTTAGCTGCTTCTGCAACCTTTATAGATGATGCTTTGTAAGTACCAGCATCAATTACGGAACCATATAACTGATCTATCCATAAAGATGCATCTGGTGAGCTACCACTAGTAACTTTAACAACAGATTGAAGCTTATGGTTAGACTCACCTGGATTAATTCGCTCGGGGCTATATCCGCAGAAAAAGTCATGATTTAAAGTCAAATTCGAAACAGACTCGATAATGGGGATACAAACTTCCTCTGTGGCACCGGGAAAAACTGTACTTTCAAAAATGACAATTGGGAGTGAATATTGAGTGCGATTTTTAATAACCGAACCAACTAAATCAGATGCAGAACGAAGACAAGTAAGGTCAGGCCGCTTAGAAGAATCAACAGGAGTCGGGACTGTAACAATGAAAATATCAGAGGAGACCAAATCAGAAGATGTAGAGGTAAAGAGCAGATTCTGTAACGAGGAAAGCTCCGTTGATGAAACTTCTAAATTACGATCAAAAGAATTAGACAATTCTTGTATTCTTTCCTCATTGATATCAAAACCTATGACCCTACGATTGAGAGAATTACCAGAAATTCTACAAATTTTTGTTGAGGCAAAAGCAACGGCGATTGGTAGACCAACATATCCCAAACCAATTACAGCAACGGTCAAGTTATGTAAATCTGGAAGTTTAGCGGAGGAAGTCATGAAGTTGATGAGTTATGACGATAAAAGATAAATAAACAATGAAAGAATCTGGGAAAAGACGTAGAACTAATGATTATAATTGATAATAGTCTCGATACCAAGATACGAAGTGTTGTACGCCTTCGTCAACAGATGTACTTGGCTTGAAACCAATCCATTTCTCAATAGCAGTGGTATCAGCCGCGGTCATAGGAACATCACCCATTTGCATAGGTAGGTATTCCTTTAGTGCCTTGATTCCAAGAGATTTCTCTAAAGCCTCAACATAATCTAATAAGGGAATAGGATTCGAGTTGCCAATATTAAATATAGAATATGGTGCCCAACTAGATGATGGGCCAAGTTCGGAAGATGAATATCCTGGATTAGGTAGAGGGGGCTTAGCAAGTAATCGCACTATAGATTCAACAATATCGTCAATATATGTAAAATCACGGACCATTTGTCCATTGTTAAAAAGTTGAATAGGCTTATTAGATAATATAGATTTAGTAAATAGAAATAGGGCCATATCTGGCCGTCCCCAAGGACCATAGACAGTGAAGAAGCGGAGACCGGTTGTTGGAAGATTAAAAAGATGGCTATAAGAGTGAGCCATCAGTTCATTGGCCTTTTTAGAAGCGGCATAAAGACTTAATGGATGATCAACATTATGTTTTTCCGAAAAAGGTAATACAGTATTACCTCCATATACCGAACTGCTAGAGGCGTAGATCAGTTGATCTACAGAATAATGCCTGCATAATTCAAGAATATTGCCAAATCCTACTAAGTTACTTTGAATGTATGTCGAAGGATTTTCAATTGAATATCTAACACCAGCTTGAGCAGCAAGATTTACTACCGAGGATATGGTATGCTGACAAAAAATCTGCTGGATTGAACTATGATCTTGGATATTATTATTATAAAATTGAAAGGCGAGATCCTTGGAAGAAGCATTTTTTTTCAAGTAATTTAAACGATCGACCTTAAGAGAAACATCATAATAACTATTAAGATTATCTAATCCAACAACAGGGACATCAGATAGCAAGAGCCTCTTGGCTAAATGAAACCCGATAAAACCTGCAACGCCAGTAACAAGAACAGTCATAACGAATGAGAAAAAGCACAATAAGAAAAGGTGAAAATAAGTAGTAAAAAAGAATAGAGAACTATAAAAGAAGACTTTTGATTATCATACATCATAAATCCACGCCATTCTGCAAACCGATGCTCTACAAGTATCGGTTTGACTCTGACGAGTTATTAGAAGATCTTGATTCGATCGTTGCAGAGGCAGAGCGTCATCAGGTAGAACCAGAAATCGAGCATGAAGACGCTGACTGGGTCTATGAGCGAGATGGAGAACCTGTTTGATGCCAAAAACTATTATCGCAAAATGTGATTGCTGTAAATGCAAACCCATTAGCAGATAAGTATATTGATCAAGGAGTAGAGAAATATGATGCAGAAGATTATCAAGGAGCAATGGATGATTTCAATAAAGCAATAGAGATCATTAGCCAGAAGTCTTACGATACCTACACTTTTCGTGGCATTGTAAGGTATCAATTAGAAGATTATCAAGGAGCAATTACTGATTACAATAACGCTATAGAGATTGATCCTCAGGATGCCTATGCCTACCATTTTCGCGGTTCTGCTAGAGAATCGGTAAATGATCTTGAGGGTGCCTTTAATGATTGGAGAAAAGGAGCAGATCTTAGCGATAAAGATGCTGCTGAATATTTGGAGTCCAAGTGTTAAGAATTAGTCCTGCAATACTGTCTTCTATTACTAAAGTCCCAAATAGTTTTTGGTGTGTTCAAGCCACTCAAGTGTTTTCTTTGTGTTGGTCGGCTTGTTTGAGTGCGTCAGTCAGGTTTAGTAGTCCAGATTGAGGATTCTGTTTTGCATATGCTCTTGCGTATGCATCCATTAATGTAGATTGTTGTCTGTCGTGCTTTGTTTGTTGGTTCATAGTGATTGTGAAATCAATTAATTTTGGTCTATTTGACGAGCCACTCTTCAGCCATTGATTTGGCATCGTCATGACGGTTGTTCTTTAGAAGATTCTCCACTCGTGTCTTTGCTGTTAAAGCAATTTGACCGTGCTGCCAAAAGCGAACGTGTGGAATTGTATACAGGTTTAGTGACTCGTTCATAGGTGTCTTGTTGTTATTGGAGGATGGGTTGTCTAGGAATAGCGAGGTGAGCAGCAAGCATCATCTGGTTGCTAACTGGTGCGAGTATCTCTTGAAGCCCTGGTAAATCTTGGACTTCATTCCAATCAATTGATTGAGTAAGAGAGACAAGCTCATATACCCATGTCTTCAGTTCTTCTTTCTGCGGCGTCTGCAGCAGGCTGTAGGGCTGTTAAATCTTCGATTACAAAGTTGTGTATTGACAGTTGCTGGGTTTGCCTCAGAGGCTCCTGGACGTTGTTCTACGTCTTGTGTTTCAAACGAATGACCGCGTTGTTTGTCCTCAAAGGCTCCCCATTTTGGATGCTGTTGTTTGAGCTTTTCCAGTTCACGCGTGCTCAGGTGTTTTCCTTTTTGTATGAAATGTTCTTCGGCAAATCTGTGACCATTGCAGTCCATACAACTAAGTAGGTATAGAGAAGTCACTCCGTACCCACGTAAGTTAACCAAGTATTTGCCGTGATCCTTGCGTGTGTATCCGAACTCTGACTCCTCAAAAGTAATGTATTGAGCTACGTATTCTCCTGCAGCCATTAATTTAGACACCCTTGGATTTTTGAACCCAAGCCTTAGGAGGCTTTCTCTAATTGTTTTCTTGAAGGCACTACGTTGCCACTTTTCCATGTCTACTTGAAATATTCTGATGACAAAGCGAAGTCCAGAACGTTCGTATCTATTTTCTAGTTGGTTTGTTTCTTGCCATAGTTCATACAATTCATTGATTGTTGATTTGGAGATGTTCTCCTGTATTTGAGTTGCTAAGCTGATGAAACGTTGATCGTGTTGTCCGTCTTCAAGTTTGGGTACAATTAAGTCTTTGATATTCATTTGTTTAATTAGTCAATTTGTTTCCGCGCGGAAACTTTTCCACCACCTACTGGTATCTCGTCCTGGTAAATGGATCTAAGTATTAGTTCATCTGGATGTCAAAAGGTAGGTTCCAGCACCAGCTTCCGCTGGTACTAGACCTCTTTTACTTCCTGATGTCATTTCATCTTGGAGTGGTTAGCAGTGCCGCTGTTCCATCACGTCACGCAAAGGGTCGGATTCTTGGTTCTAGCTAAGCTGCCTTGACGTTCTCAGTTCCTTGGCGTCCGACTGGCTAACCGCGAGTTACTCCGTATTTGGCATTCACAGCGGCTAATCCCTTTTGACTGGTTTCCAAACCAGTGAGGGAAGATTTGCTTCTTCTCTTTACTATTAGTGTCCGTTTAGCTCAAATCAATTGCAGTGATTGAGGTTTGGTGTTTCAATAAATTGACTTAGAAGAAGCTAAAAGAAACGATGATGTGATTAGAGAACCAATACCTAACAGTCCTTTTTTACCCATTCAGCAGGGCTTTGATTGCCAAGATCTACTGCTTTTCTCCAATCACGATAGGCAACCTCAAGATCATTTATCAATTCCTTTGCAATACCACGATTGATATAGGTAATGGAGTCTTTTGGATTAATGTCGATTTACTGATTAGCATCATTCAGTGCTCCTTGGTTATCACCTAATTTTAGTTTTGCACCACTACGGCTGGTATGGGCATCTGCAAGTTGCGGATTAATTTTAATTCCCTTGTTCAGATCAGATATTGCTCCTCGGTAATCTTCTAAATAATCGTTGTTAACACCACGATTGTAGTAGGAAAAGCAAACTGAGGATTAATTTCTATTGCCTTTGTGTAATCATCGATTGCTCCTTGGTAATCACCTAAATTAGTCTTGGCAATATCACGATTGTAGTAGGCATCGGCATCCTGTGGATTAATCTCTATTGCCTTACTCCAATCATCAATTGCTCCTCGATAATTGCCTTCATCAATTTTCTCTACTCCTTGATTGAAATACTGATTGTCAATGGGTTCGTGCAACAAGTAATCAACGGAGATCCAAGTGCAAGCACAGACTATGCCCCAGCAATTGCAATAGTCCGGCGTGACATTGGTTAAGGTTGAACTAACTCTATAAAGGTAGACAGAACGCACCATCAAGGCAATTAGGAATATCTGAGGGAAGAACCAGTCAGACCTCATCTATCACTAATCAGGAAACTTGGGTTGATAGTTCTTCTTCGCCAATTCCTTTTCCCTTACATACTTCCTGTATTGCGGTGGGTTGTCTGCTGTGGCAACCACGGCGCCAGCCTTGAACTGCATACGCATTCCCTGGCTGGGGTTCATCGCTCTGGGCTTGCTCGCTCTTGTAGTAGCAGGCCTTGTGCACTTTCCAGCTGTTCAGCAGAAGGTATTGTTCCAATCGCTCCAGTCGCTGCTTGTGTGGCTGCCGGTTCTCTATGGCGTGGTGGGCCTCAGCTACTCAGGCCGCTACTGGCGTTGGCGACTACTGCTGGGGAAATTGGGAATCGGCGGTAGCAACTGGCCCGATTGGCTGGGCTGGTTCCGGGGCTTTGCCCTCACCGCACCCCCGCCAAGGTGGGCGAGCTGAGCCGTGTGCAGCTGTTGCATGAACAGCTCGGTTACCCCGGTTGCCACTCGTTCATGTGTTTGTTGCTGAGCGCTGCGCAGATGCAGCAGCCGTGGGGCTGTTGCTGTTGGTGCTTATCCCCAATTAACACTTCTCAGGCAGCACTGTAATTTTTTAAAACTGCAAGAGAACGATCCATTCATCAAAACATATATGCGCGATATTGGTCATTTTGAATTCGGATTGATTCATAAGTTAATCGATTTTAAAGATTTTTGTCACCAAAAGTTTGACCCGCTCCAGCCTGTTGTCGGCTGTAGGGATATTTATTCCCGGATGATCAGCTAGGGAGGTGAGCCATTCAGGCTGGTCAATCTGTCGTGGCAGCTAACGTTTTCGGCCGAGGTTGTTAGCCGAGAGTTTGCATGAGCAAGCGTTTGGTCTGAGAACAAAGGTCCAGTGCTCACACCTCAACATTACAGTTTACTTCCTTCAATATCTGTGGAGTCCACTGGGATTAGATAGATAGATGTCCCTAACATAAATTTCGTTCTTCTATGACCCGATTGATGCTGTAGTGTAGTTTTATTAATACTTACTCGAAATGACAAAGCTTATAGCAGAGA
Organism: Synechococcus sp. AG-683-C23; assembly: GCA_003208835.1. GTDB lineage: Bacteria > Cyanobacteriota > Cyanobacteriia > PCC-6307 > Cyanobiaceae > Parasynechococcus. The sequence goes on along the minus strand of QCVD01000001.1, from coordinate 76,903 downwards.
TTGGTTGGAATCATATGGGTGATATGTCTCTTGCCGAGGAGATGATCCGGCAAGCTTCATTGTCTGGTGCATCTATAGCCAAATTTCAATCTTGGAATTATGACAGGTTAAAACCTGGACCATGGGACAATGATGGACGTAGAGAAATTTACCAGAAAGCAGTTCTTACACCTGAAAAACATAATTTACTTCAATCTTTATGCCTAAAACATAATATAGAATTCATGTCATCAGCATTCTCCGTCGAAGATGCTGAATTCTTAAAGTCTATTAATTGCGATAAGATTAAGATTCCTAGTTTTGAAATCGCCAATATCTCGTTGTTGAAATTTGTGGCTTCTCGCTTTGGTCATATTTTTATATCCACAGGTACAGCAACTTTTCAAGAGATACAAAATGCTCTTGATATACTTAATGGGGCATCTTTTACTCTTTTTCACTGTGTATCTACTTATCCCTGTTCGCCAGGCCAGGTCAATCTATCTCGTATGTCATATTTTAAATATATGCATTCAGATGTTGGTTTTAGTGACCATACACCTGGGGTTGAAGTATCAAAAATTGCAGTCACCCTTAATGCAACCTACATAGAGAAACATTTTACTATAAATCACGACCTGCCTGGCCGCGATAACAAATTTGCTATTTTACCTCATGAGTTAAAAGATTTGTTTGAATTTGTTTCAATTTACAAAGATGCGATTGTTCCTCTTGGTTTAGATTTCCAATCTTCCGAATTGGAAACTCGTCAGTTGTACCGTGGGCGTTTTTCCTCTTAACCGATTCATGTTCTGAATTCTTCTCATTCATATTTTATCTACCTGATTTTGTTGCTATGACTTTCCCCCGTGTTCTTGGTATTACTTTAGCCAGAGGTGGTTCTAAGTCAATTCCAAATAAGAATCTTGTGCTACTAAATAAACTACCATTGATTCAATATACATTCAATATCATTCCTGATTGCTTGAGTATTGATAGATATATAGTATCAACAGATTCAGAAACTATACGCCATTATTGCCAGGAGGCTTCTATCGATGCACCTTTTTTGCGTCCATCCTTTCTTGCTACAGACACTGCTACTAGCGTGGATGCTCTCCAGCATGCTGTAACCTTCTGCGAGAAGCAAGATTCAATCAAGTACGATTATGTTGTAGAGTTAATGGTTACTAATCCTTTCAAACTCGCATCTGATTGTGAAGCTTGTTTGTCTACCCTAATTTCATCCTCTGCTGATTCTGTTATAGGTGTTACCCAGCTTTACGATCATCATCCAGCCCGTATAAAAAAGCTTGTTGATGGTTATATACGCGATTTTTGTGTTCCAGAGCTTTCTTCTAGACGGCAGGACTTGACACCTCCTGCATATATACGAAATGGTTCAATCTATGCCCTCAATCGTGATAAGCTCATGTTAGAGGACCATCGTTTTGGTGGAGACAATAGTTTGGCCCACATAATGCCTCCAGAGAGGTCAATTAATATTGATGATCCTCTTGACCTTGTTCTTGCCGAATCCCTTCTGAATTCATGACACCTTGTATCCTTATTATAACTGAGTGTGCTCATATTGACAATGTTCTGGATATTTTAAATTCAAGGTCTGATATTTGCCTTAAGTATCTACCTCACCCTAGCCCTGTCGACCTTGTTCCCGATGACACTGTTGTCGCATTGTTCACTAATCCCAATAAGTCATTGATTTTTATTGACGATTCAATAATTGATCTCTACCCAAATTTAAAAGTTATCACTACTGCTTCTACAGGTACAGTTCACATTGATAAAGCTGCGTGCCGTTCTCGTTCTATCGACATTATTTCTCTTACTGATGAAAGATCTACAATTAATCGTATATCTAGTACAGCTGAACATGCTCTAGCTTTAACTCTCTGCTCTTTACGCAATATTTGTTCAGCATCCTCCTCCGTAATGTCTGGTGAGTGGAACTATCTACCTTTTGTTGGAAGGCAACTTTCTTCACTAGATGTTGGAATTGTTGGTTATGGCCGTCTCGGAAGTTTATATTCTCATTATATGAGTACGCTTTGTCGCCATGTTTACGTTTACGATCCATATAAAGATGTTGCGCTTCCTTATGTTAGACAAGTTAGATCTCTTGATCAGCTATTTGCTTCTGCTGACATTGTATCTTTGCATGTTCATGTTACTCCCGAAACAGTTCAGTTTATTTGCAGTAAAATTCTTAATAATGCCAAACCTGATCTATTGCTTGTCAACACCTCTCGTGGTGAGTTGATCCACGAGGTCGATCTTATGCATTTTCTTCATTCTAACCCCAAATCTTGTTATGCTACAGATGTATTATCATCTGAGTATATTAGTGACTCTCATTTATTCAAAGATTTTTCCAGGAAAAACCCTTCTCAGATGCTTATTACTCCGCATATTGGAGGCATGACTACACATGCTCAGCAAATTGCTTATCAGCATGCAGCTAAACTTTTGATTGCTTATTTGAAAGATTGATCTGTATGACTATTTCACCTTTATCGGTTTCTGTTGTTATCAGGGTTAGGAATGAAGAATCTTTCATCGGATTTGCAATTCAGTCCTGCTTGGATTTTCTCGGTAGTCCTGAAATTATTTTAGTAGATAACAATTCTACTGATGATAGCGTTAAAGTAGCCAAGCTTTTTTCACAAGATAATAAATTATCCACTCGTTCTAATCGCTTTACTGATCTATCTATTATTAAAGTATCCGACTATTCTCCGGGAAAGGCTCTCAACCGTGGAATTGAATCTGCCTCTAATGAGAATATTATTATCCTTTCAAGTCATGCGGCCATTTGTAGACTTGATGTTGACTCTATGCAGAAGGATTTCGATACTTATCCGGCCTGTTTTGGTAAGCAAATTCCTGTTTATTATGGGAAAAAGATTCGGCCTTCGTACTTATGGAGTCACTTTATAGATACAGCCTGTATCAACATGTTTTCTGACTTGGAGCAACGCTATTTTTTTCATAACGCTTTTTCATTACTTAATCGTAGCTTTATGCTTGAGTATCCTTTTGATGAGGATCTAGTAGGCAAAGAAGATCGCTATTGGGCTCAAAAAGTGATTGAAAAGGGCTTTTCTATTAAATACTCGCCCAGTTATTCGGCTTTCCATCATTTCACTCCTAATGGTAACACATGGAAGGGTATCGGCTGAACAATGAACCATTATTTGTTTTTTCTAAGAGTCTTTGTTCTCACTCTATTTTTACATTCAAAGTCTCACTTATTATTGCTGCTTAAATATACTCCGTTTGAGCAATCTAGGTTTTTATTGACACTAATTTTTTTGTCCAGGCCAATCTCATATTTATTCGGTTTCACTAGAACCTCGGCATTATTACGACAAGTTCTTCTTGCGAGATCCGTATCATCATTTTCATCATATCTAAATTCCCTCAACCGTTATGAGAGTTACATTTCACAATGTTTTTTAGCCAAAAGTCTTATTTCGATTTATCCACAGTTTAGAAGTTTTAGTTCTTCAGTAAGCCATTCAGAACCTTCCATGGATTTCTCAAATTTTTTTGGGCTACCAACTGTTATTTTAGGTCCCCAACTTGATCTCGCAAATTTTGACTTGAAGTCATATACAAACTCTGATTCTAATCTCATTTTGTTATCTAACCTAAATCGGCGACGAGATCTTGGATCGTTGAATTCTACAAATTATATTTTCTCTTTTTATAATAATGCAGTCGCTAAGCGTAATGCTTCTGATATTCAATACCTTCTAACAAATAAATTTATTTCGGGTGCGATTTTTAGAAATAATATTTTTAGTAGATTTCCTTTATCTTTATCCACAAAGCTTTTTTCATTAAGCCATCAGTGCCTTTCTGGTCCCTTATTCTCTCCTATGGGTCTCCCTATTATTTTAGCTGAGCTATATTATAATAATAGCTTTTCACTGTCTTCAAAAATATATGCATTCGGGTTTTCGATGATGACTGGGCACAACCGTTATAATTCAAATTATGGTAATATTAATAATTATGATTATGACCTTGATTCTTTGAGAACTCATGATTCTGTGGCACAATACATCTTAGCTTCTAATATTTCTTCAAAATTTACAAATTTCCACTGTGATACTTGCCTATCTTCTATCCTTAACTCATCTTTAGATTCTTATATCAGCATACTAGATGCCACGTTTGATTTGCACAGTAACTAAGTTCTTGCTATTTTGCAATTATTTTGCTTGCCAAGTTTTCTTTTTTTACCTTCTTTTGTTATTCCCTGCGAGTCAAATGGTGCCAAATGTGGTATTAAACACAACATTGTAATTCAGTAATAACTTGTATTTCTTACCGATCAAGTTGCAATTTCTTCATAATTCCCAAATCATGAGTGAAATAGATGCAAATACTACTTAATCAAAGTTACCAGCCATCTTAATTAAATTTCCAATTATATGATATAGTATATATATACAGTCTTTAAAGCCATGGGCTTCAAAAAATTAAGCGTTAATAATCAAAAACCCCAAGACTGCAATTCTTTCGCTAGAGCATTAATTGAGGGTCTTAAAAACTCGAAAAATGAGCTTACATTCACTAAGGATAATCTAAAGATTTTAGAGCAGATAAAAAATGATTTACAAACCAACACATACATTCCGTGGACAAGTTATACAGCAACACGATTCTCTTTGGCTGCACAAAAAAATGATATTGAACAATATAGTGAGCTTATAGCTCGGTATACTTATGACAATGCTAAAGATGGAAGGGATCTTGGTACTTCATATCCACCACTTGTGCAAATTGAATTGGCTTCAATATGTAATTATAGATGCATATTTTGCTACCAAACTGATGAAAGTTTTTCTGGACCAAAGTCTAACTCAATGGGCACGATGGATTTGGATCGCTTTAAATCGATAATAGATGAGATTGAGGACAATGTCCCATATATTACCTTTGCATCAAGAGGAGAGCCACTCCTTAATAAGTATATTGCTGAAATGCTCCGGTATTGTCGAGGAAAATTTCTTGACATTAAGATAAATACAAACGCATCATTACTTACCGAGAAGATCGCTAAAGTTTTATTAGACAACTGTAATACTATTGTCTTCTCTATAGACGCTGCTGATAAAAATAATTATGAAAAAATGAGAGTCAATGGACGATTTGAGTCTGTAGTTAGTAATATCAAAAATTTTGCTAGCCTTAGAAAGAATCATCCCAGAAACAAAGAAGTGCAGGTCAGAGCTTCTGGTGTCTCTTATGGAACAGAAGTGGATAAAGACGCATACGAAGTTTTTTTCAGGAATTTGGTTGATGAAACGAGTTTTGTGAATTACAATCCTTGGGAAAAAATTTACGTATTGCCTGATAATGCAAATCTTTCACCGTGTTCTCAACCTCTATACAGATTCTTTATTTGGCAAGATGGCTCCTATAATGTTTGTGACATGGATTACAAGAATCTCCTCTGTGATAAAACTGGCACTATAGGTACAGATATAAGTGTTAAAGATGCTTGGATTTCAAAGAGAGTTGCTGAAATCAGGAAATTACATGCGTGCGGACAAAGAGATAGTCTTGAGCCTTGCAAAAGATGTCCTCTATAGCTATGAAAATATGTATAATTGGGAAAAGTAATCACGCCAGGTTTCATCATAAATTTATTAAGGAAATGAATGAATTAGACAATATATTATTCTATCATCCTACTTTCACCGATAATATTGATGTTTTCAATGATATGAAAGTTTTCCTGGATAGTGATCTTGTAATAATTGCTTCGCCTACGGAATCCCATCTTCATTACCTAAAACTATTAGAGGCGAATCATTATACCGGTTATATATATATCGAAAAACCCGGCTTTAATGATCCTTCGCATCAAATAGATTTAATGCGCTTGGGAGAAGTGTTTAAGGGGAGAATAAAGATCGGATACCACATGAGAGACAGCAAAGTAGTTAAAGCCCTTGGTGATTTTGTAAACGAATCTGGGAATAAAGGATTAATTATAGTCAGAGCAATGATAACTAAGAATATTTCTGGCACTGAGTCTTTTCTAAACTCCTGGAGAGCGTATGATAAATTTGCAATTAGTCATACTCTTGCTAGTCATTTATTAAGTGTTTTCGTAGAATTATTTGGAGTAAAAATACTTGAAAATATTGATCTAGGGCTTATGGCTGCTAACAGGGATGCTGACACATGTATTCTGTCTGGTTTTACTGATGAGGTATACATTTCAGGTGTTGCAAGCTGGGGATTAACTAGGGTGAGTCCCTATATAGAAGTTATCACGAAGGATTCGAGGCTGATTTTTAGTAATAACAAGCTTAAATTGTTACGGGTTTCTGAAAATTCCATCTTAGCCTCAACCACCATCCTTGAAGAGAGCTTGTCAATCAAAAGATCAATACAGGAGTTCGCACGTCAAGCCCGGAAGTCTCAGCAAGTGGATCATAAGGTATTCGTCGAAAATGTAAGAATTACCACTAAGGCTGTAAGTAATATCCTTGAACTAAGTTCCTCCTGATCAATCTTTAATCGGAAAATTATCCTGGTCGATGTATCAAGCCATGGTATTTACGTTCTAATCGCAGCCTTCATCCATCTAGATTTTTTATGATCGTGCTCCAATCTTAAATGCGTTGGCCGTTGACTCGCTTCAGCTGATGTCGCCAGGCTTCACGGCTGGTAAAGTTGTTCACGGCAGGATTCCTTCAGGGCGGGGTCCACATGAACCACTTTTTGTCGGAGCTCCCTCGGTGCCCAACGCACGGTGTGAAGGATGCTGACGTATTTTCATTTGACCCAGCGGCTGTGGCTGCAGGCTGGCCAGAACAGCTCCTCTAGCAACTCATTGCTTTGCATCAGCACCGGGGTAGTGTTGATGACAATTGCGCTTATGGTCCTTATTCCTCGCTGCTTGAGTTGCCCGGGCTGGAGCAGGTTGAGTTAGTATTACTTGCCGTTTCCTTCGATTCACTATTTTGGATGGGAAAGGCAAAATAGCTTATGTTTTTTGGGGCGTCGATTGAGCTGGATAGATGATCCCTCTATTGGCTGTATTCCGGGGAGAACTGAGAGACAGGTAGGCTCTGAGATTTCTCTAATTAAAGTCTTTTGTTCTTATATAAATTTTTGCAATCAGCTCTTATTCTTGTTGTATTTAATCTACCTTTGCTGCTATCGGCTTTAGAGTCTATGACTCCATTCTCTTTAGTAATTATCACTATGGATATCTATTTATTTGTCTTGATAGACTATGATTTGGTCAACAGTTGTTATATTTTATTATCTTCTGCGCATGACTTGTGTACCTTCTACTAACGATGGCCCTTATGACGTACTGCTAGTTGTTTCCAGCTTTAGCGTCTGCATTATCATTAACTCTCTTATTCTTCTTCCTTCCTTTGCCTAGAATATATCTTATAGTTCTTCTTGGTTTTTAAGTATGATTCCTTACCTTTCGTTTCCAGTTAGTTTTTTAGGTATTTTGTTGTTTTTTGAATTTATAATCGCAGTTAATAGCGTGTCCTATTCCCTCTTGCTGCTATTTGCCTGTTTATTTCTTTCTTTTCTTCAACCTTCTGTTTGTTTTTATGTCAAATATTTTGATAGCGGGTTCGACAGGTCTCCTTGGTTTTGCCCTTCAAAATCATATTGTCAGCCATTCTCCTGATTTAATCCCCCAGGTTTTTTGTACCAGGCGCTCAAGTATTAGTTCTTCATCTATATTAGACGTCTTTGTACATAATTCAATAGTCATTAATGATCTTCAATACGAATCCAGTTGGCGCAAAATACTTGATCTTATTCAGCCTTCTGTTATTGTTCTTATTTCAAATATCCGACACCTACGACCTCTTTTGCATTGCATGTCGGCTTATTCGCCCAGTACAAATAGGCCAAGGCTTATTATTGTTGGCACTACAGGTGTTTTTTCTTGCTTTTCTAATTACAGTTCAGAGTATATAAAGCTCGAGGCGTTGTTAGCGGATTATTCTGGCTCCTATTTATTGTTGAGGCCGTCCATGATCTACGGAACGTCCAATGACAAAAATATGCATAAGGTAATTGACTTCATATGTCGTTTTAAGTGTTTTCCTATTTTTGGTCGCGGTGATAATCTCCTTCAGCCTGTTTATTACATGGATATAGTTCATGCCCTTTATTTTGGAATACTTAATGATCGTATTTCGGGTTCATTCAATCTTCCAGGTCTTTATCCTGTTACTTACAATTCTTTGATTTTGACTATCTTCAAGCAGCTTGAAATTAAGCCACGTATAGTTCATCTACCTTTGCATTCAATAGCTTTCTTGATTAGGATCCTTCCTGCTATTGTATCGGCGAAATTACCCTTCACTGAAGAGCAGGTGGTGCGCTTGAGTGAACATAAGTTTTTATCGTACAGCTCAAGTGTTTCCGATCTTTCTTATTCGCCTCACTCATTTGTCGATGGTATCTCTAAGCAAATTCATTCATGAAAACTAAGCAATTCAGTATTTTGCAGATTTGTTCTGTTGAATTTACCTTCACTCATTTTATCTATCGTTTGTGTTTTACATTGCTCTCTCGTGATTGGTTAGTTTCTGCCTCGTTTACACCTGATAAAAGTTCTATACTTCCTCTAACTTTACAATCAGACGGTATTTGTTTCCTCCCTTCTACTTTTCATCGTTCTATTCATCCTGGTGACTTGCTTACCACCTGGTCGTCTCTTAGTCGTCTTTTTCTTGCTGATACATCTAGAGTTGTTCATGTTCATACACCACTTCTTTCATATCTTGTCAGATTTCAATTTTATTTTCCCTTTTATCGACGTAGGCGTAAGTTAGTCTATACCGTTCATGGTTTCTATTTTCACCCGAACGGCAAGCTATTTTCCAACCTGTTTCACGGATTGATTGAGTTTTTGCTTTTGCCTTCTTGCGACTTAGTTTTTTTCGTTTCTAAGCAGGACTTCCGTTTTGCTTCTCCATACCTACGTCTGCTCAAGATTAGGCATTCATACGTAGGTAATGGTGTATGTACCCAGTTGTTTTCTCCTGGCTCTGTTAACTACACCTCTCTATCTTGCTCACCAGTGCCTATAGCTATTAAACCAAATTCATTTATTGTAGGGTTTGTCGGCCGCCTTGTTCCAGAAAAAGGATTGCTGGATTTGTTTGAGGCCTTTAAGCTCTTTCATTCCATATATCCCGAAGCTAAGCTCCTGCTTGTAGGTGACCGACTTGCTAGTGATTATGATCAATCACTTTCTTCTTCTTTCGACAACCTTTTGAAATCTTGTCCAGATTCTGTTGTTTGTACCGGCATGATCAGAGATCCTAGCGTATTAGTTAGTTTATACAGGACTATGAATATTTTCTGCCTCCCATCATATAGAGAAGGTTTGCCTACTTCTCTTATAGAGGCAATGGCGTGTGGAATTCCTTCAATTGCTACTTCCATTCGTGGTTCTTCGCAATTAATTTCTCATGAGCAAACTGGCTTATTGGTGCCCCCTAAATCTCCTTTTGAGTTATTCTCTGCACTTTGTCAATTGCGTTCACAACCAGATTTAATGAGAACAATCTCCGCTAATGCTCGTTCTTTGATTTTGAATGACTATAGTATTGAAAAATTTTTAGCCGTTCAAAGTTCAGAAATTTTAAATCTTTAGTTTTGATCGTTTTGCTGTGATTCAGCCGCAAGGTTTTGGTTATTCTGGTTTTGAGAAAACATCTACATCTTCACCTTTTTATCTGGCCTAGATTTCTGTTTTTTGTATGATCTTGATCGAGTTTTGTATCCGTCAGCATGTTTGATCGTGATTAATTTGTTTAGTTTATCGCGCATTTGTTCTATGGCGTCTCACGCATGCAAGATCTCCACAGTTTCGTTATTGAGCAGTTTCTTGGCTTTTGAACTTTTTGACTCTATGGTTTCTCTATAGGTACCAGTCTTTTAATGTGTTCTCTATTGTTATGATTGACATTGGAGAAATCACTTTTTTTCGTTATTTTAGACTCCTCAACTTTCCTTAATAATGATTTCAATTGCTGCATGTCTTTGGACATGCTGCCTTTAGAGATGGATCATTGTAATACCATATTTTCACTGACGACATTCCAGCATGGCGGTTCTCATAGCACCGGTGTTTTCCGTTGAGTGGAATGCGGATGTCTATTGTCTTATTTATTCGATCCTTTAGAGCCGTCCTAGCCCATTTGAATGGCTACTATTGCTCAAAATTAATGCTGATTTTGATTTTCTGCGGAATTTCTACTGTCACTTACTTTTTCCAATCATATTCTTTAGTTTTCCACTCATTAGACCTATTTTATGTCTAATATACTCCTTGGAAAATTTTCGGTCAAGTGGAGAGGTTGCTGCCCACTGAAGTTGCTGCATTCCTTTGTAGTTTCCATCTCGCCTCCTCCCCTTTTCATAAAAGTATGCTGCAAGGGAATTTCTTCTAATTCCTGGCGGACAATTGAGGGGAATTGGATGTCCATGATATGAAATGCTCGATGTGTCAAAAGCGACCAGTCTGTTAAATTTTGGTGATATTTTTTTTACGCAACTTGAGGCAGTGCTATCCCACAACTCAAGATGACCACCCCATTCTTCATTCCATTCAGGTGTTGCATAATAAATAACATTGATTTTTTGATCGAGTAGGTTACCGATATAGTATCTGTTGCCATCTATATGAACCATAAGTCTTCCTCCTGCCCCAGTGGAGTGAAGACCACATCCTTTAAGTGAAGGATCAGGAATTAGATGACTGCACGACATATGTTTCTCCAAAAATCTTATGAATAGTGAGCTATGGAATTGATAAAATACATCTCGAATGACCCAAGGGAACATATCTTCATCATTTGAATGTAATTTTTCAATATTTCTGTCTCCTGTATTTTTTGCCGCCCCTGGACCGGATATATTCCATAGAGCCTCATTGCAATCTGGAAAACTTTTAGATATTATTTTGGCAATTTCAAGAGGGAAGAAATTATCGATGTACAAATGTTTAAATGGTTTTTCTGCTTGATGTAATCGACTCTTTAGGTTGTTCAAGTATTCTTTGCTTATTCTGAATGGCAAGCATTCCATTTTTTAATTTTTCTCAGATCACACCCTATCATATGCGTGCTCTTTACATGCCAACGTCGGTACCCTATACTTTTTGCTGCCGTTCTAGCTTCGTGTTAACGACTTTTGCGACAATCATTGTGATTATTTGAATCGAATGATGTCTTAGAATGTTCTCCACGGATAGTTCTTTAAACTTACGGATCCCATAGTGTTTTATAACTTTGAGTCCACTAGTTAGTAGTCAGACCCGAGGCCTCCCTTAAATATTGAGTATATTTGTCTACTTTTTGCCTTTAATAGTTTGAGGTTTTTTCCTTAATGTATTTTTGAAATCGTCTGCCTCGCGTAGTATCATTCTGCTGTATATGTATATCTAACTCCAACATTCCCTGCGATTATCCATCAAGATTTCAGTTTGCTAGATAAGTCGCTTGGTTGCATTTTTGCTTCTTTATGCTCTTTAAGTTTCTCCAACAAAAAATCAGGAGGTTTTGATTTCTAATCTTAGCGTGATGGGATATTTATTAGTTATCTTGGATTTTATCTACCTGCTTAGTTCGAGCCGCTGTTAGATTATTATTAATATGTTCATGAGATGGCTGTCGCTATCGTTTTTACAAAACAGCAGATTTTGTCTGTATTTATGCTTTTAAGCATCTTTAGGTTTTGGATGGATCGGTGTATACGTCTTTTTAGGCACACTTCAACTCTATATGTCAGACAAGAGCTTGGTTTGCCCAGCTATTGCCGGGTAGACGGATAGCTGTGGATGATGCGGATTTGCTCCATCCAATTCTTTGATATGCTCTATAGTCTTTGTATACTTTGGTTCTGTTAGCTAGTTTTGGGGTAGATGATCGTCTGATGGTTTACCATATAGTTGCCATTAATTTCATTGGCCGTATACGTATTATTTCTAGCCACAAAAGTTGTCATCAATATTCTTTTCTGCTGTATGGTTAATTCTTGATTAAAGCTGATTCCTTAATTTAAAAATAGATTTTCTTTGGAGTATTCGTAGATTAATGTTTCTTAGGAGTGTCCACCTGTATTATTGATGTACCTCTTGAATGTTGCTGATAATTTAATCGACTGCGCATGAAAAGCCGCAATGCCAGAATTTATTAAGTTGGTTATGGCAATTTTCCGCAAACAAAAATATATCGACTCGATATAAAATCGTCTAGCATTCCTAGTGTAATCTGTGATATTTTTGATGAAATGCTTCCTTTGATGCAACTAGGATATCCAAAGACTTTGATTATCCTGAAGCCATTTGTCTCTAAACCAAACGAAAAGCTTTTTCTTGTAAAGAAGCGTAAATGTGTTGAGTCCAAAATTCCGGATGAAGTATAAGTCCAACGGCCAGAAATTAAATCAAGGATAATTCTTATGTTTTGAATATTTGGCACGCAAAAGATGGCGAAACCATTGTCACGCAGATGACTGCGTATTCCAGTCAGTAGTTTCTGCCATTCATCAACATGCTCCACGACGTCAAGTGCGGTGATCAAGTGGAATTTTGTCTTTATCTCATCAAGAACTGAAATGCAATCGCCTTGAAAGGTGAATGTTGCATTTTCGGTAAGTTTGGGTATGCATTCCTCTTGCAACTCTACGCCGTGAGGTATGGTTTTAAAGTTATTATTTACTTCGCTCAAAAAGGACCCATACCCAGCGCCAATGTCAAGATGTAAAAAACCAGGAGCTAGATTAAGTCCGCTTATAATATCTAGTATTTCATGCCTTTTGGAGTTGTAGTAAGATCTTCCCTTCATTGACTTTATTAGTGCAAAAGTATTTTACACCTTTTGCCCTTTTTTTCTTGATTTTGGCTCTTTTGCTTTTTATTCTTTCGGCATGCACTAATTGGCTGCTTCTTTGGGTCATGATTCCTTTTCTTAGAGGCCGCCTGTTGGATCTGCCCAATGCACGTAGTTCTCACTGCCAGCCCACACCCCGTGGAGGTGGAGTCTCGTTTGTGTTGGTCGCTTCCACTGTTAGTGCTCTTGCTTCGATTGGCATAATCGGCTCGGCCTCTGTGGCGCCTGCATTAATTCTTGCCCCTTTGATTGCGTTGCCTCTTGCGCTTGTTGGCTTTCTCGATGATTTTTATAATCTCCCCGCAAGTTGGCGCTACGCAGCCCAGATCGTCACAGCCCTGGTTGTGATCCTGGTAAGCCCGTTGTTTACCACGTCCCTTTATCAATTGCCACTTTGTTTGTTATTGATAGTTGCCGTGACCGCTGTTATTAATTTCATTAATTTTACGGATGGTCTCGATGGCTTGGTGGCCAGTTGTATGGTTACAGCGATCATTTCTGCTTCACATTTTCTCACCATCTCCTTGCCTGTCTGGTCCTTGGTAGGTGCTTTGTTCGGTTTTCTTGTCTGGAATTGGAGTCCTGCAAAAATTTTTATGGGAGATGTAGGAAGCACTTTTCTCGGTGCTGTGTTTGCTTTGCTTGTTCTCCAGGCGACCACTTGGTCTGATTCGCTTGCTTTGTTGTTGGTTGCCGCTCCACTTTTGGGTGACGCTTGTTTGTGTGTCCTACGTCGATTTTTTACTGGTCAATGTGTTTTTGAGGCTCATCGTCTACACCTCTTTCAGCGCCTGCATCAGGCCGGCTGGTCTCATGCCCGTGTCTCAAGTCTCTACATCTTTGCCACAGCCGTGCTTTCGATTGCTCTTCTCTTGGGTGGCTTGCCTTGGGTGATCTCTCTTGCTGTTCTTGAAGTGTTCATTGGCTTCTGGTTAGATCAGCGAGTTGCGGTTCCCTTTGTGGAGTTATCCAGTAAATGAAATTTAAGAAATATCGTTATTGGTCCATAGGAGTTGCCGAACAAGTTTTCAGCTTTCCCCCTCGAGTCCGCAGGCTGCTGATGATCGGCATAGACGCCCTCTTGCTGCCTTTGGCGGTGTGGCTCAGTTTTTGGTTGCGGCTAGCCCATCCGCTTCATCCAAATTTTCAAGCTGCCAGTCTGTGGTTGTTGCCAGCGGTTTTACTACTCGGCCTCCCGCTCTATGCCTTCACAGGGCAATACAAAGGTTTGACGCGTTACGTCGGCAGTCGTTCTCTCTACCGCCTTGCCGGCCGGAATGGACTGTTTGTACTGCTATTAGCCGCCACCGGCGTAATGCTGCGCCTGCCGATGCCGCCTCGCAGCAGCTGGATCCTGCTCTGGTTGTTGCTTACCGGCTTCACCGGATCGGTGCGCTTTGCACTGCGTGATTTGCTCCTCTCGCTTCGTTCAGTTGCGCACAAGCAGACGGTATGTGTCGCCATATATGGCGCCGGTGAGGCCGGTGTCCAGCTCGCCGCTGCACTGCGTCTAGCAGGCAACCATCAGATCGTCACCTTTCTCGATGATGCGCCGTCTCTATGGCAGCGCACGATTAATGATATTCCGATCCAGAATCCCCAGGTACTGAGTGAGATTCAGGACCAGCTTGATCAGGTGTTGTTAGCGATACCCTCGCTGCCCCGCAGCGAACGCCGTCGCATCGTGGCCGAATTGCAACGCCAGGCAATCCCGGTTTTGCAGATCCCCTCGGTCGATGATCTCACATCCGGCCGGGCACGCATCGATGCGCTCCGCCCCGTCGCCATTGAAGACCTGCTCGGTCGTGATCCTGTGCCGCCTGTTCCTGAGCTGCTCGGCCCTGGCCTGCGCGATGCGGTGGTGTGCGTCACTGGCGCCGGTGGTTCGATTGGTTCGGAGCTTTGCCGACAAATCCTGCAGCTGTTCCCCAGGACGTTGATCCTGCTCGAGCGCAGCGAACCCTCGCTCTATGCCCTGGAACAGGAGCTGCGCCAGCAGGTGCCTGCTTCGGTCAAGTTGCTGCCTGTGCTGGGAAGCGCTACCGATCCAGCTCTTGTGCAGCGCTTGTTTGCAGGCTATGGCGTACAGACCGTGTTTCACTCCGCTGCCTATAAGCACGTGCCTCTGGTGGAAGCGAATCCGCTGGCGGGCCTCTCCAACAATGTGGGTTCAACTCGGGTTGTCTGTAAGGCCGCCATTGCTGCGGGCGTCAGCGAATTGGTGCTGATCTCCTCCGACAAGGCCGTGCGCCCCACCAATGTGATGGGCGCTAGCAAGCGTCTGGCCGAGCTGGTGGTTCAGGCTTCAGCTCTTGAGGCGTTGCAGAGCGCTGATCGTGTTGGTGAGCCCTGCACACGTTTTGCGATGGTGCGCTTCGGAAATGTGCTGGGCTCCTCGGGATCCGTGGTGCCCCTTTTCCGCAAACAGATTGCTGCTGGTGGACCGATCACCCTGACCCACCCTGAGATGATCCGGTATTTCATGACGATCCCAGAGGCAGCCCAACTGGTACTCCAGGCCGCCACCCTTGCTGGGGCCGGTGACCTGTTTCTGCTCGATATGGGCGAACCGGTTCGCATCAAGGACCTCGCCGAACAGATGGTGCGCCTCAGCGGACTTTCCTTGCGAGATGCTTGTAGTCCTAATGGTGATATTGAAATTGTTTGTACTGGTCTTAGGCCCGGGGAGAAGTTATTTGAGGAGCTATTAATCGAAGCTGAATCTCAGTCCACGAAACATCCTTTGATTTATCGAGCGACTGAGCATTCAATTCCTCCTGAAAACCTTTGGCCGCGGTTAGATGAGCTTGAAAAAGCTTTAGTACTTTATGACCAAATAAAAACGCTTAATATATTGTCAGAACTTGTTCCCGAGTGGGAAAGTTGTACTAAAAACATCTAACAAAAATATTCTCCTTTGATATTTAGCTTTGATAAGACTTGATGGAATTGTTTTGCTTGGTTTGGTCTCCAATGGGTTGATATCACGATTGCTTTTGTCGTCTATGGGTTCAAATAGGCTTTAAGAGCTAGTCGTGTTTATTCGATACCAGGTGCGGATCCTTGCGACGGAATCGATAGTACTAATAAAGATCTTGTAGTCACCTATTTTGTCAGTGTAAGCAGCATGGGCGATGGGCTTAATGATAATTTCCACGCGTTAGTTGTCTAGTACAACGACGATCTTAAGCTTTTGCAGGAACTCAACTGTCGATTCTGAGCGTCGCAAGCGGCCGTCTGCCCCACTTCAGATCCAGCGAGCGATCAAGGTCAGCAATCCTGTTGACAACAAAACAACACCACTAATTGGTGGTACCCAGCGACCCACCGATCGCAAAGCGAGGAGTTTGGGGACTGCGGCCGCGAAGGTTCCTGCGATCAGAAGAGGCACCACTTGACCGATTCCGAAGCTTGTTAGAAGTGCCATTCCCACAAGCGGGCGTCCGCTTTGGGCGATCCAGCCCAGCAACACAGCCAGCACTGGTGTGGTGCAAGGCGAGGCTGCCACCCCAAAGGCCAGGCCTGCGGCCACAGGTGCAAGCGGAGTCGGCACTTTGCTGCGCCAATGCTCTGGATCTGGTCCTGCTGGTAAGGGGATGCGCAGCACCCCCAACAGATTCAGCCCCATCACGATCGCTAGGACTGCCACCAGGCTTGGGATCAGAGCAGGCACCTGCCCGTAGATCCGACCGACCAGACCACTGAGGCTGCCAAGGATGACCAGGGCTCCAACAATTCCCCCACAGAAGGCCAAACTGCGTTGCCAAGGCGGTCTGCCATCTTCGAAACCCGCTAAATAGGCCAGGGTGACGGGTAGTAGTGACAGAGAGCAGGGGCCAAGGCTTGTTAAGGCTCCTCCGCCAAACACCAACGCCAGGGTGAGCGGACCTGGATTGGCGAGGGCGCTGTTCAGCAGCTCTTCACTGCGCTGGGCTAGATCGGAGAGCAGCAGAAGATCCACGAGCACCACCAAATAGATGGCGAGCCTATCCAGTTGTTTGAGTTATTAGGCGGATTGAGTTGTCATCTCTTCAGGGCACTTTCAGCCTGAAGGGCCTTGTCCATTAATCAGAAGTTCTTTCCATGCTCCGTGGATCTGGCCATGTCCCATGCGTTGCCTGCTGTCTGTCTGTTCCAAGTGCAGCCAGTGAGAGACTGGCTTTGGCGTCATCTCCGTGATGTTGTACCTGCTTAGCAAGCTTCTTCCCCTGGCCTTCTTGCCCCTTGGCTTCTCGTTGATCCTTTTGCTTGTGGGGTTGATCGGCCGTTGGCGTTGGCCCGTGATCACCGCCGTTGTGCTGCTCTGGGTTTGCTCCCTGGGTCTGGTGAGCCAAACCCTGTGGCGCTTGCTGGAAGCGCCTTGGCAACGCTCAACCGCGGCTGCAGCTCCTTCCGCCAAGGCGATCGTTGTGCTCAGTGGCGGTCGCCATCCAGCCCCCGGTGCGGCAAGGGTGAGCGAGTGGCATGACCCCGATCGCTTTCTGGCGGGCCTGGATCTCTTTCGAGCCGGTAAAGCCCCGCGTTTGTTGTTTACCGGTGGAACGAGTCCTTTTCGGCCCGGCCAGCTTCCTGAGGGGCAGCGCTACCTAACGGAGGCGCAACGGCTCGGAATCCCCGCTGGTGTCATGGCCAGCACCCCCACTGTTGTGAACACAGCAGAAGAAGCGGTTGCGATTCGTCGTTTGCTGGAAGCGCTCAAGACTGCATCGGAGCCGCCCGCCAGGATTTTGCTGGTTACCAGTGCGTTTCATATGCGCCGTGCTCAACGCCTGTTTGAGCTGCAGGGGTTTGAGGTGGAACCGTTCCCGGTTGATTTTCAGGCCCGTGGGGCTTGGGCTGGCCCTCTTTGGCGTGATCCCACCCAGTGGTTTCCATCTGCTGCAGCCCTCGATGGCAGTTCCCGCGCCTTGCGTGAGCTGCTGGGTCGCTTGATCTATCGGGCTTGGTAGCTCTTGGCTTCAGGGTTCGGTCCTTTGGCTTGCAGCCATCAGGTTGGCTCGAACCTGGGTTAGCGAATTACAAACATCATATTTTTAGTAATTCACTGGTTTGGCTTTGAGAAGCACGATTACCTCGCGTGGCCATACCGTGATCCCGGCTGCGATTCGCGAGCGCTTTGCCTTGGGACCGTCTCAACGTTTGGAGTGGTTTGTGGACGATGACGGTTCGATTCGAGTGGTGCCTGTGGTGGCATCTCCCGTGCAGGCCTTTCGCGGTCAGGGCCGTCGTGGTGGAGCAACAGCGAGGCTCTTGACGGATCGGGAGCTCGATCGAAACGCTGAACTGTGATGCCCGCTTTTTGCCTCGATACCTCAGCAATCCTGACGTTGCGAGACGACGAGCCCGGTGCCGAGCGCGTCGCCATGTTGCGGGAAGGGCCGGATCCCTGTCTCGCCTGTTTTATTACGCGCATGGAGGTGCTTTGCCGGGTTTGGAAAGACGAGGAGGAGAGGAGTGGGCGTCTTGCTTATGAACAGTTGCAATCTCTGCCAATCCAATGGGTTGACCAGACAGAACCCTTGCTACTGGAGGCCTCTCGGATTAAGTCGACCCATCCGCTTTCCGTTGCTGATGCCTGGATCGCCGCGACGGCTCTCTTGAGCCGGGCAACGTTGCTGCATAAGGATCCGGAATTTGAGGCCATTGCTGAGTTGGATCAGAGTTTGGTGGCCTAACTGCCTGATTAGCTGGTGCCGCAGGTGTAGGCGACGCGTTTATGCAGTGCGAGCGCCCTTAATGGAGGGCAAGCCAGTCTCTGAGCGCCAGATCAAGTTCTGCCATCACGGTTGTTTCAAGACAGCCAATCGAGCTGCCGATGTCGCCGATTGGAACCGTGAAGAGCTTGTCGACCATCAGCTGGGATCGTTTGCGTAGTCCATTCATGGCGCTGGGCTCAACAATGATTCGCACCAAAGGTGCCTCGATCAGGGTGCTGGTGAGTGGACACAGCGTGATGCTGGGATGAGCTTCTAGCCAACGATTCGCCTGTACGACAACAGCTGGTCTGGGTTTGCCGGAGTACGCACCAGGGCTGGCCACCGTGATGACCTCACCTCTTTGGATTTGGAGAGAACTCATGCTGTCCAGTCGTCCCAGTCGGGGAGTGGCTCGCTCCACTGCTGAGTGCTGCTGCTGGCTGCGATCAAGCTGGATTGGCGCTTTGCCTCCTCGTCTCCATCAAAGCGGGATAGATAATTGGCAATGGCCTCCCTTACGCAAGCGCTGCGCGTTTTGCCCAGGCTTTGAGCCAGGCGTTCAAGCTGCTGTTCGAGCTCTGGCTCTAGCCGTATCCCAATCGCCATAACAAGAAGGTGTTGAACGATTTGTTTAACAGTTTAGCGGTCAGGTGTGTTGGGCTTAAGCGATGCCTCAGTTTTCCGCCTTATTTGGATGCAGCGCTTCCGCGGTTTGCAAGCCAGTGAGGCCTTTGCTGAAGCTTTTGCGGCGGAACGGGTTTGCGAGTTGAAAGACGTTGATCATCAGATTCTGATGACTGGGAAGAGTTTTTATCTCGCTACCTGTTTGCTGGCGCCGATGCGTTGCACCTAGCCATGGCTCAGAGCCACAACCTTGAGCTGATTACGTCAGATCAGGCTCTGGTCCAGGCCGCCCTCGACAGCAGTTCCCGTGCAATTCGAGAGCTGCTGGGTGCCTGGTTTATCGGGCTTGGTAGCCGCTATTGATTTCCGTTAAAACTGATCAAAAATGCGTGATGCGTACGACGTTGCGGCTCGATGATGATGTCCTTGCCGCAGCGCGTTTATTAGCTCGCCAGCGTCGCCGTTCTGTTGGTGATGTGATTAGCGACTTGGCCAGACAAGCCCTGTCCGGGGCGGTTAACGGGGGGTCGCAGAGCGTTTTGGAGCAACGCTCTGGATTGCCGCAATTGCCGCTGAAGGCTTCTGGTGGGGTTGTTGATCTGGAGTGTGTGAATCGGTTGCGCGATGAAGAGGCTTGATGCTTGATGGCTGAACCGATTGCCCTGCTTGATATCAACGTGCTGGTCGCTTTGCTGGACCCTCAGCACGTGCACCATGAGCCATCCCACCGCTGGTTCCAGGCCCATGGCGGCCATGGCTGGGCGACGTGCCCCCTCACTCAGAACGCGCTGTTGCGGATTCTCGGGAATCCGCGTTACCCCAACAGCCCTGGCGGGCCTGTCGTTGTGATGCCGTTACTTCAAGAAATGCTTAATCATCCGTCTCATGTGTTTTGGCCTGATGTTTTGTCCTGGGAGGCCACTTGAGTCTTTGAGGCAGAAGCACTTCTTCACCACGGGCAGATCACGGACACCTACCTGCTTGCGTTGGCAGTTCATCACCGAGGAGTACTTGTCAGCTTTGATAGGCGTTTGAGCTCTCGATCCGTCTGTGGAGGAGCACAGGCTCTGCAGTTGATTGATCCAGGCTGATGTGCTGCGGATAGGCATTGATTCCTTGATCAAGCCTCCCTGCTCTGCTTGCCTCAGCCAGCAGCTCAATGTCCAATGCTGAAGCCGTGTTGATGGTGCCGATATCAGTGAGGCCGTCTTGACCGCCCTGGTTACTTTGCTGCTGTTGGCGCTAGCGATCGTCAGTTTCGTCACGCGCATGGAGGTGCTCTACCGGGTTTGGAAAGACGAGGGGGAGAGGAGTGGGCGTCTTGCTTATGAACAGTTGCAATCTTTGCCAATCCAATGGGTTGACCAGACAGAACCCCTGCTACTGGAGGCCTCTCGGATTAAGGCGACCCATCCGCTTTCCAGAGCCGGGCAACGTTGCTGCATAAGGATCCGGAATTTGAGGCCATTACTGAGTTGGATCAGAGTTGGTTGGCCTGACGACCCATCTGAGCTGAGTGTGAGTCGTTGCCCAGCGCCGAAATGCTCGAAGTCGTGGTCAAAGTTCACAAGGCGCCAACCCTTGCTGATGGCCAGCGCTGCAAGGTAAGCGGCGGTGTGAAGGCAGGCTGAGATAGTGCCCTCACGCATCAGTGGATGCCGATACTGTTTAAAGAGGTGCTCTAGTGATTTGGCAGCTGATATTCGCTGGCAGCAGCGCTTTGTGAATTACACAAGAGCATTGGAACAGCTGGAGCGTTTTTTTGAGCCGCCTGCGCTGAACGAGCGGGAGCAGCAAGGTCTGATCAAGGCATTTGAGTACACCTTTGAATTGGCCTGGAACACGCTTCGTGATCTGCTGCGTAGTCAAGGCAACGAAAGCTTGCTTGGATCCCGAGACACGTTGCGAGAAGCATTCCGCCTTGAGCTAATTCAAGACGGTGAGTCTTGGATGTTGATGATCCAAGACCGCAATCTCACCAGCCATACCTACAACCGCGCAACCGCAGATGCGATCGCCGCCAATATTCAGAACCACTATCTCGGATGCTTTCAAAGCATGCGCACTCGCCTGCAGATCCGTCTAGAGCAAGACAAATGCTGATGGATGCTACGAGCCGCGAGAAGGGGCAAACCGTAGATATTCCGGGAATCCCCGGGCCTCAGCAACGGCGCTTGTTGGATCTGTTGATCCAACATCCAGATCTCGATGCCATCTGGTTGTTCGGATCGCGGGCGATGGGCCGAGAACGTCCTGGATCGGATATCGATTTGTGCATCGATGCTGCTCGTCTCAGCCATGCCGACCGGCTGCGCTTGATGGCCGCCATTGATGATTTGCTGTTGCCCTGGACGGTGGATTTGGCCTTACGCCATGAGCTGCCGCCTGATCTTCTTTCTCACGTGCAGCGGGTAGGGCGCTGTCTCTGGACTCGGACGCAATAACGAACTGTGGTTATCTGGGCATGCGATCACTGATTTGCCGTCCCTGCTCCGTGCTGATCGATTTCAGCTCCTCTCGATCGCCATTAGTCATGCTCTACGTGCGGGCGCCTATTCCCAGGCCCATCGCGATCCATTCGATCGCATGCTCGCTGACGGCCCAGCGCTCGCGAGCCATAGAGCACAACTTTTTGAATATGGGGATGGCTGCGGATCAGCTCCAGTAGCCGTTGGCTATCTGCTTGGGGAATGCAGGGGATCATCGGCTTTGCTTGGCCCGGCGGCGCAGCACTTGCTGCAGGCCTTGCAGTTCTTTGCCGTATTGATTAGCAATGAGTTGCGCGATCTCTTCTGCAAGGGCGGGGTTGAAGGTGTGGCTTGTGAGGTTGCGGCTGCGGATCATCGCCATCCAGGTGTTTTCTGTGCTGGCGGGCAGAAGCTCTCTCACCACGGCTTCTCGCACTGCATCTCTTGAGCCACTGATGCCACTGACGCCTTGATCGACCAAAAAGTCTTTGAGCAGAAGCCAGCTGAGCTCATGGGTGAATTCAAATGCTTGGATTAGCCCCAGTTGCTCGAGCTCACTGAGTGGACGGCTTGCCGCAAGGGTGAGCGCCCTCTCGAGAGTGGCAAGTGCCCGTTCGTAATTTTCTAAACGCTGCAACAAGCGCACATCGGCGTCTGCCATGGAAGCCAGTGCATCTCGTACACATTAGGTTCTCGATTCAGGCCCGTAACTCGCTTCAGCTCGTTGATCGGTAACCAATCGGCGACAATCAGCCACTACTCGTAAAAACGCTTCCCATCGATTCGTTTTTGTTGATGACGCCGTGCTTGTCGTCGGGTGTAATCACTTACCGTCGGGTTTGCGGAACTGGGGTCCACATGAGCCACCTGCTCCCATAGGTCCCTGGGCGCCCATTGCACGGTGTGTTGTACTCGGTCGTGTTTGATCACGTAGCACCAATGGCTTTGGCCACATTTGGGGCAAAACAAAGATTCCAGCCACTCTTGGCTCAGCACAAACACTGGGAAGGCATCAATGATCAGCCGAGCTTTCTTGGCAGGAATGCCCCGAAGCACTAGTTGCTCCGGTTGAAGCAAATGCAGGTAGTACTTCTTCCCGTTCCCCTGAATCTGTTGGTCTGGGTGCGCCGGACAGTACAGCGCACGCTTTTTGGGCCGCCGTTGGCGACAACTAGGGGATACGAGTGCCTGCGGGTTCTGGGTCAAATGGAGTCCTCAGGCTGTCTTGCTGTTATGGCAACGGCTGATCAAAAGATCCACCACAAGATCGTCCTGAGTCAAGATCCGCATAAACAGGCATTGATCTGTCGCTTCAGTGCATCCCGCTGGCTCTCCCACCCAGGATCCCGGTTGATTCCAAGGAACAGCGGATTAGCAGCCCCATGATGACCAGGCTGGACATCAGCGAATTGCCGCCGTAGCTAATCATCGGTAGCGGTAGGCCAGTGGTGGGCATCGCCCCAGAGGCCACGGCGATGTTGAGAATCGATTGCCCCACCAGGATCGTGCAGCAGCCGATGGCCACCAATCGCGCCTGATTGCTGCGGCAGCGCAAGGCCACTCGCAGGCCCACCCAGGCCACCAGCATCAGGAACAGCAGCATCATCAGCGATCCCACGAAGCCAAATTCTTCGGCAAAAACCGCATAAATGAAATCAGTGCTTTGAATTGGTAGGTATTGCAGTTTTTGGGTGGAGAGGCCGTAGCCCTGGCCCATCACCCCGCCGGAACCAATCGCCAAAAGGCTTTGCACCAATTGATAGCCATCGCCCATCGGGTCTTTCCAGGGGTCGAGGAACGACACCACCCGCAGCCGTTGGTACTCATTAATCAAGATGCTGGCCGTGCCGAGTGCTCCGCCGGCAAAGGCCGTTCCCAGCAGGCTGCGCCAACGCAGCCCAGCCGCAAGAGCCACCATCCAAAGGGTTAAGCCCATCAATGCAGCGGTGGACAGGTTGGGCTGTTTCAAGATCAGCAACAGCAACCCCCCGAAGCTGGCCAGCCAGAGCAACTTCTGATCGATGTTCATCCGTGTCCATGGGGCAAACAGGTTGGCGGCCTGCAGCACCACAAAGGGTTTCACCAATTCGGAGGGCTGAATCTGCAGCGGGCCCACCACCAGCCAGCGGCTGGCTCCATTCACTGTGGTGCCCATCACCAAAGTGGCGGCGATCAGGATGCAGCCCATCCACAGCCCAGGACCCGCCCACTTGAGCAGTCGTCGCAGATCGATGCTCACCGTGAGGCCCAGCAGGCTCCAGCTGGCTAGCAGCCAGATCGTTTGGCGTTTCACGTAGAAGGCACCATCACCCATTTCCCGCAGCGCCACCCACCAGCTGGCTGATGCCAACACCACCAAGCCGGCCACACTCCAAAATGCTGCTAGCCCAACAAGCAGCCGAGCTTCTGCGGGCCACAGTTGCCAGGGAAGCGGCATCAAGCGTTGAAAGAGTCCAACCTGTTCTTGCTTCACCCGTTGGCGCGATACAGAACGACGACGTGAGGCGGAAGCGTTCAGCAACGGGTTGGCAGTTTTGGACGTTGTCCTATTGAGCCGCGATCTCGCTGTTTTGCCAAGGCGTTGTTGGTAATAAACAACAGCTGAGTTATGGGTTTTTGGGCGGTCGAGGCGAGCGTCTTTAGGCGGCGTTTAAGCGCAAATGGTCCACTTCCCACTGAATATGACGTCCCCAAGCCTGTTGCCTCACCCAACACCGTCCCCCACGGCAATGCAGCACTTGGAAGGGCGGCAGATCAGCCGGTTGATTCTCCAGCGTCACGAATGTTCCTGGCCGAAGCAGAGGAACCACCTGGGCAAGTTTGATTGGGTGGTTGGACACGTCGTGAAGTCCGATTGAGGGAGATCCTCCCGTCGGAATTCGATTCGAGCCCTAGATGTCCTGTTTTCTTTGGGATCGGTTCTGCTTTTATGATGGAATGGCGTCAAAACAGCGTCTTGATTTAGAACTCGTGGCCCGCGGTCTTGTGGCCTCCCGGCAGCAAGCGCAGCAGCTGATCCGTGCTGGCAAGGTGCGCGATGGAGCCGGGACTGTGCTGGACAAGCCCGGTCACGATGTGAAGGACTCTCTGCAGCTTCAGGTGGAGCATCCACCGCGGTTTGTGTCGCGGGGTGGGGAGAAATTGTTGGCGGGATTGGACGCCTTTCCGATTTCGGTGAAGGAGCGCATTTGCCTTGATGGCGGCATCTCCACGGGTGGTTTCACCGACTGTTTGCTGCAGCACGGTGCCAAACGGGTGTATGGCGTGGATGTGGGATATGGACAAACGGCTTGGAGTTTGCGCACCGACGATCGGGTGGTCTTGCGAGAGCGGACCAACCTGCGTCACCTACAGCCGGAGGGGTTGTATGGCGAGGCAGATCCTTGGCCCACCCTGGCGGTGACGGATGTGTCGTTTATTTCGCTGCGTTTGATCCTGCCGGCGTTGCGTCGTTTGCTTCAAGGGTCTGAAGCAGAAGCGCTCGTGCTGGTGAAGCCTCAATTTGAGGTGGGCCGTGATCGGGTGGGGCGCGGTGGAGTGGTGCGTGATCCCGCGGCCCATTGCGATGCGATTGAGATGGTGATCTCCGCGGCTGAAGCGCTTGATTGGCACGCACAAGGCCTTGTGGCATCACCGATTACGGGTCCGGCTGGTAACCATGAATATGTGCTCTGGCTGGGAGCTAACCGCACCGAACTTGGATTTGATCTCCAGGGGCTGGTGAACGCAACGGTTCAGTCAGGGGTTAAGTAAGCAGTTCAATGAGTCCTGCAGAGCTGAGTTTGGGCCAAACAAAAAGCCCAGCCTTGTGGCCGGGCTTTTGAATCACGCAACGTGAGTGATTAATTGCCGACGTTGACTTGTCGGCCTCCGGTGCAGAGTTCCACCTTGATGATGCGCCCACCTTGCTTTTGGATGCGCTGTTGTTCAGCGAACCAGCTGTCGTAGGGGACCCACTTGGTAAAGAAGGTGTTTTGTAGTTCTCGCTGCGCCCGAACCTTTTCAGGGCTGGGGATGCAAGCGGTGACTTTGAACAACCGCATGGATTTCAGTTGCCGAGGCCGGAACAGATGTAGTCGAAGTAAACGCCCATTTCCTTGCCGGCATCGGGTCCGACCAGACCTGCGGTGACCTCTTTCATGGCCTGAATGGCTTGAACGGTGGCACCAATGGGAACGCCAAGAGAGTTGTAGGTCTCTTTGAGGCCATTCAAAACACGCTCATCAAGGATGGAGGTGTCACCGGCCAACATGGCGTAGGTGGAATAGCGGAGGTAGTAGTCCAAATCGCGAATGCAAGCTGCATAGCGACGGGTGGTGTACATGTTTCCACCCGGACGGGTGATGTCTGAGTACAGCAGCGCTTTGGCGACAGCGTCGCGAATAATCGCGGAAGCGTTGGCGCTGATGGTGGCAGCAGCCCGAACCCGCAGCTCACCGCTGGCGAAATAGGACTCGAGATTGGTCATCGATGTCGTGTCCAAGTACAAGCCTTGGACGTCGGACTTATTGATGACGTTGGTGATGGCGTCTTGCATGGATGCGTGGGAAGGCGTGAAGGAAAATCAGCGGCGTGTTCAGGCGAGGGCGCCCACCACGTAGTCGAAGTAGGTACCTGCTTCATCGGCGTCAGAGCCGGTCAGAAGACCCATGGCGACATTCTTCATTTCACGCACGGCCTCTGCCATCGCTTCTAATGGCGTGCCCAAAGAGCGGTAAAGCTCCTTGGCGCCAATCACACCGATCTCTTCGATCGGTGTGACGTCGCCAGCAACGATGCCGTAGGTCACCAGGCGCAGGTAGTAATCCATGTCGCGCAGGCATGTGGCCGTCATCTCTTCGCCGTAGGCGTTTCCGCCGGGAGAAATGACATCAGGACGCTTCTGGAAAAGCTGGCCGCCGGCCTGCTTAACAATGCGCTCACGGCTTTCGCACAGAACCTGAGCTACCCGTAAACGGCGCTGACCGCCAGTTACGAAAGCCTTGATCTGGTCGAGTTCGCCAGGGCTTAGATAGCGGGCTTCGGCGTCCGCGTTGATGATCGAGTTGGAGACGATGCTCATGCAGTTCTGCCTCGAAGCAAGCGGCCGCCCGTAGGAGACCGATATCCGGTGAATAAGGGGGAGATCCCGAGGGATCAAGTCTCAGAGTAAAGGCTGAGACAGGGTGTCGAAGCGTTTTGCAGCGAGGATGTTCACAACGATCAACACGGATCGGTGTGGGCCTCGAGCTCAACGTGTCGGCTGAGGCATTCTGCTCTGAGCTGGCCCGTTGCTTTGGGCTTGGGTAACAGTTCTTCATGGCCGCGCCCCGTTTGTGAGATCCATTGGGGCGCAATGGTTCACCTGTATTTCATTCTTTTAAATTTCCAACAATAAAAAGTCCCGATGAAAGGTCTCATCGGAACGTTTTATTCACAACTTTTGTGCAGCTATGACGCTTGGTTGTTGAGGCGTTGTTTCGCCTGCTTCGCCTGCTTCGCCTTAGATCGCGTCCCCAGACGGCGGATTGATGGCGGCGTTACCGCGATACAGCGCAGCGGTCCGCTGCTGGGTCGCTTGGCTAACGCCAGCACGCGTATTCATGCCATCCATACGTGGAACTGTGTCCATCTCAGGTCGCTTGTCGAGCAACTCCTGAATGGCTGCGGGCTGACCCTCTTGAGCACGGATGGTTAAAAAACGGCTCACTTCCGATGGTGCAGCGGCTCGACCCAGCAGAGCCATTGTTGCCGCTGACGCCGCTCTTAAAGGGGCCATGTTGAAAAGCCTTGTCTGGAAGGCTTCACCCATGGCGATTTCTTCAACAAATTGGTTCAGCGATGTGTCTTCATTGCGGAGTCGTGATTCGGCCGCAGTCAGGCGTTCATCTTGCAGTGGAACTCGATTGAGAATTTGCTTGTAAGTGGCATTAATGATCGATTGCAAATCACTTTCGGAGCAAGGCCGAGTTAATCGCAAGGTTGTTGGCAAGCTTGAGCGCAGCCGGTAGCCATTTGCACCAGTGATTCCAATCGACAGAGCCCGAGTCATCGGGGTGAGCGGTGGTGGTGTGGATGTTGATCTCGCCGGCGAGAGTCCAGGCCCCCGCGTTGATTTGCCACGTCCAAGCGGTTCACCGAGGCGAATCAAGCGAAGGCTGGACTGCAGGTCTTCCCCTTGGCTGAAGTTACGGGCCAAGCTGGCCCAATCTGTTCTGGAACTTTTTGCTGCGCTAGCCAAATTGCGACGTGTGACGTCACCGCTTCCTCGGAACACCTGTGTTGTGCTGGCATCGGGGCGACTTCCCAGCACAAACGACGAGCTGTCGTAGCCGTATTGCGTCACCTCCCGATTGAGGGTGGCTGTCCTTCTCACATTCAAGTCTTTTGGTGTGATGAACCGTTCGTATGGAACGGTGTCTTCCCCGAAGCAATCGTTGTATTCCTCGCCGTTGACGAGAGCATCGACCACGCCATAGAAGCCATGGCGTGCGGCCGTATCAAACAAGGCATCAATTTCCCAGCGTCCAAAGGTTGGACGTCCGAGGAGCCGTCGATGCATCACCTCAATCGCTTTGATGATGTACAAGCCGCTCCAGTAACGGCGCCGGAACGCATCAGAGCGGGCGATGCTTCGTACAAACTCGCGGAGGCAAATGTCACCGTTCTCGAGGCGTGCTTCTGCCGAGGTCAGCCGTTCGCCGGCATAACCAGCATTTCCGAGAACTTGCACATAAACCGCGTTGATCACAGCTTGGGTGCTGGACTCGGTGTTGCGCACACTGGGCTGCCCGCCACGTTTTGGGTTGACGGAACCACCAGTGGCAATTTGCTGAAGTCGCATCACCCGGGGGCCAACCTTGCGAGGCCGGCTATTGCGGAACTGGGTGCTATTCATCTGGCCGGGAGAGGCCATGCCGTTACTCACCAGTAGGCGACGGCTGTCGTAGCCGTAGGGCGCTGGCCTTGTGCTGACCGACTCGGTCCCACTTGGGAAAATGGCGCCGTACTGATTGCCAACGGGATCGTTGCTGCCTCCATAGACGTGCTGATCGGCGAAGGGTTGGCGGTATGACGCGTACAGGGTGATGTACTGCGGGGCCCCTTCAAACGGTGCACTGAAGTTGAACAATTTGCGGTTGGAGCCCCAACCAGCGCTTTCTTGAGCTTCTTCGCCCAGATCCCGCAGGTAAGGAACGGTTTCTTCGCCAAAGTTTTGGGCGTACTCGGCGGAATTCACCAAGACATCCACGAGGCCGTTGAGGCCCTGGGCACTCACAATCGCAAAGGATTTTCTGAATTCTTCGATCGAGCTAACCCCACGACCCAGGAAATGGCGATAGGCCAGTTCCACCACACGGCTGTTGACAAAACGATCGTGAAATTGTTGTCGATATTCCTTGCTGCGGCCTAGGGCACGCACGAACTCGCGCATCGAGATTTGTCCCTGGGCAACCTGGCTGGCTTCCACAGAGCAAGGGTTTTGTGAATACCCCTTCGCGATGTCCCGTTCAAACACCTGGCGGTAGGCAGCACGGATAATTTCCGCCTTCTCTGCCCCGGATAAGCCAGGACGCATCTCAAAACGCTGGCTACTTCCGGAGGCCAGTGCATAGATGGCAGGCAGCTGTAAACCCTGCTGCACTTTGCTGCCTTGGCGTTGCCGGGTGCTGGGGGTGGCCACTGCCAGTTCCTTCAACAACACGTTGAAGCAGTCGATCGCCAACTGGCGCGCTTCTGGTCTGTCTTTTAAAAGAAGCGCTGATGCAGCACGCATCTCTTGTAGTGCAACGTTGGTGGCAGCCAACGAGCAATTCGCCTGCAGGATGTCGCGCAGGCCACGGGTGTTAACCGCAAGGATGCTGGGATCTCCAGCAACAAGGGCATAACCCACGTAGCGGAGGAACCAACCCATGTCCCGCACGGATTTGCGCATGAACGCGGGACCATACTTAGCAACGCTGATGGCGTTGAAGCCGGTGGGCAAGACGACCCGTACATCCGCATCTCCGCCGCCGACATCGAGTAAGCGGCTGAAGAAATTCCCAGTTTTCGTGCTGTCGCTATCGCCCGTAAAGGTGCGGATTGAGTCTTGGAAGGCGGCTTGGTCCGAGGCAAGCGGGGTGGCATCGGTGGCACTGGTGGCTCGGGTGGCTTCACCGGTGGTGAGAGGCGACTCCAAGAAGGACAGCGGTGTGCCCCCAACAAAAATGCGATTGGCCGCGCGAGCCACAATCGCTTCGGCATTGGCCGCCATGATCCTTGCCGCTTCAATGCGGTCTTGGCCACTTCGGAAAAAGGTAACGAGCGTGGCGAGCTCGACTGAGTCAGGGAAGCGGTCCTGCTGTTCGGCCTGACGAACACTGGCAACTGGCAGGGTGTCGAACAGCTGGGGAGACACGCGCGGGCTGCCGCTGCTGGCGGTCACTGTCATCGACGGAAGCAAACCAGATCTAGCCACGTTACGGCTCATCCCTTGTCGGTTTGCCTCCCTATGAACAAATGTTTGCAGGCCCTGCGGTGCTTGCGATGGCGACAGGCTTCGCCATGAAATGCTCGGCAGCATCGATCAAAAGCTTAATGGCACAGGCCCGTCCTAGTGATGCCGCCACCCCGGTAGTGAGTGCGTTTTATGACCGCTTCCCATTCCCTGGAGATCCACTGCAGGATGGCCCGCCGCCTGGATACAACTGGCGTTGGTGCCATCGCAGCGTGCTGGCCTCCGTGCATGGCGTGATTCCAACGGGACAGGAGCAGCCGCGCATCCTTGACGCGGGTTGTGGCACTGGCGTCAGCACGGACTACTTATGTCATCTCAATCCTGGTGCCGATGTTGTCGGCGTGGATATCAGCGATGGAGCCTTGGCGGTGGCACAGGAACGTTTGAAACGATCCGGAGCGCGTCAGGCCGTTCGGTCGTTACGGCAAGAGCAGCGCAGTCTTTTGGATCTGGGTGATGAACCCCCCTTCGACTACATCAATTCCGTTGGCGTGCTTCACCACCTTCGGGAGCCGGAAGCCGGGCTTGCTGCTCTTGCCAATCTTCTGGCTCCCCAGGGACTGCTGCATCTCTTTCTCTATGCCGATGCAGGGCGCTGGGAAATCCATCGCACCCAAAAAGCACTGACATTGCTTCAGGCCGGTACCGGTGGGGATGGCCTGCGTCTCGGTCGGGAGTTGTTCGAAACCTTGCCTGAATCCAATCGGTTGCGTCGTCACCATGAGCAACGCTGGACTGTGGACTGCGCTCCCGATGCCAACTTTGCGGATATGTATCTGCACCCACAGGAGACCAGTTACAACCTCGAACGATTGTTCGCATTCATCAAAACTGCTGGCCTGCAGTTCGCTGGTTTCTCGAATCCAGAAGTGTGGGATCCAGCCCGTCTGCTGCAGGGTGAGCTTTTGGAGAGGGCCCAAGCTTTGCCCACCGTTCAGCAGTGGGCGTTGATCGAGCAACTCGATCCAGATATCAGCCATTTCGAGTTTTTCCTGTCTGAGGCCCCCGTGGTCACCAGCGTTCGAACCGATGCTGATCTAGCGGCGGCGAGAGGGCTGCGACAGCCTTGTTTATGGGGGGAGCCCGACCCCATCCTTGGCCGCAATATGGAACCAATCCAGCTCAGCGATGCGGCGAAAGAGTTGCTCCGCTGCGTCGATGCTCAGCCCGATGCAGCCCTGGGTTCGATGGGCTCCGCGGACCTATTGAGAGACCTTGTCGATCGTCAGATTCTTTTGCTGAGGCAATAAAGGCGAAAGACGCGTGATAGATTCCGCGCGCCATTTCAGGTGTCGTCTGGAGGATTTTTACCGTCTTCAGCGCCGTCTGCTGATAGCCACCGTTCTGGTGTCGCTTGTCACGGTTCCGATCGTGGCTTTCACTATGAATCTTTTTGTGGCTAGCAGTGTTCTTGTGGGTGCATGCGCCGGACTTTTGTACGTGCGTTTGCTCGCCCGCAGTGTGGCCAGGCTCAGTGACCAGTCCCGTGGACTGGGGCGTTTTCAACTCCTCGTTCCAATCCTGCTTGTGGTTGGAGCGGCCAAGTTGCCCCAGCTCGATCTGCTGCCTGCCTTCCTGGGATTCCTTCTATACAAGCCCGCCCTGATTCTTCAGCACGTCTTCGACAGCTGAGGCTGAGCACTTTTTTCTGCACCCATGGCTTTGATGCCCCTCTCACTCCCGTTTGCCAAACTGGAAGTGGGCCACCACCTGTACTGGCAGATCGGTGATCTGTATCTGCACGGCCAGGTGTTTCTGAGCTCCTGGATCTTGATCGCCATTCTTCTCGCCTTCGTGCTTGTCGGCACGCGTGGCATGAAGCGTGACCCGATAGGTCTGCAGAACCTTATGGAGTTCCTTTGGGACTTCATCCGAGACCTGGCTCGGGATCAAATCGGCGAGAAGTACTACCGCGACTGGCTTCCGTTTATTGGCACTCTGTTCCTGTTCATCTTCGTGAGCAACTGGGGCGGAGCGCTGATTCCTTGGAAAATCATCGAGCTACCTGAAGGTGAGCTTGGTGCTCCAACCGCAGACATCAACACCACAGTGGCGATGGCCCTGTTGGTGACGTTGGCCTACTTCTACGCGGGTCTGAGCCGTAAGGGATTGCGATTCTTCGAGCTGTATGTGGAGCCGACTCCAATCATGCTCCCGTTCAAGATCATCGAGGAATTCACGAAGCCCCTCTCCCTCTCCTTCCGTTTGTTTGGAAACATCCTTGCCGACGAATTGGCAGTGGGAGTGCTGGTTTATTTGGTCCCCTTGATCGTGCCCCTGCCAGTCATGCTTCTCGGTCTGTTTACCAGTGCCATTCAGGCACTGATTTTCGCGACCTTGGCTGCCTTCTACATCGGTGAAGGTCTCCACGAGGCCCATTAGCGGTACCAACCCCTTTCGCTTTTACCCGGCGATCTGCTAAAAACTCCGCGCGTAGGTCCGTACTGCAACCGGGCCCTCTCTTCACAAGAGTGTCCCTGCGCGGGGGGAACCGATCCCCAACCCATTTCAGTTCAGCGCTCCTCTAGCGCTTCCCCTTATCCCACCAAACATGGATTCCATCACCTCCGCCGCTTCTGTTGTGGCTGCTGGCCTGGCCGTCGGCCTCGCCGCAATCGGCCCTGGTATCGGTCAGGGCACCGCATCCGGCGGCGCTGTTGAGGGCATCGCCCGCCAGCCCGAAGCCGAAGGCAAGATTCGCGGCACGTTGCTGCTGTCCTTGGCATTCATGGAATCGCTGACCATTTATGGCTTGGTGGTTGCTCTGGTGCTTCTGTTCGCCAACCCCTTCGCCTGATCAGACCGGGGGGACATGACGTCCCCTTGACTGACATCCACGTTTCGATTCCTTCCCAGCGCACCCTTCCATGACCTGGCTTCTGCTCGCTGAAGCAGGTGTTCCGGAGGGAGGTCTTTTTGACCTCGATGCCACCCTTCCGCTTATGGCGGTTCAGGTGGTTCTCCTCACCTTCCTTCTCAATGCTCTCTTCTTCCGTCCGGTCGGCAAGGTCGTGGAAGATCGAGAGGGCTTTATTTCCACCAGTCGTGCTGATGCCAAGCAAAAGCTCGCCCAGGTTGAACATCTGGAAGCTGATTTGGCTGAACAGCTGAAGGCTGCTCGACAGGCCGTTCAGTCGGTGATCGTCGATGCGGAAAAGGAGGTCGATGGCCTCTATCGCGAAGCGCTCGCTCAGGCCGAAGCTGAAGCAAACCGCACCAAGGAAGAGAGTCGCCGCGGTATTGAAGCCGAGCGTGAATCTGCACGAGCTCAACTCAAGGGCAAGGTGGATCAGCTCAGCTCCACGATCATCGACCGATTGCTGGCTGCCTGATGAACCTCAATTTCAATCTCCTCGAGACCAATCTGGTCAACCTGGCCATCGTTATCGGTGTGCTGTTTTGGTTCCTTCGAGGTTTCCTTGGTGGCATTCTTGAGCGTCGTCGCTCAGCAATTCTTCAGGACCTTCAGGATGCTGAGGCACGTTTAAAAACGGCAACTGAAGAGCTCACTAAGGCTCAATCCGAGCTTGCTGCCGCTCAGCAAAAAGCAGAGCAAATTAGGGTTGATGGCCAAAAGCGTGCTGCTGCGATCCGAGCGGAAGGCGAGAAACGCACCATTTCCGTGATGGCTTCCATCAAGCAAGGTGCTTCCGCCGATGCTGACGCCGAAGCTTCCCGGATCAAAGATGCTCTGCGTCGTGAAGCTGCCATGGCCGCGATCGACAAGGTGCTGACCGACCTGCCAGGCCGTCTCGATGATGCAGCGCAGTCCCGGTTGATCGATTCCTCCATTCGCAATCTGGAGAACGCCTGATGCCTCTCCTTAACTCTCTTGCGACGCCTTACGCCGAAGCCTTACTTCAGGTAACTGAAGCTCGCGGTGAATCTCAAATAGTGTCCGAGCAGTGCAAGCAGCTCTTGGATGTTTGGGACAGCTCGGCTGAATTTCGCGACGCCATGGTGTCGCCTGTTCTCGAGCCCTCCTCCAAGAAGAAGGCTCTTCAAAGCCTTTTGGCTGAGCAAGTGACGCCTTCGTTGATGAATCTTTTGAAGGTTCTGGCTGATCGTCAGCGCTTACAGGCTTTTGAAGCGGTGATGAACCGTTTCCTTGAGTTGTATCGCGAACAGCAGGGCATCACCTTGGCCCACGTTCGTTCTGCGAAGCCACTCTCCGAAGCTCAGCAGGCTTCCCTTTCGCAGAAAGTGCAGGCCATGGCCGGCACCTCCAAGGTTGATATCGACCTCAGCGTCGACCCTGCCTTGATTGGCGGTTTTGTTGTGAGTCTTGGCTCTCAAGTGATCGATGCCAGCTTGGCTGGTCAGGTTCGACGTCTCGGTCTGGCACTCGCCAAGGCGAGCTGAACCCACCTCTCCTTTTACCTCCCTTTATTCCCTACATCCCCGCTGGGATCACACGCCATGGTTTCCATCCGTCCCGACGAGATCAGCGCCATCCTCAAACAGCAGATTGAGGATTACGACAAGTCAGTCTCCGTCAGCAATGTCGGTTCCGTTCTGCAGGTGGGTGATGGAATCGCCCGTGTTTATGGCCTCCAACAGGCCATGGCGGGTGAGCTCCTCGAATTCGAGGACGGCACCGAAGGAATCGCTCTGAACCTCGAAGACGACAACGTCGGCGCGGTGTTGATGGGTGAAGGCCTGGGCATTCGGGAAGGCAGCACGGTGAAAGCCACCGGAAAAATCGCTTCCGTCCCCGTGGGCGACGCCATGTTGGGGCGCGTCATTAATTCCCTCGGGCGTCCGATCGATGGCAAAGGCGACATCGCTGCCTCGGAGACGCGGCTGATCGAATCGATGGCCCCTGGCATCATTCAACGGAAATCGGTGCATGAACCGATGCAGACAGGTATCACCGCCATCGACGCGATGATTCCCGTTGGTCGTGGTCAGCGTGAGCTGATCATTGGAGATCGCCAAACCGGCAAGACCGCCATCGCGATCGACACGATCCTGAACCAAGCAGATCAGGACATGATCTGCGTGTATGTGGCCATTGGCCAAAAGGCGGCTTCTGTTGCCAACGTCGTTGAAGTGCTTCGCGAGCGCGGCGCCCTCGGCTACACCGTGATTGTTGCTGCTAGCGCCTCAGAGCCCGCAGCACTTCAGTACTTAGCTCCTTACACCGGTGCTTCGATTGCGGAGTACTTCATGTATAAGGGCAAAGCCACCTTGGTGATCTACGACGATCTCTCCAAGCAAGCTGCTGCCTACCGCCAGATGTCCTTGCTGCTGCGTCGTCCGCCCGGTCGTGAGGCCTATCCCGGTGATGTGTTCTATTGCCACAGCCGTTTGCTTGAGCGTGCAGCGAAGCTGTCCGACGCGATGGGCAAAGGATCGATGACCGCTCTTCCCATCATCGAAACCCAAGCTGGTGACGTTTCCGCTTACATCCCAACCAACGTGATTTCGATCACGGATGGTCAGATCTTCCTGAGCTCTGACCTCTTTAACTCCGGCCTCCGCCCTGCAATCAATGTGGGTATCTCCGTGAGCCGAGTCGGTGGTGCTGCTCAAACCAAGGCGATCAAAAAAATTGCTGGCACCTTGAAGCTGGAGTTGGCGCAGTTCGATGAACTGGCTGCCTTCTCCCAGTTCGCCTCCGATTTGGATGCTGCGACACAACAGCAGCTCTCCCGGGGTAAGCGCTTGCGTGAGCTGCTCAAGCAGCCTCAATTCAGCCCGCTGATCTTGGCTGAGCAGGTCGCCATCGTTTACGCAGGCGTGAAGGGTCTGATCGATGCTGTCCCCGTGGATCAAGTGGTCAACTTCTCCCGCGAACTGCGTGAATACCTCAAATCCAACAAGCCTGAATTCATTAGTGAAATTCAGGAGAAGAAGGTGCTGAGCCCTGAAGCTGAGAGCGTTTTGAAGGACGCCATTAGCGAAGTCGTGTCCACCATGGTCGCTTCGGCCAACTGACGGAGCAGCCGACATGGCAAATCTCAAAGACATCCGAGATCGGATCAAATCAGTCAAGAACACCCGCAAGATCACTGAGGCCATGCGCCTCGTGGCAGCGGCCAAGGTTCGGCGTGCCCAGGAGCAGGTTCTTAAGAGCCGGCCCTTCGCTGATCGCCTTTCTCGCATCCTCGAAAATCTTCAATCCAGGATGCGCTTTGAGGAGGCTGAGGCTCCACTTATGGAACAGCGCACCGTTGAAACGATCACGCTTGTTGCCATCACTGGCGACCGCGGCCTTTGCGGTGGTTACAACGCCAACATCATCAAGCGCACCGAACAACGGTTTGCTGAGCTGAAGGGCAAGGGCTTCAACGTGAAGCTGGTGGTGATCGGCAGCAAAGCGATCAGTTATTTCACCAATCGGGATTACCCAATCCAGGCCAAAATCACTGGCTTGGAACAGGTCCCAACCGCCGATGAGGCCAACACGATCGCAACCGACCTGTTGGCTGAATTCATGGCAGCCGGGACTGACCGGGTGGAGATGGTGTTCACCAAGTTCATCAATTTGGTGAGCTGTAAGCCTGTTCTGCAAACGCTGCTTCCCCTCGATCCTCAAGACATCGCTGATCCCGAGGATGAGATCTTCAATCTCACCACCAATCAGGGTCGTTTGACGGTAGAGCCTGGTGGTAGCACTGCTAACTCCGCTCCAAAAATCCCTTCGGACATCGTTTTTGAGCAAAGCCCTGACCAGCTGCTCAATGCTTTATTGCCGTTGTACTTGCAAAATCAGCTTTTGCGCTGTTTGCAGGAATCAGCTGCGTCGGAATTGGCGAGTCGTATGACGGCCATGAACAACGCCAGCGATAACGCCAAGGAATTGGCGAAGACGCTGACCCTTGACTACAACAAGGCGCGTCAAGCCGCGATTACCCAGGAAATCCTTGAAGTGGTGGGCGGTTCCGCTGCTGCCGGCGGTTAATCGTTCCAATGGATTGTGTTGATGGCCGGTTCCTTCGGGGGCTGGCTTTTTTAGTGGTGTGGTGACGATGCAGCTTCATCAGCTTTTTCCCACTGCCATTGCAACGGTGCAGCTGGCCTTGGATCCTTTGGATGTGGCAGGACAGCTTCAGGTGCTGTTTGGCTTGCGGGGGGATGCGACCGGAAATCCCACAGAAGGATGTGCCTGGACTGGCGATCTCCATGGCGCCTGGCAGTTGCATCAGCACCCAGATTTCGTGGACTTAACACAGCAGGTGGCGGATCAGGCATGGAATTATCTCGAGGCGGTGGGCTTTGAGCGTTCTCAAGTGGCTCTGCACCTTCAGCGATGTTGGCCCGTGTTGAGCGATTGGGATCAGGTGGTCGGTCGTCATCACCATCCCAATGCCCATCTCAGTGCGGTGCTCTACCTCACCGGTAGCGGTGTGGGTGAGGAGGGGTGTCTGCGCCTTCAGGCGCCCCATCGAATCAACGAACTTGTCCCCGGACTTGCTGTTGGCCATGGAGGTCCCATTGCTGAAGGGCATCCGCTCAATGCCGATCACTGGGACCTGGCTCCGCAATCTGGTTTGTTGGTGCTGTTTCCGTCCCGTTTGGACCACAGCGTTTTGCCCAACACCGATCCTGAGGCGTTGCGCTGCTCGATCAGTTTTGATTTCGTGCTCACGGCTCCAGATTGCGACGATCCACCGGAATACTTGGCTCCGCATCCCAACGCGTGGGCCCAGCAAAATCCACCCTCTGCCTGAGAGAATCACCTACAGAGGTAACTTTTGACGGGATGTCTGACACATCAGCAGTCGTGGCCACCTATTCCGTGTCTGCTGAAATTGAGGGTGAAGTCCATCAATTCCCCTGTCGAGCGGATCAAACGGTGTTGAACGGAGCCGAGGCCGCGAATATCAGCCTTCCTAGTTCTTGCTGTACTGGTGTCTGCACCACCTGTGCGGCCGTGATTAAGGCGGGCAGTGTGGATCAGCCCGATGCCATGGGTCTTCGCTCCGACCTTCAGGCCCATGGCTATGCCCTGTTGTGTGTGTCCTATCCCCGTGCTGACCTCACTCTCAAAACGGGTCAAGAAGATGCTTTATACGAAGCTCAGTTTGGTCAGTTTCAAAAGTGAAGCTGCTTCGCCTGCAGCGTCAGCTGATCTGGCCAGAGCATGTTTCCATCATTGAGCTGCGCGCATGGGTCCGCGCTGAACTCGCTAGTGATCCCGACGTTGAGTTGTTGCGCTGGGCCATTACCGGCCTGACAACATCGGCAGACGGAGTCCGTTGCCTCCAGGTGGAGGGGGTTCGCCTAGGATGAGCGCGGCACCATTGCCCACCTTGATGGTTGTGCCCACTGGCATCGGTTGTGCCGTCGGGGGGTATGCCGGTGATGCTTTGCCCAGTGCCCGCCTACTGGCGGCTGCCAGTGATTTCCTCATCACCCATCCCAACGTGATGAATGGGGCGGCGTTGTATTGGAGTGATCCCCGCATTCACTACGTGGAGGGGTATGGCCTGGATCGTTTTGCTGCCGGCACTTGGTGCCTGAGGCCCGTGCGAAGCCAGCGCATTGGACTGCTCTTGGATGCCGGTATCGAGCCCGACTTGTCTCAGCGTCAAATTCAGGTAGCAGAGGCTTGTCGCGCCACCCTGGGTTTGGATGTTGGACCCGTACTGCGTTCGGATCAGCCCCTAGGGGTGTCGCTGCATAGCGGACCGAGTGGCGCCAGTTGGGGGAGTTTGGAACGGCCCGATGCGCTGTTGCGTGCGGGGGAGCGATTGCGTGATGCCGGAGCAACAGCGATTGCTGTGGTGGCCCGTTTTCCAGAGGAACCCGGCAGTGATGCGCTCACGTCCTATCGCCAGGGCAGCGGTGTCGATGCGCTAGCGGGGGCTGAGGCCGTGATCAGCCATCTTTTGGTGCGTCAGCTGCAGATTCCCTGTGCCCATGCTCCCGCCCTTGCTCCCCTGCCGTTGGATCCCCAGCTCGACCCTCGAGCGGCGGCGGAGGAGCTTGGCTACACATTTCTCGCTTGCGTGTTGGTGGGTTTGAGCCGTGCGCCGGGCTTGATCAATACAAACGCGGCCCTCCCTGGCGATGTTCATGCATCCCAGATCGGAGCCGCAGTGGTGCCCGCAGGCGCCCTCGGAGGAGAGGCGGTGTTGGCGTGTGTGGAGCGCGGAATTCCTGTGATCAGCGTGGCGAATCCCTCGCTGTTGTCCGTGACGTCCGAGGTTTTAGGACTGACGTCTGGGGTGTTTCAGGCCAGCAGTTACGGCGAGGCTGCTGGGTTGATTGTGGCGCTGCGAGAGGGGATCAGCCCGGCTGCTCTCGGGAGGCCGTTGCCACCGTTGCAGGAGATCCAGTAATGGCTAAATGCAAAGGGTTTGCAATGTCGACGGATGAAGGCCCCTGCCCCTGTGGTGGAGGCTCTTATCAAAGCTGCTGCGCTCCGCGGCATCGGGGAGAGCAACGGGCCAGCACAGCAGAACAGCTGATGCGGTCGCGGTATGCGGCTTTTGCGAAGGGTGAGTTGGAGTATCTGCTGACTACACATCCGGAAGCGGATGTGCCTGAGGCGGAGCGACGTCAACAGCTGCGCCGCAGTTGTCGGGCCACGCGCTGGATGGGGCTGAGCATCCTCTCCTGCACGGATGGAGGGGTGGGTGATCTGGAGGGAACGGTTGCTTTTGAAGCCCGCCATCGAGAGGGTCTTTTGCGGGAACTGTCGTTCTTTCAACGGCGTGGTGGATGCAGGGATGGCGATTGGCTCTACATCAAGGCCCTCAACATAAACGCCGATTAGAACGATATTGATGCGAAATATATACAGTTTGGTTTATATATCGTGCCTGTTGTGGATGGCTCGGGTTTAGCCGCAGGCAATCGGTAGCCGCCAGCCACTGCCAAAGGCCTGAGGACTCATTTTGAGAAGGGGCGCCGCCTGTCGGCGTTTGAACTCTGCCCGTTTCAGCAGCTGTTGCACGCGCTCCACCAATGCAGGCTCATGGCCAGCAGCAATCAAGTCTTCCCCGTGACGTCGTTCTTGGATCAGATCCTTCAGCAGAGCGTCCAGAACGCTGTAGTCCGGCAGCGAGTCGCTGTCTTTTTGATCAGGTCGAAGTTCAGCGCTCGGGGGTTTTCTGCGGATGGCTTCGCCCACCAACTCTCCCTGTTCGGGCAGGTGATAGTCCTCACGGCAGTGCTGGGAGGCTGGGCTGTCGAGCCAGTTACATAGGGCGAACACGCTGGTTTTGTAGAGGTCGCCGATCACGGCTAAACCCCCATTCATATCCCCATACAGGGTGCAGTACCCCACGGCCAATTCAGATTTATTGCCGGTGGTCAACAGCAATTGGCCCTGCTGATTCGCCACCGCCATCAGCAAGGTGCCGCGAATGCGGGATTGCAGGTTTTCTGCGGTCACCCCGTTTGGGTCCGCACCAAGTGCAGGGTTCAGGGTTGTGTCAAAGCCATCCATCAACGAGCCGATCGGCAGGGTGGTGGTCTTGAGCCTTAGCCGTTCCGCCAGCGCAACTGCATCATCGATCGATCCTGTTGAACTCCAGGGCGAAGGCATCAGCAGTGTTGATACTTGATCGGCGCCGAGGGCCGCGGTGGCGATCACTGCAACGAGCCCTGAATCGATCCCACCACTCAGGCCTAACAGTGCTTTGTCAAAACCGCACTTGCGGGCGTAGTCGCGAACGCCCAGCACGAGGGCACGGAACAGTCGATCCAGCGGGTCTCTTTCGCTGTGATGTGGTCTGGTGGTCTCCGCCTCGCTGTCCCAAAGGCTGACTTGATCGCTGCAGCATGGGAGTTCCCGTAACAGCTCTCCTGAGGCAGACACCACAAAACTGCTGCCATCGAACACCAATTCGTCGTTACCCCCGACTTGATTGAGATACACCACGGGACAGTTCAAGCGACGAGCTGCCGTAGCGGCCAGCTTTTGTCGCAGCAATGGCTTGTCAGCATCGAAGGGAGAGGCAGCAAGGTTGATCACCACATCCGGCCGCTCTGGGATCAATTGTCCGATTGGGTCGGGGCCTTCCAGCCGTTCCCGCTGCAGGGTGTCGTCCACCCAAAGGTCTTCGCAGATGGTGAGCCCCAGTCGTTGGCCATTGGGGAGTTGCAGCAGGTTTGGACCCGTCCCTGGACGGAAGTAGCGCCGCTCATCAAAAACGTCGTAACTGGGCAGCAGTTGTTTGTGGGCAACGGCGCGCCATCCCCGCCGGTCGACGAGGGTGATGCTGTTGGTGAGCCCGGGGGCGCGGTTGTCGTCCGTGGGTAGGGCAACACCCACCAGCAGCATGAGTTCACTGTCCAACTGCTGGCTCATCCACTGGAGCAGCTCTGCTTGAGCAGCGATGCGGTCTGGCTGGAGCAGCAGGTCTCGTGGTGGATAACCCCAAAGCGAAAGCTCAGGCGTCAGCAACACATCGGCACCTTGGTTATGGGCTTTGCTGGCTGCCGCAAGAATGCGCTCTGCATTGCCCTGCAGATCACCCACCAATGGATTGATTTGGGCGAGGGCAAGGCGCATCAGCAGCGGTTGGGTTGCAGTCCATAAAGATTGTGCTCGAGCAGCAGGGGCCACACGGCACTGGGAACCTGCTGTTGCTGTGGGGCACGACGCTGTTCAGAGCTGGCGCTAGCCGGGATCTCCACATCCAACACGTCCACAGAAGCTCCGCATCGGGTCAAATCGGCTAAGGCCGTAGGGGTGAGAGGCCAACCCTGGCGAGGTGCAATCGCCATCTGGCAATGGCCCAGCCACTGATCAGCCTTTTTCCAGTGTGGGATTTGAGCTGCCAGATCGCTGCCCACGACAAACACCAGGCTGTGTTGAGGCCAGCGTTGATGGGCGCGGTTCAACGTCACCATGGTGAATGGGCTGCTGAGGTCTTGAGCTAGGTCCAGGTGCGGGCTGTTGAGTTGCCCCACCAACGCCTTCAGCAGCATGGCCCGCACGAACAGCGGCGCTCCGTGTTGCTTCATTGGGTTGTCGCTTGCCCACGTCGCCACTCGGTCGTAGCGATGCAGCAGCTGCTCCAGTAGGGCCTGGTGGCCTCGGGTCGGAGGGTCGGCACTGGTTCCCAACAGGGCAATCCGCTGTTGCACCATGTCAAGGAAGCAGGGGACGCAGGTCCTGTTCTGTTCGCAATGGCCAGCGGTGGAGCCAGTGACGCACCACGGGATCCCGTCGCGCCAGTCGTTCGAGCAGCGCTCCGGGTTGGCCACCCGTTGGGTGGAGCAGGTGTTGGGCCACCAATTGCCCTGTGCGACGGCTTGCGTGCACCGCCAGTGCAGCCTGGGCGAACGCCACAGGTGCCGCAGGAGCCAGGCTGGTGCCGCCACTGATCGGAATCAACAACAACAATATTTGCTTGAGTGCGCTCAGTCCGAGTTGAACGCCCCCCAGCAGAGCGTTGTTTCCTGATAGTTGGGTTAGCAGTTGTCGTGCTGCTTTTGGGGTGAGGTGAAGGCCATACAGGCGACTGAGTTGCACGACCAAGGCGGTGTCGCAGGCCATGCCCCCGGCCAGGTCAAAGGCCAGTACAGGGTTGATGGCTACCCCCGTCGCTTTGGCCGCGGCGTACCGACCGATCAGGCCCTGGGCGCTGCGTCGGTGTTGCTGCAGCCGCAGCTGTTGGCAGCTGCGCTGGAACCTGTCTGCCTGTCGTAAGGCCTGAAGCGCCAGGAGCATCACCCCTTCATTGTTCAGTTGGC
This sequence comes from Synechococcus sp. AG-683-C23, assembly GCA_003208835.1. Taxonomy (GTDB): domain Bacteria; phylum Cyanobacteriota; class Cyanobacteriia; order PCC-6307; family Cyanobiaceae; genus Parasynechococcus. Next base: position 34,074 of record QCVD01000001.1, on the reverse strand, counting down.
TTCGCAACCGTTGTTCAAGGGCCTCAACCTGGGCTGGGATGCGTTTACTGCGAATGCTGCCATCTGGCTGGAGCTTGGCCTGCCTCGGCGCTGCGGCGATTGCGGTGAGTGGCAGGTCTCGGGGAAGGCGGGAACGAATGCTGTTTAAGAGTGCCGAGAGCTCCTGTTCTGGCCATCGGTCACTGCGGTTGAGCACGACGTGTAAGGGCTTACCGCTGCTCAGCAGTGTTTGCAGTGCGTCGCGATCCGTACGGGTGAGGTCGCTGTCGACCACCAGCAGAACCAAATCAGCACCCATGGCCACCCGGGATGCCAATCGCGCTCTGCCAGCCGCATTGATTTCATCGATCCCGGGTGTGTCGACCAACTCAACCCGGTTGAGGTCGTCGATGGAGATGGGCCAAACCACACCCCGCTGGCGCCGCGTACTGCCATGGGCCACATCGGTGGCGAGTAGGGGTTCACCAATCAGGGCATTGATCAGGCTCGACTTGCCAACGCCAACCCTGCCAAACACCGCGATTCGCAAGCTGTGCTGTTGCAGCCGTTGCAATTGTCGATCGAGCTGGACAAGTTCCCCCCCCAGACGTCCCAGTTCCCTCTGGGACAAGCTCAGGCGCTGTCGCCATTGATTCAGGAGTTCGCGGCAGCGAACAACTGTGGGAGGTGGAGCTGTGGGAGGAGGTGGATCTGAGCCTGCTGTCTTCGGGTCGACGCTGCTTGCTGTAAGGCCGCCGGTGCGCGCCGGTACAGCCTGGCTTGCTGTGATCTGGAATCGACCCTGATCCATCACATCAGGTTAAAGGCCACGCAAGAGACCAATGGAGCGCTGCTCAAGCATGGGTCTTGGCATGCGGCACGACGGCAGCCATCGACGATGGAGTGATTGGGTGGACCTTGTCCGACAAATTCCGACTAGTGAGCGTGTTGTTTGGAGTCTTTGTACCGCTACGCTGATGTTTAAACAGGCCAGTCAGCCAGGGGAGAATTCGTGATTCGCATTCTTCTTTTTTCGATAATTATTGTTTTCACGATCCGACAAATCAAAAAGATCTTTGCTGATGCAACCGCTGCACCACAGGAGGTCAGTGCTGACGCCGCTGTCGTTGATGTTGATGTGATTGTCGATGAGCCGGCAGATCACCAGTCACCCCGCTGAAAGATTGTTTCGATGCTGAGCTGGCGCAAATGGTCATCACTCATGCCAAAGATTCACGCGGTCTGATCTGCGATCTCTCTAGGAGTCCAGTGCTCGCAAAGGAATAACGGTTGTTGGGGTTCATGACGGACGTCCCGGTTTGAGCTGAATTTTCTGGTTTTGTAGAGATGTGATCCCGAAGCGATTCCGATATTTCGGTATTCGTTTCCATTTTTTTCTTGCGGCCGTTGTTTTTTGTGCCAATCCTGGTTTGTACGGACACGTAAAAAACAACCATGACCGTCCGACTAGAAAAACTCACGTCGAACGGTTGGGAGCACGATTCCAACCATTCGGATCTTCATTGCGCAACAACTCACGCCAAAGAGTTGATTGGACAGGAGTTGTCCACCTACCGACTTCTTCGCGACGACCGAGTGATGTTGTCTCTGATCACATCGAAAGGTGTGATGTGGGTGAATGCCGACTTGGAAGTCAAAGGCAAAGCTTTGGTTCACGCCTAAACCCTGTTTCCCAATCAGTGATTCTCGACTTTCTCGGTTCTAAGAGTATTGGGACCCTTGTCAAAGAAGGCAGCCACAAGCCCTTTCGTGCTGTTGCTTGTCCTATCAATGGCCTCAACTACGACGAATCACAAATGAAAGACAACGATGTTCAGCGTCGTCAACGTCTTTCTGAGGTCGAATACGACTGTTGAGCTGAGTCGAGAGGAGTTGTTGTTGCGGTCTGCGGTCAATCGTTTAGGTGGGTTTTCTCCACCATCCCGCCAAAACCGCCAGGACAGCTTCAGCACCAATCACGCCAACAAAACCGCCGAATTCATCGACCACGACTCGCACGCCGCTGCTGTCTTTTCTGAAGCCGGTCAGCAGTCGATCGGCTCGAATCATTTCAGGCACATAATCCACCTGCTCGCAGAGGTCGACAGGGGTGAGCAGGCCTCGGTTTTCAAGCAACGCTGTGAGAAGACGTTCTCGGCTTGCAACGCCCAACACCTTGTCCACTTGGTCGCCTAAGACAACCCACCAAGGGGAATTGTTCTCCATCAGCCGAGTCCGTTGCGACTCAATGCTCAAGCTGGCTTTAAGGGTTGGAGCAGCAACCCGTGGCGTCATCAAATCCCTGGCCGTGAGGTCGTTGAGTTGAAACACCTTGCCGATCATTGCGGCCTCATCTGCTTCGATTTCTCCTTTCTGAGAACCAAGTCGAGCCAGGAGCCGGATTTCGTCTTCGTTGGTGCTGATTTCGGCCTCCGCGGTCAGGGCAGGCAAGATTCGCTCCAGAAGCACGACAAGTGGGCGCAGCAGAATCCCTAGCCAATGCAGAAACGGCGCACTTGAGAGGGCGACCGGTAGGGCCAGACGGCTGCCCAAAGCCTTGGGAAGAATTTCCCCAAGCAGAATGACGAGAATCGTGAGCCCAACCGAAAACAGCGGCAGTGCCGCACTGTTTACACCGCGTTGCTCAATGACCCAGGCGGCATAACCACCCAGCATCAAGCTGCCAAAAATATTGAAGCCGTTGTTGGTAATCACCAGTGCAGACAGCGTTCTGCCGAGGTGTTTGCGCAACTTCGCCAGCCGCAGTGCCCCAGCCACAGGACGATCGCGGGCGGCCAGTTCCTGGACTCGGATCGGATTCACCGTCAGCAGAGCAGCTTCCACCCCCGAGCACAGGGCAGAACCAAGCAGAACTACCAACACAAGCACGATCAGCAAAAGAAGATCGGAGCTCATTGCTGACCAACACTCAGTCCATCGTATCGGTACTACTCAGGAAGGCTTGTGAACTGCCATCCTGATCAGCTGTTGCTCTCGCAGATTTGACCGCATTTGATCTCGGTATCTATGCGCTCAGACGCGAGCGTTTCATTGAGCAGTTGGGGGCTGCTGCTGCAGTCATTCCCGCTGCAGCTCTGACGACGCATCACGCTGACTGCGAGTGGCCGTTTCGCCAAGACAGTGATTTTTTCTATCTCACGGGCTTCGATGAGCCCGATGCGGTCGCTCTGTTGTTGCCCCACCGACCCGAGGGCGAGCGCTTTGTGCTTTTTGTCCAATCGAAGGATCCAGCGGCGGAGGTTTGGACAGGATTCCGTTGGGGAACGGAGGGGGCCGTGGAGCGCTACGGAGCCGACGTCGCCTACCCCCTTGAGCTACTCCAGGAGAAATTGCCTGGCTATCTCAATGGAGTTGAAGCCATTGCGTTCCGGATTGGTCGTCACCCGGCGGTAGAGCCGATGGTGCTTTCCGCCTGGGGGCGTCAGCTGGATACCTACTCACGCACTGGAGAAGCAGCGTTTGGTTTGGTGGCGCCGACGCCGATCTTGCATCGTTTGCGCCTTCGCAAGGACCCGCATGAGCTGGCGCGTTTGCGTGATGCCTGTCGAATCTCCGCGGAAGCCCATGAAATCGCACGGGAGATGACTCGCCCTGGGATGCGGGAGTCGGAAGTGCAGGCGGCGATTGAGGCCCATTTCCGGGCTAGTGGAGCTCGGGGCCCGGCCTATGGATCCATCGTTGCTGGCGGAGATAACGCCTGCGTTCTCCACTACACCGCCAATACGGCCCCCCTGCAGGACGGAGACCTCCTACTGATTGACGCCGGATGTTCCGTCGAGGACTACTACAACGGCGACATCACTCGCACGTTCCCCATTAATGGGCGCTTCAGTGCAGAGCAACGGGAGCTCTACAGCCTGGTTTTAGCGGCCCAGGAATCAGCGATTGCGATGGTGCGACCCGGCGGTACAGCGGAAGATGTGCACAACACAGCGTTACGCACATTGGTTGAAGGCCTCATTGATTTGGGCCTTCTGGTTGGAGATCCCGATGGACTGATTGAACGAGGTGATTACCGCCATCTCTACATGCACCGCACCGGACATTGGTTGGGGTTGGATGTGCATGACGTGGGGGCTTACCGCCTGGGTGAACGGCCGGCTGAATTAGAAACTGGCTTCGTGCTCACTGTGGAGCCTGGGTTGTACATCAGCGACCGGTTGGCTGTTCCAGAAGGGCAGCCCGAGATTGACGACCGTTGGAAAGGGATTGGCATTCGCATTGAAGACGATGTTGCCGTCACCGAGCAGGGCCATGAGGTGTTGACCCATATCGCCCAGAAGAGTGTCGCGGCGATGGAGCGTTAGAGGATGTTGAGGAGATCTAGGGTGCTTTCGAGGACCCGATCGGCGCCTGCTGCCCGCAGCGTTTGCTGATAAGCCCCCACGTTCTCCACATGGGGAGGGCTAACGGCCAGGCTTTGCCAAGGGAGGTCGGGTCGGACTGTCCGGGCATTGATCACCGTGGTCACGTCAGCGACCGTGTCGCCGATGTAGATGATGCGTTGGGGGGCATCACCGGCAGCGAGTTGCTTGGCTAAGCGGATCAAGCCGGTTGGATCCGGCTTGTCTGGTGCATCTCCCATCGCGATCAACGGTGGGTCGATCAATCCGAGGCGTTCTTGGAGCACGTAGCGCGCGGAGGGCGGCTCCGCACCACTAACAAAGCCCCAGCGCCAGCCTTGGCTGCTGAGACTGGCGAAAAAATCCGAGTCCACGAGTAAGGGCTCATTTCCGATCAAGCCCTTCCATTGGCTGGGGTCACCGTTGGGATCACCACCAAAGTAAAAATCACTAAAAACCGAAATCAGATCAATGCGCGCTGGTGGTTGTTCCCCACGGCGCCGTAGTAATTCGAGGCTTGCATCCCAGTCGTTGTTCCACAGCCCTTCCCCCTTTAACGCGTCGATCTGCTCGGCTGATGGCCGCCAGCCGCTGTAGTGCTCCACGGTGTCTTGGAGCGCCTTTCGATAGCTTCCGGCCACATCTCGGATGACCCCATCGATATCGAACAGAAGAATGGAAGCTGATCCCAGGGTTCAAGCTGAATAAAGCGGCTGGTAGGCTAGTTCTTTGACATTCTGTCTTGAGCGCTGACCCCATGACGGCTACCGAAGGCGCTGCCACCACCGACCAGGAGGTCGCGACTCCGGCCGCCGCTGCGGTTGAAGACGCCCCCCAAACCCAGGCAGCTGAATCCACCGAAAAGACTTCCACCGAAAAGACCGCCGAGGCGTCTGCGGCACCCTCAGACCCAGCAGCGGCAACCCCAGTAAAAGCCGAGGGACGTCCTGTTCTGAGCGGTGCGGCGGCAGCACTGGCATCCGCCACGATCGACGCCGATGGCGTTCCTTCTGGCTACACGCCAAAGGCTGATGAAGGTCGCTTCTTGTTGAAGATCCTCTGGCTTCCAGACAACGTTGCCCTTGCCGTGGATCAGATCGTCGGTGGCGGCCCCAGCCCGCTCACCTCTTACTTCTTCTGGCCCCGTGAGGACGCCTGGGAAACCCTCAAAACTGAGCTTGAGGGCAAGAGCTGGATCACCGATAACGAGCGCGTTGAAGTTCTCAACCAGGCCACAGAGGTGATCAACTACTGGCAAGAGGAAGGCAAAGGTAAGAGCCTTGATGAAGCCAAGCTGAAGTTCCCTGAAGTCACGTTCTGCGGTACCGCCTGATTTTCATCGATCGTTTTGTGCGCTGAATCAACGGGCCTGCGTTAGCAGGTCATTTTTTATTGTCTCTCTGCTGCATGACTTTGCTTGTGCCACAAAACAAGCATTAAAAAGCCGGGAAGCTAGCTCCCGGCGAATTCATAACCATCATTTTGGATGGTTTCAAGAAAAGCAGTCTCTCTTGATCAGTCGCCAGAAGCAGCCTTGCTGGCTTGCATCCTGGCGCGGGCCTCATTGAGCTGCTGTTGAGCCTTCATCTTTTCGGCTGATGCAGGTTGACCTTCCATGCCAGCGACTGTTGTCGTTGCCTTTTGAAAGTCAGCCTCTGCAGCATTGCGATCGATGGAGCTACCCAGCTCAGCCTTATTCACTAAAACTGTGACTTCGTCGGAATCCACCTCAGCAAAGCCACCCATCAGGGCGATGGAATTCCAGGAGCCGTTCGCACGGACACGCAAGACCCCCACATCAATGGCTGTGAGCATTGAAATATGGCCGGTCAAAATACCGAGCTGACCTGTAGTGCTGGGCAGAATCACCTCATCGGCGCTGCCATCAAACACGTTCTGGTCTGGTGCCAGCACGCGGAGGGTGAGGGACATGAACCTTGGTTCGTAGGGAAGAAAGGAGAACGGACAAATCAGTGGGGATGTGAGTCACATCCCCGATCGTGAATTACTTGGATTCAGCCGCCATTTTCTGGGCCTTGGCCTTCACTTCTTCGATGCTACCCACGAGGTAGAAGGCCTGCTCAGGAAGATCGTCGAGTTCGCCGGAGAGAATTTGGTTGAAGCCAGTGATTGTTTCTTCCAATTTCACGTACTTACCAGGCATTCCTGTGAAGATTTGAGCCACGAAGAAAGGCTGGGACAGGAATTTCTCCACTTTGCGAGCCCGGTCAACAGTTTGACGGTCGTCTTCGGAGAGTTCATCAAGACCAAGAATGGCGATGATGTCCTGGAGCTCTTTGTAGCGCTGAAGGGTGGACTGCACTGCACGAGCCGTTCTGTAGTGCTCGTCACCAACCACTGCGGGCTGAAGCATGGTGCTTGAGGAGTCCAGAGGATCCACAGCGGGGTAGATGCCTTTGGATGCCAACGCACGGTTCAGAACCGTGGTGGCGTCAAGGTGGGCAAAGGTGGTGGCTGGGGCTGGATCGGTCAGATCGTCAGCAGGGACGTAGACGGCCTGGATCGACGTAATCGAGCCTTCCACGGTGGACGCAACGCGTTCTTGAAGCGTTCCCACGTCGGTGCCGAGGGTTGGCTGATATCCCACAGCTGATGGCATCCGGCCCAAGAGAGCTGATACTTCAGAGCCAGCCTGAACGAAACGGAAAATGTTGTCGACGAACAGCAACACGTCTTGCTTATTCACATCGCGGAAGTGCTCAGCCATGGTCAGAGCTGAGAGACCGACGCGCATGCGAGCACCGGGGGGCTCGTTCATCTGGCCGTAGCAGAGCGCCACCTTCGACTTGGAAAGGTCGTCAGCGTTGATCACGCCGGATTCCTTGAATTCTTCGTAGAGGTCATTCCCTTCACGGGTGCGTTCGCCAACGCCACCGAACACAGACACACCGCCATGTTCTTTGGCGATGTTGTTGATCAATTCTTGGATCAGAACGGTTTTGCCAACACCAGCACCACCGAACAAGCCAACTTTTCCGCCTTCACGGTAAGGAGCCAGCAGGTCGATCACCTTGATGCCGGTTTCAAAAACTTTCGGCTTGGTTTGCAGCTCAGTGAGCTTGGGAGCGTCACGGTGAATTGGAGCTCGGGCCTCAGTTTTTACAGGACCTTGCTCGTCAACGGGTTCACCGAGGACGTTGAAGATGCGACCCAGAGTGGCTTCGCCGACGGGGACTGAGATCGGAGCGCCGGTATCGACGGCTTCCATGCCGCGAACCAAGCCATCAGTGCCGCTCATGGCCACAGCGCGAACGCGGTGATCACCAAGGAGCTGTTGCACTTCGGCGGTGAGGGCCACGTCTTGGCCACTCGTGTTCTTCGCTTCTACACGAAGTGCGTTGTAGATCTTGGGCAGTTTCCCGGCGGGGAATTCCACGTCCAGAACCGGGCCAATCACCTGGCGGATCACGCCCTTGGTGCCAGCGGATGCAGGAGCAGAAGCAACCATAAGTAAGGAGAAATGCGGGAGCAGGCGCAGCGCGCTCGGACCCATTCAGAGCGGCGCAACCTTACCACCGCTAAGCCGATTGTTTCTCCTCAAGACAAATCCCCGTTCTGTTCGGTCACCCGCACAGTCGTCTTGTGGTGCACAGGGGGGTGGATTGCATACGTTGGCAATCAACGGCTCTGAGCGCCAACTCGTGATTTTGCGAGGCTCTCGGTGCTTTGTCCCTGCTTTTGCATCAACCCATGGCTGCTGTCACCCTCAGCGTCTCTACCGTCAAACCACTCGGCGATCGCGTTTTCGTCAAGGTTTCTGAATCAGAAGAAAAAACCGCTGGTGGCATCCTTCTGCCTGACACCGCCAAGGAAAAGCCTCAAGTCGGTGAAGTCGTTCAAGTCGGACCAGGCAAGCCCAACGAAGACGGCAGCCGTCAGGCTCCAGAAGTTGGTGTCGGCGACAAAGTTCTCTACAGCAAGTACGCCGGTACCGACATCAAACTCGGCAGCGATGAGTACGTGTTGTTGTCTGAAAAAGACATCCTCGCGATCGTCAACTGAATTTTTGTTCGCGACCCGTTGAGGTCTTGAACCATTCAATTGTTTTAAACACTTTCTTAGGACAAATTCATGGCTAAGCGCATTATTTATAACGAGAACGCGCGTCGCGCTCTCGAAAAAGGCATCGATATTCTTGCCGAAGCAGTAGCGGTCACCTTGGGGCCGAAGGGTCGGAACGTTGTTCTCGAGAAGAAATTCGGTTCACCTCAGATCATCAACGATGGTGTCACCATCGCCAAAGAGATCGAGCTGGAAGACCACATCGAGAACACCGGTGTTGCTCTGATCCGCCAAGCGGCATCGAAAACTAATGACGCTGCTGGCGACGGCACCACAACAGCCACAGTCTTGGCTCACGCCATGGTGAAGGCTGGTTTGCGCAACGTCGCTGCTGGTGCCAATGCCATCACCCTGAAGAAGGGCATCGATAAGGCTTCCGATTTCTTGGTTGGCAAGATCAAGGACATGGCCAAGCCCATTGCTGACAGCAATGCCATTGCTCAGGTCGGAACGATTTCAGCCGGTAATGACGAAGAAGTCGGCAAAATGATTGCAGACGCTATGGACAAAGTCGGCAAGGAGGGTGTGATCTCTCTCGAAGAAGGCAAGTCCATGGAGACTGAGCTCGAGGTCACCGAAGGTATGCGGTTCGATAAGGGCTATATCTCCCCTTATTTCGCCACCGACACCGAGCGGATGGAAGCCGTCTTGGACGAGCCTTACATTCTGCTCACCGATAAGAAAATTGGCCTGGTTCAAGACCTCGTCCCTGTACTCGAGCAAATTGCTCGCACCGGAAAACCTCTTCTGATCATTGCTGAGGACATTGAGAAAGAAGCCCTCGCAACCCTTGTGGTGAACCGTTTGCGCGGTGTGCTGAACGTGGCTGCTGTGAAGGCACCTGGTTTTGGTGACCGTCGTAAGGCCATGCTCGAAGACATGGCTGTGCTGACGAATGGTCAGCTGATTACCGAAGACGCTGGTCTCAAGCTCGAGAACGCCAAGTTGGAGATGTTGGGCACTGCTCGTCGCATCACTATCAACAAAGACACCACCACCATCGTTGCCGAAGGCAACGAAGCTGCTGTTGGCGCTCGTTGTGAGCAGATTAAGAAGCAGATGGACGAAACCGACTCCACCTACGACAAAGAAAAGCTGCAGGAGCGTCTCGCCAAGCTTGCTGGCGGTGTTGCTGTGGTGAAAGTTGGTGCAGCGACAGAAACCGAGATGAAGGACAAAAAACTTCGTCTGGAAGACGCGATCAATGCCACCAAGGCAGCCGTGGAAGAAGGCATCGTTCCCGGTGGCGGTACCACCTTGGCTCACCTTGCTCCTGCTCTCGAAGAGTGGGCTAATGGCAACCTCTCCGGTGAAGAGTTAATTGGTGCCAACATCGTTTCTGCAGCCTTAACAGCTCCACTCATGCGTATCGCAGAAAACGCTGGTGCAAATGGTGCTGTGGTGGCTGAAAATGTGAAATCGCGCTCGAACAACGAGGGTTACAACGCTGCTAATGGCGACTACGTCGACATGCTGGCTGCTGGCATCGTTGACCCTGCCAAGGTGACGCGTTCTGGTCTGCAGAATGCAGCATCCATTGCTGGCATGGTGCTCACAACTGAGTGCATTGTGGCTGATTTGCCTGAGAAGAAAGATGCAGCCCCTGCCGGTGGTGGCATGGGCGGTGGCGACTTCGATTATTGATAATTGATTGGGAGGGATTCAACCCTCCCAATCAATTATCAGTCTTGTACTTCTTGCGTTTTTGGAGCACTTTGGTGCTCCTTTTTTATGCAGTTGTCTTGAAATCAACCACTGGCTTGATGACACCTCGCCGTCCTGTTAAGTTGGATGGAATTAAGTTGAAATATGAAGACATGCTATTTGCATATTGGCTTGCATAAAACGGCCTCATCGTCGTTTCAACAAACCTGTGCAGACAATATTAAGCACTTGTCGCAAGAGCATCTGCATTATCCAATTTTCTCTTGTACTACGGCTAATCCAGCGAGATTAAAAATTAATAATCATTCGGTTCCCTTGAGATCGTTGTACGATCACAAACCCTCTAAATATCATATTAATAGACGTTGGAAAATTAAGGATATAGAGCTGACTAATTATCTATACCAAATGCAGTGGGATCAAGTTTTGGATTCCGATTCTTCTATTATTCTTAGTGGAGAGGGTATCTCACTCTTGCCGGAACTTGCGCTTGAGCGTCTAATTGCTGCAATGGTTTTGCAATACAAGCCATTGCACTTGTGGGCGCTCCTTTGGATTACGCACATTCCATTGTCCAGCAGTTAATCCGAGGTCCGAGGTGGTCAATATCTTGATGTTGTTGGATTTGGTGATTTACGTTATCCAATGAATATGACTCGCCTGGCCATTCCTGATGGTTGCCGCGAGATTTCAAAGCTTTTATCAGTTTTTGGTGGAACGATTAGGTTGATTCCATTTTATCAAGCTTGCCAGCATCCGATGGGACCTGTTGCCTACCTCCTTGAAGAGTTCTGTGGTTGCAAAAGCATACGCAGCTATTCATTTAAGCAAACACAAGAGTCAAAAAGCAATCTTTGGGTTCGTTATCAAAATCAACTCAATGCTCGTTGGCCAAGATTTGATCGTAAGAAACAACTTAATCGAGACTATATCCAGTTGCCAGATCATTATATGAGTTCGGGTAAATTTCGATTAACACGCTCAGAAATTTCATTGCTTCAGAGTCAAATTGATGCTGCTAATATTAACATGATAGATTTGTTAGGAGATCAATTTGTGAAGGCTAAAACTGAAGCTATTGAAGAGCTAACTTCGCAAGATGTACTGGATTTCATGACAGGTTTAGCGAAAATAAATCGCTAACTATGATTGATTTCTGTCTGAGCTTGCTCGAGCAATTTGACAAGACGTTTCCCTTGAGGTCGGTTAGCAACGGCTAGTTCAAGCAATTCGAGTTTGGTTTGTGGATTTGTATCCTCAGCTTGGCTCACTTTGATGAGCTGGTCGATTGTTAGGTTCGACAGGCGAATATGTTCTGATTCATTTTGTATTGCGGTTAATAGGGTAGAACTAATAACGTTAATTGATAATTGCTCTTCTTCTCTAATCTGTTGGAAAACACTTCGATCAATTGGAGCACTGTCAGAATTCATTGTAGATTTATCCAACAAGTGTTCATTTGGATCAAGGCTGTCATTGATATCTCTAATGTAATCGTTGTTGACTTCATAAAGTTTTAGCTTACTGTCTTCTGACAGTCGACATTTCTGAGATTGCACGGTTGGCAGCTCCTTTACCAGGGCATCAGATAAACGAGTACTTATCCAGGGAAATTTAGTATGAAAGAGTGCATTGATGAGGGTTATTATTGCGAGCTCCTTATGGCTCAGGCCTCGGTTGACTACAACCCCATTCACGGTATCCCGTGGATAGGCTTCTTCGGCATGCAGTGTTTCGAAAATAAGTTCAATAATATTATTTTTATGCTTTGAGTAGTTAATGATTGTAGTTTTTATTTTATTTTGCTTTAGAAGGGTGATTATCTCTGACGCCCTTTTGTGATGTGATGAAATAAAGTGCCGGCTTCGCAGGAATTGTTCAAAAGGACGTTTCTCTCCATGTCTTTTGACACGTTGTTGATATTCTGAGGAGAGCATTTCTTCAATCTCTCGTACGGCCAGCAGAACATGCAGGTTGAGATCCTTTAATTCCTGCATACCATCTTCGAAAAGGTCATCAAGTCGCCAGAAAAGAGACTCCGAACTCAGCAAGATACTGTTGTTATTATTTCGCTCTCGTGAGCGCCTAATGAGTTCCTGAGCGAGAGTTTCTTTTGGATTATGATTCCAATTTCCCGATGTGATTGCGAACTGGGAGGCTTTTTCTCGATCAGTATTTTGTATGGGGTATTCAATCCCATTTTTTAGTAAATCTTCCTGTGCAATCGCAAACGCTGACTGTATGGCGGATGTCCCTGTCTTGCCGTGTCCTATATGTAAATAAAACTGGGGTTTTGTCAACGTACTCTTCGACTTTCATTTATTTTAGCATTGTTGACTGATATCTCTGCATGGCACTGTTCGTCTGCTTGTTCTTTTGTTGTTTGGGTTTAGTTCTTGTATGATGTTCATATCGTGCGCGTGTAATGGGAGGGTTGAGTGGCGCAACGGTTAGCAATCCATATTGGTGCTCAGAAGTGTGCGTCTTCTTCTTTACAGGCATCCCTTCGGCTTTTTCAGAATTCTTGCAACAACAAAAGCTTCTCTTTTGTCTGTTTGAATCCTGCTCAGTTGCGTTCTATGTCGAATGCATTGACGCATAAAATAGAATCACCTTTTCAGTATATCGATCAAATTCTGTCGGAATTGAAGAGTGATTTCTCAGTTCTAAGTCATGAAATGTTAGGCAACCGTCCGGCATTAGTTCAAGCTATCGCTTGCCGGGCCTTGAAGCATCATGGCTTTGAGCATGTCGTTGTTGTTGGTTATACGAGGCTTCAATCGAGTTATCACATCTCTGCCTTTAAGCAATGGTTTTTTCGCGACCGTAAGAAGCTTCGCAATGATATTGCTGTTGTTAAGGATCATGATTTGCCCTGGCGCAAGTTTTCAGCACTTGAGCGTAGTCTTTTGGCAATGACCCTTACTGGCAAGGATCGCAGTTGGCATGCCAATTATAAAAAACTTACGGCCGGAAGTTATGCCTTGTCGTCTCAGATAACAATAGCTTCCAACCATATTCCTACCAAGCAGCGTCCCTATTTGCTTCTTGAGGATTTTTTCCAGTTGTCTGGTTTTGATTATGAGGATGATCTCTCAGTATTTGATGTTCGCAAAAATGTTTCCTTTCACCCTGCTGTTGTTCATGCTCTTTCTTCGCATTTCAGTTCGCTCGGCTCTAGTAAAAGTTGTTTTCCAGGACCTCATGAGGGTAACCGTTGGTTATTTCGTGTTTGCAATCGTTTGGATCATGCCAGTGTGAAGCTGCCAGCTGAAGATAGTGTGTTCTTAAACGAATTCTGTGGATCTATTGTTCAATATCTAGATCGACGTAATTATCCTGCTAATTTAGAGTATTGTCGTCTCATGTCTGTTGATAAGTCTTGTTTTGAGCCTGAGAGTGTTCTAGATCCTCTTCTTAGATTGAATGATTTGGTCCAAGTGGCGCAGGAGACGGCAAAGCATCGCAACCAAAAGGACATCGATGATTTTCTACTCATGTCTGAGAATGCATTTATGAATTCTTCTCGTGCTGAAATTATCAGTACTTAGCCCATGATCTAAGGCCAGGATTAATTCAACCAACCCGCGCTCAAGATCACCGCCAGACTCAAAAAGATAGCTAAGCAGGTCCAGGTGAATCTGTTCAGTGTGGCTTCTGCACTACTTGCGCTGCTGAACATGGAACTTCCACTGGCGGCGAGCCCTCCCATGCCATCTCCCTTTGGACTGTGGAGGAGAACGAAAACGATGAGCAGCAAACCGCTGCCGATCCATGTCCAAGACAAGATTGAAGTAAGCACTATAAGACGGTTTGGGGAAGGCGGGCAGATAGTGGAGACGGATCGACATTCGACACTGCAGCAATCAAGCTGTTACCTGTCATTGCACTCGGTTGGGGCAGGTTGAGAATCTGCAGAAGCGTCGGGGCAATATCTGCAAGGCCTCCATCATCGCGAAGCGTAATCGCATTTCCGTAGCCGGGGATTTTGCGTTGTTCTCCCTCGATCAGTATGACCGGCACCGGGTTCGTGGTGTGGGCAGTCCAGGCTTGTCCGTCGGCCCCTTGCATCAATTCCGCGTTGCCGTGATCGGCTGTGATCAACATGGTTCCTCCTTCTCGGCCGATTGCATTGAGTAAACGACCAATGCAATCATCGACGGTCTGGATCGCTTCTTTGGCTGCGTCCATTATCCCCGTATGTCCCACCATGTCGGGATTGGCGTAGTTGATCACGATTAATGCGTACTTTCTGGTTTCGATTGCCTTGATGCAGCTTGCGGTGAGTTCATCTGCCGACATGGCAGGAGACAAGTCGTAGGTTGCGACCCTCGGCGAAGGAACGAGATGACGTTCCTCTCCCTTTAAGGGTTGTTCAATCCCTCCGTTCATGAAGTATGTGACATGAGGATATTTCTCTGTTTCTGCGGTTCTGTATTGCAGTAATCCCGCTTCAGATACGATCTGCCCCAAAAGATTGTTGAGAGGTTCTGGGGGAAAGGCCACGGAGACCGGCAGGTTTTGTTCCAGCTGCGTGAAGGTGAGCACATCGAGGTTCGGAGTGTGTTCACGATGAAAGCCGTCAAATTCGTCTAAACACAGTGCCTGAACAATTTGTCGGGCCCGATCGGGTCGGAAATTGAAGATCAGGAGGGCATCACCGTCCTGCATCACGGTGTGTTGAAGACGTGCTGGTTCAAGAAATTCATCTGTAATTCCATCTCTGTAGCTGGCGGTGAGGATGTCTTCAGGTTCGCGCTCATCCACGTCCATGCCGGGGTCGGTGTACAGCATGTAGGCCTTGTCCGTGCGTTCCCAGCGTTGGTCCCGATCCATCGCCCAATAACGACCGCAAAGGCTGGCGATGGCGCCAACTCCAGTGGATTGAATGCTCTCTTGGACAGCTTTGACGTAGCCCGGCGCACTCTGGGTTGGAGTGTCTCGTCCATCTGTAATCACATGAACCGCGACCTTGGTAATGCCGGCTTCAGCTGCCCAGCGAATGACACCACAGAGGTGGTCGACATGGCTGTGGACTCCGCCATCGGAACACAAACCGAGTAGGTGCAGGGTGTTCCCCGCCGCTTTGACCCGTTCCGCAAGCTTCTGCAGTTCTGGGGTGCTTTTGAGCTTGTCGTTGTGCACCGTCTCGCCGATGCGAACTAGTTCCTGACGAATAATGCGTCCAGCGCCGATTGTGAGGTGACCAACCTCCGAATTGCCCATTTGTTGATCCGGAAGACCCACATGGGATCCACTGGCTTGGATCAAAGTATGGGGATAGGCATGCCACAGGGCCTCCATCACAGGAGTATCTCCCTGCCGAATGGCATTGTTTTCTTCTTCGTCTCGATGCCCCCAGCCGTCAAGAATGGTGAGAACCACCGGAGCGATTGATCCGGTGCGTGCTGAACCGTTGGAAGTGCTGCTGCCCACGTTCACCCGCGACCGTCACTTCTGAAGGACTTTTCGAAATTCAACCTAACTCTCTGACTGTCCACAATTAGTCATTTCAACAGAACACCACATTTTTTGCTTCTATGTTTGACCAAGACCGGGTTGAAATTCTCTCCGACAGGGAGCTGGTTCGGACCTTGGTTCGTCTTGCCACGCAGGTGTTGGAGCAAGTGGAGGACAGTCGTCGCTTGATGTTGCTGGGTATTCCGACACGAGGTGTGGAGTTGTCTCGTGTTTTAGCCCGTGAATTGGAGCGACTCAGTGGTCACCCCATCGCTCAAGGATCAATTGATCCGACCTTCCATCGCGATGATCTCGAGCGGATCGGTACACGCTTGGCGCAAACGACCACGCTCCCCTGCAACTTGGAAGACCGGCAGGTGTTGTTGGTTGACGATGTGATTTTTACAGGTCGTACGGTGCGCGCAGCCATGGAGGCGCTCCATGGCTGGGGTCGTGCCCAGCGCGTGATGTTGCTCGTGATGGTGGACCGTGGCCACCGTGAGTTGCCGATTCAGCCGGACTTTTGCGGCCGGACCGTTCCCTCGCGGCGCAGTGAAATGATCGAACTGCGCTTACGGGATGTTGATGGAGAAGAGGGAGTCTTCTTGAAGCGCTCTATTCCCCCGACGTGAGCTCTTCAGTGTGGAAATGGGCCTTGTAACGACCAAACGCAACGATGACCGGAAGTGTGGGGCTAATCGAGCGGCCTTTCCAGTCATTCAAAACGGTCACGATTTCACCGGTTTGTCCCTGCATGTCGAAAGCTTCGCCGCGATGCTCGGGGTGGTTGTACACAACAACAGATGTGTTTACCTGCACCTTGTCACCCGTCTGCATCGCATCAAACCATTCGTTGAATCATTTTGTCATGGTCCTGTTGCTGGCCGTTGGCAAAAGCTTTCCGGTCCGTCTTCTTTGACGTGCCCACCCAGGCTTTGGCATCCGGCTTGGAAGGCATCCCAAGCTTCGACTCCTTGCCTTAATTGACGTTGGACCGCCTGTTCGAGCTGTTGACCGGAAATCACATCGACAGGCTGGGCAGCGTGTTGGTTGTGTTCGATCCCACGGTCAAAACTTGCGAGACCGGTTTCGATGCGCTGCTTCTGCACCTCTGCTTTGGCTTTCCACCAGGGGTGATCGAGCCGATTGAAGCTGTCGAGTGCTTCCCACCAGCGTTCTTGTTGGACCAGGCGTCGGAGGCGCATGTGTTCAACGCTGTTGCGGTTCCAGATCTCTTGAAATGTTTTGCGAAGATTTCGGATGGGGTTTCGCTGTTGTAATTCCAGTGGTTTGAGGAGCGCGAGCGATGGTTCCAACTGTCCTTGGCGAAACAAGCTGATCGCCCGTTCTTGGATCGTCTGCTGCCATTTGTGGAGCGTGGCTCGATTTTGGTCGAGATCGCCCTGTTCAGACACCACGAGTTTGTATTGAAGTTCGAGGGCTTGGCTCGTGGCCCCTTGCGCCCATAGCTGTTCAGCATGGCGTTGACGACAAAGTGCCAGCTCGGCTGGCGCTCTTTGTCCAAGCCACTGCAGGGAGGCCAACTGATTAGTCGCGCGAATGCATCCCTCGTAATCCTGGTTTGCAATGGCGTGGCGGAGTTGTGCTGGCAGCTGTTTTTCCCACCAAAAAGCACCCCCCGCAATGGCGAGCACCATGCTCAAGGTGGCCAGGACCCAAAGCTGAAGCAGGTGGCGTTGCACCGCCAAGGCAATCTCTCGAGATCAG
Organism: Synechococcus sp. AG-683-C23; assembly: GCA_003208835.1. Taxonomy (GTDB): domain Bacteria; phylum Cyanobacteriota; class Cyanobacteriia; order PCC-6307; family Cyanobiaceae; genus Parasynechococcus. Next base: position 16,795 of record QCVD01000001.1, on the reverse strand, counting down.
TAGATGTGTTCTATGAAGACTTGCCTTGTCCACCCAAGATCTGTGGACGGACGTCTTATCGGACCGTGCCCAGGATCACGGTGGGTTGTTCTTCTTGAGATCGAAGATCGCGGACGCTGAGCTGAAGCCGTGCATCGGCATCGATCGACCATTGCAAATGAAGGCAGTCTTGTCCGACCTCGCCAGGTGTAGATAGGGGCAAAACAAGGGGTTTGCTCGGCCAGGGCTGATGGTCGTTTTCACGGGTCTCGATGTCTTGCACAGTCGGCAAGCCATTCACGAAGACAACACTGTGTCTGCCTTGGGTTAAGGGTTCGGCCAAGACCAGTTCAATACTGCGCTGACCCGTCCAACTGGCGGCGAGGACAAGGTCGAGGGGGCTCGTGCTGGGCCAGGGCTGGCCAGCGACAAAAAGGGGATGCCAGCGATGTCGGTTGGTGCGTTGATCCAAGGTTCGAACCGACACACCATTTTTCAAGACATCTCGAATCGCCACGCCCGGGGTCAGCTTGAGAGCACCCAGTGCTACGGCATCAACCGGTGGGGGGGTAAGTAAGTGGGCTGGAGCGGTGTTCCCGGCAAGCCAGCGGCGTAGCCAAGGCAGTTGTGCTCCGCCACCCACGGCGACGACACCTTCCAGATCCTCGAGGTGGCAGTTGTTTCGTCGTCCTCCGGCCAAGGTGGTTTCCATCAGTTCCGCGAGGGCTCGATCGAAGCCGTGCTGATCGAGGAGTTGGTCGAGCTTTCGGCGAGATAGGCGAAGGTTGTGTTGTTGTTCATCCGCTGCGATCTCCAGCAGCTCATCTCGATCGGAGACGTCACTGCTACTGAGGCGACACTTCAAACGTTCTGCAGCGTTCAGCAACGTTGAAGTCACTGGCTGATTAGGGCAGCAGGCATCAACGATCCAGCGATCGATATCACGACCACCAAGCTGCATACCCGCCTTGCCGAGCACCTTGGCTGTGCGTAGTTTTTGGCCGCTTCCACCTCCAAGGCTTCTGCCACCAAGTCGCAACAGCTGCGCGATCGGAGCTGCTTTTCCTTCGCCTCCTTCTAGAGATACCAGGGCTAGGTCGAGGGTGCTTCCACCAAGATCCACGACCAGCATCCGCGATCCTGGCGGCAACCCAGCTCCCAAGGCGGCGGCTGTGGGCTCATCAACCAGGGCAATTTCTTTGACAGGAAGGGCGGCACTCGCTTCTACCAGCCAGCTGCGGTATGTGCGATAGCTCTCCACCGGAGCAGAAAGCACAAGCCGCTCGATGTTGAGTTCGGGGGGGAGCCTGTGCCATACCTCCTGCAATAACTGTTGTCCTGCCCAGCAGGCGCGGCTGTGTTCCGGGGTGTCCTGTGGCCCGATTAAACGTTTGAAATCCCGATGAAGCCTTGGATCGTTGGAGTCGTCGAGTCCTGCCTCGATCACCTGACGGCCAATCAATAGCTGGTCACCGCTGCGCCAGACCAGACTTGGCACTTCTCCTGGACGGCGGCTTATGGGAGAGAGCTCCACCAGCTGTGCTGTCGAAGTGTCGGGTGATTGAAAGGCCACCACTGTCGTGGTGCTTCCCAAATCAATGGCCAGGGTTCCGCCACGGCCGGCTGAATGTTGAAGCTTGTCGTCTCCCACGCTGTGACCCGCCGCGATGGAGGTACGTTGAACTCAGGATGAGGTTAACGGGATTGGTGGTGATGGATCGCTTGAATTGAATGGTTGAGACCAACGATTAAGATAACTAATTACACGAAGTTGGCTTGTGATTTCGGCAGGGGTTGATTCGAGTGATCTAGCCAAGCGTGGAGAGAGTCTGATCCGGCATTCCAGTAATCGCTATCTCACCACAGTACGTATCGCGTTTCGGGCGAAGCAGAGACGTTTCGACGACTTCGATGGACTGTTAGAGGAGTCGAGTGTGAAGCCAGTGCAACGGGCTATCGTTGAGCTAAGCGACGAGCAAGATCAGCCTGATCTGTTGCCCGGCTAATTCGACGTGATTGTGCAGGAAGGGACCGGATGGCGTTTGGCCCGGGACCCTTCAAGGGGAGAGTTCAGCATCCTGGTGGGAGGTCAAGGCTGGGCCTTCGAGCTCACAGAACCTGAATGGAAAGATTTAGTACATCTTCTTGCGACCCTCGAGACGCAGCACTCTGAGCTGAGGGATCAACTCATGGCTGAGGAAGCCATCGAACTCGAACTGGATCGAGGCGTTTGGTGGGGTTGTTTGGCCGGTGATTGCCAGAGCTGGAGCCTTGCGCTTGTGCTCACGCCAAGGGAGGGGCGTGGAGTGGAGGGGTTTTGGCCAGCGTCTGCGGCGGCGGCCGTGGTCGCTGCGGTCAGAACATGGGAATGATTGACCATTGATTAGCTGGTCTCATCAATAGCGAGTGATTGATATCTCCCCAATCGAGGCCTTGTCTTTGCACAGTTTTTCCACAGGCCTTTCGCACGGACCGCCGTCGTAACAAAGCTCTGTGGAAAGCGGAAACTTTGAGCTCTATTTGTTGACGTTTGCGAGGGAGTTGATAGGGATCTTGCGCTGTCAACGATCAGGAGCCCTGCAACGCTGTGAGCACAATGGTCTCAGCAGGAGTCTCGCGAGACTTGTGTGATGTGAGTCTGCTTGACGGGTTCCGATTCTTGTGGAGAACTAGTGTTCTGTAAGCGCTTTTTTGATGCAGTCGGGTTTGGATCAGGCAGGCGAAGGTGGAGACAGCGTGGTGAGTTTTCAGTCGGAGCTGCCCCTGGCTCTGCAGCAGGCCATGGTTCAGTTTATTGAGCTGCACCCCAATTGGGATCAATATCGCCTAGTTCAAGCGGCACTGGCTGGATTTTTAGTGCAAAACGGGATTGAATCCCGCGAAATCACCCGGGTTTACGTGGGCAATATGTTTCGACGTGAATCTCTTCTCCACGGTGTTTGAGGCCTCCACCAAGCCATCAGGACAAGGGCGCTGAAGGGCAAGCTCAGCAAGAGACCAAGGGTCGCTCCCAGCAGCCCAAGCGCGTTGATACCAGGAGCAAACCCAAGACTGCGAGCATCTTCAAGCTGTTGTTTTGAACAAGGCGCCGACTGCGGGCCATGGCTTGAAGAGCTCTGCAGCGGTGACAAACCAAAAGTGGTACGGACAGCACCTGGGTGAAGAGACCGGCCCTAAGGATCAGAAGCGCCGAGGAGCACGATGATGCCTGCCAGGGTTGTGCTGACGTTCCCGACGGCCCAACTCAAAAACTGAATCAGTCCCAACCCAGCAATCAGCAGTAATACCTCGAAGACCACCAAAAACAAGGATTGGCTCAACAGGTTTGAGAGTCGTTGGGGTAGCCGTGCTTCCAGCGTGTCTGGCAAGAGCTGATCGGCTAACCGCAGTAACCCCAGTAAGGGAATCCTTGGAAGCCCAAGGCTGATCAGCACAGCGATGTTTCCCAGTTGGGCAAGCCATGGTGCCGAGATCATCCGAAGGTCTTGAACCACGACGGCGGGGCCGATGGCACTAATTAAGATCAGCGCCGCCAATCCAATGCAGCGCCACGGAGCTTTGCCAAACCCGATCCAGGCTCGTGGAAGCAGCGTGATCAGTGGAAGTTCAGTGGAGAGGGCCGAGCCGATCCAGCAGGTCTTCTGCAGTCGTGGTCGGAATGGGCAAAATCGAGAGTCGGTTGCCCCGCTTGATGACAGGTAACTGCTCTTCGGTGTAGGCAGCGCGCAACTGATCCAGGCTCAGAAGCTCGCCAAATTGGCCGATGAAACGAAGCCGAGCACAGTCCCATCGCGGTTGATCCGGATTGGACTTCGGGTCGAAATACTTGGCGGTGGAATCAAATTGGGTGGGGTCTACCAGATTTGTCTCCACCACTTCCATTAAGCCAATGATTCCTGGTGGTTTGCAATTGGAGTGATAAAAAAAAGCTTGGTCACCCTCATTCATGATCCGCATGAAGTTTCGGGCCTGATAATTGCGGATTCCATCCCAGAGGGTTGATCGCTCTCGGCGTAGGTCATCGATGCCATAGGCATCGGGTTCGCTTTTCATTAGCCAAAAGGCCACAAATCACTTCCAAGTGGTTTCATTTTGAGTTCTCTTTGGGGGGCTGCCAGAAAAGATGTTCGATTTGTTTCACCCCATTCGAATGTGAGCCTGAATTAACTCGCGGAAATGATCGCCTCGAACTTCAAAGTTTTGGTATTGATCGAAACTGGCGCAGGCCGGAGATAACAGCAGGCTGGACGCCATTAGCTCGGACGTTGCCCGAACGGCAATCGGAACTGCTGATGCCAGATCGGTGCACCGATGCACTTGTCCTTGGTAGTTGGACTGGCGTATGAGGGCGTCCAATTCCTCTGCACCAGTGCCGAACAACACGACAGCGCAAGCCTTCGTTTTAAGTTCGGACAGCCAAACAGTGGCGTCGCCGCGTTTGGGCTGTCCCCCCGCCAGAACCACCACGCTGCCGGCCATGGCTTGTAGGCCGACCGCAGCCGCGTCGTAGTTAGTGGCCTTGCTGTCATTAAAAACCTCTGCAAAGGCCATTGATCCGAGTCGCTCGAGGCGATGCGGGACGCCAGGGAACTGCCGAAGACCTTGGACAATCTGCTGAGCATTCAGGCCGATCTCTGTTGCGGCAGCTGTCACCAACAACAGGTTCTGGCGATTGTGGGCGCCTGGCATCGCCAAAACCTCGGCTGGAAACATGCCACCGCTTTCTTTTGATTGGACCGTTCCAGCGGCATCAATCCAAAAATCTGCAGGCTCTTCATCCGCGCAAGGGGCGGCTGCCTTCACCCAAAGCCCTTCCTTGAGGGATGGGCGATGGGCCTTCAGATCTGAATCATCCCCATTGAAGATGGCCAGGCTGGAGCGCTGCATTAAGCCGCGTTTAATGGCCCTGTATGCCTCGAGTGTTCCGTGGCGTTCGAGATGGTCCGGGGTGAGTGTGGTCCAAATGCCGATACTTGGGGCCAAAGCCGGGGCTGATTCGATTTGGTAACTACTGAGTTCCATCACAAGCCAATCTGGTTTTGGCATCTCCCCCGTTTTGATTTTCAGCGCTATGTCCGCCGCTGAAACGCCCATGTTCCCTCCCATGGGGGCAAGGATTCCGGCATGGCCCAACACATGACTTAGAAGGTGGGTGACCGTGGTTTTTCCATTGGTTCCCGTGATTCCCACCCATGGAATGTCGTCGAGGGCCTCCCAGGCCAGCTCGATCTCCCCGCGTATTTGAACTCCCTCGTGGCGCAGGCTGTCAAGGGTTGGGTGATCCCATGGAATGCCTGGCCCAACCACCACAGCGGTCAGATCAGAACGCCAAGGTTCAAAGCTGTTGATTTCGAGAGGAATTCCCAACTCAACCTGGATGCCTTCCGCTTGAAGTGTTGCCGCACAAGAGATTTGATCGGGACCCGTGCCGCTCTCTAAAACAACAACTGTTTCGCCTTGATGATGTAAGAGACGTGCAGCTCCGAGTCCGGATCGTCCGAGACCAACGACGATCGTTAATGGCATCGAAGCTTTAGTCCCCTAAAGGGAAATGGGCGATACTGGATTTGAACCAGTGACTTCTACAATGTCAATGTAGCGCTCTACCCCTGAGCTAATCGCCCCCATCAACCAACATCAAACCACGATTGGTTGGCGTTGATCGCAGTGGAGATTAGCAGCCAGAGTGCGGCTTAAGTCCGTCTGAGTTCGACGCGCCACCGCTCACGTTTTGTCCGCGTGAGTGAGAGTACCTCGAGGGTTCCACGGTCTTGGAGCTGAAGGCGGTCACCGACCCCTACTTCTCGACTGGCTTGACGCACGTCATGCCAGTTCATGCGCAGTCGTCCAGCTTTGATGTGGCTCAGAATCTTGGCTCTCGAAAGGCCAAACCCTGCGGAGGCAATCGCATCGATCCGACAGGAGGCCTCCACGGTTTGCAAGGTTCGAGGGATCCGTCGGGTTGGTAGATGGAGCGCTTCGATCGGCAGGACTTCACACCGGATTTCGACATCGCGGACGCGACCGCGCTGTTCATGGAGGATTGCGGCGCTGTCTGGGGAGCAGAGCCCTTGCCCTCCGCGGTCCCCTCGGACCCAAAGGTCTCCGATTTGATCCGGTGCGGCCCCCATGTCTCGCAAAGCGTTGCGAATGTCTTCTGGACTGAGGGGATCGAATAAAAAATTTCCCTCAATTAGAAGGCCTTGAATGGGCGCTGATGGGGTCTCAACGTTGTCTCCTCGGTGGCAAAGGAGCCTGCATCGTTCGGCCCCCGGGTAGCCCCCATCACGGTGCCAGCCAATTTCACTCAATTTGTTCAAACGGGTCAGTGCTTCTTCCATAAGTCGAGCCCCCAGGAATGGGCTCCAAGCCGGTTGCCAGGTCCGTAGGACTTGATCAGCCAGATGGACCAGTGGCCTAAGCCCCTCGGGATCTTCTGCCCCGATGAGTAGCTCGTCCTGCAATACGGTCATAGGTCGTTGAGGCGAACCACCTGTTGCGGGTTACTGCGTTGCACCACCTGCCATGGGGGTTCGATGCCATTCGGTGTTTCGAGAAGCACAAGCCAGTTCCCTTCCTCACGACGGTTGCGCAGGATGCGCACACCATCGTCGTTATCCGAATTCACGCTGGCGGCCGCGGCATAACTGCCCATTAAGCCGGAGCCCATCCCCATCAGACCGCCGATCAACATTTCACCCCAGGGCCCGAAGCTTGCAAACGTGGTGAGGTTGGTGATCTGAGTAAACGTGACCCCCGCCAAAAATCCAAAGGGCATCAACCAGCGCGCCATTGCTTTCTGCCTTCGGGCGCGGGTGAGGTTGGGGCTGAGCAATTCCACTTGATCGATGGCATCGCCCTCTGGTGGCAGCGTGATACATCTCGTCAAGGGGAGTTTTGTCTCCTGAAGCTGCTGACTTAGCCCTTTTGCTGCCCTTTGATCGGACAGCACCACCACGCAGACGGGCATTCGCTCACATTTTATTAGCTGAATTCTGAACCCTGTCGTTAGTTATTGGGGGGTAGGTGGGTGTTGATCTCTACAGTTCGTTCAGGCAGTTTTGCGCCCGTTCATGACGAAAGTTCTGGTTTCCGATCCAATTGATCAGGCGGGCTTGGACATCCTCAACCAGGTGGCGCAAGTCGATCAGCAGATCGGTTTGTGCGAAGACGAGCTGGTGGAAATTATTGGTGAGTACGACGGATTGATGATCCGTTCTGGAACTCAGGTGACGGCGAAGGTGATTGCCGCCGCTAGCCGACTCAAGATCATTGGCCGTGCCGGCGTTGGTGTGGACAACGTGGATGTGCCCGCTGCCACGCAGCGGGGTGTTCTTGTGGTGAACTCTCCTGAGGGCAACACCATTGCGGCGGCAGAGCATGCCTTGGCGATGATGCTTTCGCTGTCCCGCCATGTGCCCCAGGCGAATGCCGGAATGCGTGCAGGGAAGTGGGACCGCAAAAAATATGTTGGCAATGAGCTTTATAAGAAGACCCTTGGGGTGGTCGGTCTTGGCAAAATTGGCTCCCATGTGGCCAAGGTGGCCCAAGCGATGGGGATGGATGTCATCGCGTATGACCCCTTTATCGCCGCCGATCGCGCCAAGCAAATGCAGGTGAGGCTCATCGAGCTTGATGAACTGTTTCGCACGGCTGACTACGTGACGCTGCACATTCCTCGGACCAAGGATACGGAAAATTTGGTGAATGCTGATTTGCTGCGCACGATGAAGCCCACAGCACGCATCGTGAATTGCGCCCGTGGTGGCGTTGTCGATGAAGCTGCCATCTCAGAAGCGATTAACCAGGGTGTAATCGCCGGCGCTGGCCTCGACGTGTATGCCACTGAGCCTTTGGCGGAAGATTCGCCGTTGCGTGCCGTTGAACGGGGTCTGGTGTTGACGCCTCACCTGGGTGCATCCACTGAAGAAGCCCAAGAAAATGTGGCGGTCGATGTGGCCGAGCAAATTAGAGATGTGTTGCTGGGCTTGCCGGCCCGCAGCGCCGTGAATATTCCCGGTCTCAGCGCTGAAATTATGGAGCGGCTGAAACCACACCTACAGCTTGCTGAAACCGTTGGTTTACTCGTGAGCCAACTTGCAGGAGGGCACGTCAAGGAAATGGAGCTTCGACTGCAAGGAGAGTTCGCCAGTCATCCCTCTCAACCTCTGGTGATCGCCGCGTTGAAAGGTCTTCTGAGTGCAGCCCTTGGCGACAGCATCAATTTCGTGAATGCTTCCTTGGAAGCCAAAGCACGCGGCATCAATGTCTTGGAAGTGAAAGATGAAACGAGCCGCGATTTTGCAGGAGGGTCCCTACAAATCACGACGCGTGGTGATCAGGGTGATCGTTGTGTCACTGGCGCCGTTTTTGCCGATGGTGAACTGCGAATCACGAGCATTGATGAGTTCCCCGTGAATGTGTCTCCCAGCAGGCACATGCTGTTTACCCGTCATCGCGATATGCCGGGAATCATTGGCCATTTGGGATCAATGATGGGGGAGCACAACGTGAACATCGCGTCCATGCAAGTGGGGCGGAAAATTGTGCGCGGTGATGCTGTGATGGTGCTCAGCATCGATGACCCGATTCCTGCTGAATTGCTCCAGAAAATCACAGCAATCGATGGCATTCAGGAAGCCCACCCCGTCACTCTTTGATGTGGTGGCGACTGTCGATGCCTTGCCCTCCTGATCTCGAGGAGTCGCTGGCTTGGAAACTGAACGATTTGGGGCTGCACCGGTTTGCCGTGCAGCATTCCCCAGAGACTCCTCACCAGAAAACGTTGTTGGTCTGGTTGCCCCAACCGGAGTGGCCCCTTGCTGAGCGAGAGCAATTGTTGGCCAGTCTTGAGCCCTTATCGCAGCCCTTTGGTTTGGCTTTCCCTGCGGGGGTTTGGGATGAGGTGGCCGATGAAGACTGGAGCTTGAGCTGGAAGCAGCACTGGCAGCCCGATCCAGTGGGACAAAAGCTGTTGATACTTCCAGCCTGGTTAGAGGTGCCAATGGAGCATGCCGATCGCCTCGTGATTCGGATGGATCCAGGCAGCGCTTTTGGTACGGGTAGCCATCCAACCACGCGTCTTTGTCTGGAGGCCCTGGAGGCGGCTCCACCGCAGGGTTTGCTCGTGGCTGATCTAGGTTGTGGTAGCGGTGTCCTGGGGCTGGCATCCCTGCTCCTGGGAGCTGATGCCGTGTTGGCTGCTGACACCGATTCGTTGGCTGTGAGCGCCACTGAAGGGAATCGCACGTTGAACGATTGTTCCGAGCAGCGGTTGAAGGTTGATCTGGGCTCCGTGGAGATCATGCAAGCACTCTTGGCTGGCCGCCGAGCTGATCTGTTGCTCTGCAATATCTTGGCCCCTGTGATTGAGGCGCTCTCCCCCGGTTTTGAGAGCCTGATTGCTCCAAACGGGCGAGCACTGCTCAGTGGACTGTTGGTGGATCAAGCACCGAGGCTCAAAGAGGTGCTTGAAACACAGGGTTGGCGGGTTACTCAGGAGTTGGCGCAGGGGCGTTGGGGGTTGTTGGAGATTCGACACACATGAGCTGTTTCCCATAAGCCAGGCTTATCGGACCTCCTGCTCAGATTGGTCCTGCCTCCCTGAGAGGCTCAAACCCTCTGGTTCGCCCCTCATTTGCAGTAGATAGGTGCAGTTCTGCAGGTCCGGACTGTCCGGAACCTGTCGTATTCACCACTCCATGGCTTCCTACAAGGTCACCCTGGTCAGCGAGAGCGAAGGTCTTAACAAGACCATCGAAGTCCCTGATGATCAGTACATCCTCGACGCAGCAGAAGAGCAAGGCATCGACCTGCCTTACTCCTGCCGCGCTGGCGCTTGCTCGACTTGCGCCGGCAAACTCACCGCTGGCACCGTTGATCAATCCGACCAGAGCTTTCTGGACGATGATCAAATCGAAGCCGGCTTCGTGCTCACATGCGTGGCTTACCCCACTTCCGACTGCACCATCAAGACCCACGCTGAAGAAGAGCTCTATTGAGCCTTCACTTCGTTCATTGAACGTTGGTTCAACCACTCCTCCGGGGGTGGTTTTTTGTTGTTGGCCGCTTTGTATGGCTAGTTTTCTTTGTTTTAAGCCGTCGTGAGCCGTTCAGATGTTCATGATTTGCTGGCTCCTGGCAGCATCCACACCAGTCCCGGCGGCCAGTACAGCTTTCGGGTGATCGGTCCGTGCTGCCGATTGTTCGATCGAGAAGAGCTTCCATGGCCGTGCTGTCGTTTGGCTTGGAGGAGTAAAGAGCCAAGCTGGCGGCGAGTGGGCCGACGTTTTGTTCCAGATCTGGCTGCGCGCCGATGCCCGTCATATTCTGTGGAGTTGCTGCAACCTGGATCAAGACCGACTGCAACGGTATTGACGCTGTTTTCTGTGCGCTTGGTTTCTGAATTGCAGGAGTGGTGGTACAGCCGTCACCCACGCTCTATGGAGCCAGGCAATATTGAACCTAAAATTGAAATGTAGAGCGTTAATTTAAAACCCTACCGTTATTGCATTGGATCCAAAGTGTCCTTGAATTATTCATTTGCAAGTGAAAGATTCGTAGGAATTACCGAGCTGCTGTTTGACTGCTTGAGTCTTTTTCGGTAGTTGGTTTTGTTGATGTGCGTCTGTGCAACGTGCCGATGTAACGAATAAGCAAGGCGTCAGGCCGTGGTTGGAAACAGATATAAAAAAAGCCGGTTTTAACCCGGCTTTTTTGGTTGAATTCAATCGTTATTAATAATCTAAATTGAGTGAATTGAGTGAATTGTTTCTTAGAAGTAAATCTTGCCGCCACCCCAAGACGATCCTTGGACTTTCGGGGACACGAGGATGTAACCAGCCATGAGTCGCAGATCTTCGTCATCGAGATCGCGCATTGCCGGGTACAGCTCAGCACTACGCATGCTGGGGTGGACGTCGGAAATGCTGTACTCACCGTCGTATGAGGTGGGATCCTTCATGTAATCAACCAGCGCATCGACGTTGTCGCGGGCTGGTGTGGCCAACGCCAGGGTTTCTGGGTCGAGGCCAACGTTTTGGTTGGTTTTGGTGATCCCGCCGGCATGGCAGGTGCCGCAGCTGGTGTTGAACACCTTGCGTCCTGCATTGATCTCGCGGTCTGTGAAGGTCACCTCTGCTCCGTCGGGATTCACTGGAACCGTGAGTGTCTCGGCATCCCATTGCACTGCTTCAGCAGGGGAGATGAATACCAAGCCGATCAACACCGGTACAAGAAGGAGGAGGCCTTTAAGGGACCGTCGCAAAGAGGAGAAAACAGAGACCATGAAGGTTGCCGGGGACTGACGGATTCACCGCACCCAGCTCTTGTATCACGGGGCCGAGGCTCCCTGAGGCCGGATCACAAACTGTTGCAGCGCGGTTTTACCTCCAAAGTGAGGAAATCCTTTGCCAGACAGGTGTTTGGGAAGATGGCTTGCGCTTCCTTTAAAAGGTCTTCTGGCGTCACGGCATTGCCAGGGGCATAGCGCGGGCTCAAGTGTGTGAGGACGAGTTGCCCAACGTTGGCTTCCGCCGCAGTTTGGGCGGCCATCGTGCTGGTGGAGTGCTGTTTCTGATAAGCCATCTCCGATTCCTGGTGAGCAAAGGTCGATTCATGAATCAACAAATCAGCGCCCTGGGCAAGCTCGATCGCTGCTTCAGAGAACACCGTGTCGGTGCAATACACAACACTCACTCCAGGTCTCTCTGGGCCGCAAAGGGTTCTTCCGTCGATGATCCGTCCGTCTTCAAGGCTGACGGTGTCTCCACGCTTGAGTTGGGCGTAGATGGGGCCAGGAGGGATCTTTAGCTCCTTCGCCTTGGCAATATCGAATCGTCCCGCCAAAGGTTTTTGGTCCACCCGATAGGCATAGGCAGGAACGCGATGGGTGAGTGGTGTGCAGCGCACCATCAGATCGTCGTCTTCATAAACCAGTGTTCCGTTCTTGGCGCAGTCGTGGATGCGGTGCACTTTGAGTGGGTAGCCGATCCGGGTGGAGCTCGTCCGCAGCACACCGCTGAGATAGCTCTCGAGGGGATCAGGGCCGTAGAGGTCGACGCCTTCGTTGCTATTGCCAGCCAGGCCAAGGCTGGCCAGCAGGCCTGGGAGGCCGAACACGTGATCGCCGTGCATATGGGTCACAAAGACCCGTCTGAGCTGTGAGAGCCGGAGTTCGCTGCGCAGAAACTGATGCTGCGTTCCCTCGCCGCAGTCGAACAACCACATCTCCGATCGCTGTGGCAGCCGCAGCGCTACAGCCGATACGTTGCGGGCCCGGGTGGGAACGCCTGAACTTGTACCCAGAAAGGTGACCTTCAAGGTCGTGGATCCTCTGTTGATCATGCTGCCATCTGGCTCGACATGGCTGGACACGGCACACTGAATCGCCTTTGGTTGCGCACGGTGCGGATCGCTTCAGTCGTACTGGCGGGATTGGCGACAGCGGCTCTGTTGGGCTCCGCTGAGCACGCGATGCCGATGGAACGGGAGCCTCAGATGCGGGTTCTGTTGCATGAGGGACCAAAGCTGCTGCTTCGGGCGGACAAAGAGCATTGGATGCAGTTGCGTGGCTTGGGTGCAGGAGTGCGAAGGCTCCGACGGTTGCAGTTGGAGCAATCCGGTGGCAGCGTTGTGGCCGTTTTGGATGGCAGACGCCTCCGTTTGTCCTCAACCACCGTTTTGACGGTGCAAAACGATGATCCTCGGGGGATCTGGTTGGACTCTCGGCGCTATCGGGGTGAATTCCAGATCAGCTGTCGTGGCGGTCGTTTACGGGTTGTGAACGCGCTTGGTATTGAGACCTATCTCACCAGCGTTGTGGGGAGTGAAATGCCCCATCATTGGCCCTTAGCCGCCTTGAAGGCCCAGGCCGTTGCCGCTCGGACCTATGCCCTGCGTCAGCGCAGTCGCGGAGGTGGATGGGATGTGAAGGCCACTGTGGCGAGTCAGGTGTACCGCGGTGTTGAGGCTGAAACCGCCAGCACTCGCCAGGCGGTTGCTGATACCCGTTCGTTGGTGCTGGTCCATGGGGGCAAATTGATCAATGCGGTGTTTCACAGCAGTTCTGGTGGCGTCACGGAATCCAGCGGGATGGTCTGGAGCAGGCAGCTGCCGTATCTCGTGAGCGTCCCAGACCATGACCAACACAGTCCGGTGCATCGGTGGCAGGAACGCTTTGGTTCTCAGGGCTTGCGCCAACGCCTCCCAGAGACCGGTGGCGTGAGCCGGGTGGATGTTACGAGTCGAAGTGCGAGTGGTCGTGTGCGACAGGCCAGGCTGGAGGGACCCCGAGGATCCCTCGTGCTGACCGGTCGTGAGTTGCGCCAGCGCTTGGATCTGAAAAGCACGCTGGTGAACTTTGAGATGGTCTCTGCTGCGACGGCTCAGCCTCCCCAGCCGTCCACCGTTTTGGCCCGTCGTACGACTGCGACGAGTGGATCGAGATCCCGTATTGATCGCATTACTGCATCAATCGTGAGCTCGGCACCAACCGCTTCCCTCCCATCAGCTGCGTTGTTGGTGGCACCACCGCCGCCGCTTCTGTCGCGTCCGATGCGCTCCCGATCCTTCCGATTCCGAGCGACCCGTTCCAAAGACCGTCGTGTCCCAGCGGTGGGTGGATTGCAACTTTTAGTGCGTGGTCAGGGGTATGGCCACGGAGTTGGGATGAGCCAATGGGGTGCCCATGGGCTGGCGGGGCAGGGAGCCGATTTCCGCACAATCTTGCGCCACTACTACCGAGGAGCGGATGTGCTCCCCTTCCAACCGCACTACGACCCTGCCCTTGCTTGGCTGCCCCGTCTAGCGTCAGGCTGGTGGGGTTGACCATCGGATGCTTCCGTGTTGCGGTTTCCCCGCCAGCTACAGCGGTATGACAGCGCTGCAGATTGTTGTGATCGATTAGCTGAGCGGCTTGAGAACCATTTGCGTCGATGGCTCCTGATGCCTCTCGCGCTGAGACGGCCGTTGGGGTTGGCAACCGGACGAACCATGGAGCCTCTCTATGCAGCCCTTGTGCGGCGCCTGATGCTTTGGTCTGCTCATGATCTGGTCGAGCTGCGTCGGCGATGGTGCAGCTTCAATTTGGACGAGTATTTGGGTGTGCAGGCTGGAGATCAATGCAGTTACAGCATGTACATGAGTCGTCATCTCGCCGAGCCATTGCAGTTGCGGTCTGAGACGCTGCATTTGCCCAATGGAAGCGCCGCCGATGGTGATGCCGCTGCGCAGTCTTATGCCGCTGCGTTGGATGCACGCGGTGGTGTGGGGGTTCAGCTTTTGGGCTTGGGAAACAACGGCCATGTGGGCTTCAATGAGCCCCCCACTGCGGCGGATCAGGCCTGTCATGTAGTAGATCTCTCTGAGGCCACTCGGCGGCAGAACTCAGGGCTGTTTGGAGGAGATCCCGCGGCGGTGCCTTCCCAGGCGATCACCCTTGGCCTGCAAGAAATTTTGGCGGCGGACGAAATTCACCTCGTGGTGACGGGAGGTGTCAAAGCTGACATCCTCAAACGACTGTTGACGTTGCCAGCGCCTCAGCCAGGGTTACCCGCGAGCTGGTTGTTGAATCACCCCTGCGTGTGGCTGTGGGCTGACGCCGATGCCATGGATCGCTCCTTAGCCTCGGACACCGCCGAGGATCGAAATGAGCATTGACCCCGTCGAACGACCGCTTGAGCACAGCTTTGAAGCGGAAAAGCTCACGAGGCTCATCAACGAGTGCCAGGATCTTGAGCAATTGCGTGAGCTGGCCTTGGCTTTGGTTCAGCAAGTCGCTCAGCAAAAAGCTGCGAGTGCCTGGATGGCCAGCCGCGCCACCGAATCTGAAAACGCCAAGCTTGAGTTGCTGGCGGAAGTGATTCGGCGACGGGCGGCCAGTGGATCGGATTCAATCCCTCAAAAGGATTGACTCGCTCCTCGTTTAGTGATGGTCACGCTGCCAGCGGGACAAGCTCGCCGGAGAAAATTTGTGGCCATGTTTTGCGGCCACCTTCAACACACAGCTGTTGTCATCACCGCAATGCTGAATTTCGGAGCGCAGGGAATCGTTGCTTTGCACTCGAGACATGAACGACACCAATTGCTTCATCGACATAACGACTAGGAATGGAGCCCTACCGGCTTAGCCAGACGATCTGTATGGTTTCGCTAACAAAAGGTTTGATGATGATTCGCTGACTTAATTAGTTGTATTCGCCTGGTGTTTCTTGTTTCGACACGGTCACGCGCCCCACTTTTTTTCCTGAAAAGCGGAGCAATTCATCGCCTGAGAACTCAAATCCAATCGAATTGCCGATTTTTGCAACATCATCTGCCGTTGATGATGCAAGCACTGATTTTTTCAGGGACGCATCGTTCTGCATCTTGAGGAGAAAGGACTTCAGCTGATCTAGGGCCATGCAGGGCTAATGACGGATGGGGACAATGGCGCTACCTATTCTCCCCCAAAATTCAGCTGTTTTGCCATGGTCAGGCTGAAGTGAGGGATGACGCTGCATCCATGCGCTTCACCTCATGGCCAAGAAAATCGCCCCACATCCCCAAGAGAAAGCTGAGCGTTTTGAGGGCCTGCAGCTGTTCAGTCGAGCCGGGCGAGGTGTATTTGAAATCCATGAACATTCGATCAGCAACCTTTTGCTGTTCGCGACAGCGGTTGTCAATGGTCATGGGCCGCGACGAATGGATTTGCGTTACAAAACTACATGATCCAACGCGTTGCCTGTGTATTAAAGGCCTGATTGGCTCTCAGCATGAATTCAATAGATCAAGCTCGTCTGAACGGGCGTGCTCTTCAGGATGAGTCTGATTTGGGTGGTGGCGGGTTTTATCGGGCTTCTTTGGCTGACTCAAGTTCTGGTGCGTCGCGGAATGGACGATGGCCAATAGCCCAGTGGCGTCACGCTCGTGTTGCGATCGATGGCGTTGGTGAGGTGAGGGATTCCGGTTATCGGTTGGCATATCGCAGTGCCATTACTAACTTTTAAATCACTACGTGGTCTCTAGGTATGGAATCGCGCGACAAGACAGAACGATTCATGGATGCGGCTAAGCAGCGCGCCCACGAAGTTATGAACGAAACCAATCCCAAGTTGACATCTCTTGAACGCGGCTATTGGCTTGCCTTGAAAAACAGGCGCGGAAGAGAACGTTGTGTTAGCCAGCGTCCATAACGAGCAGGCCGCGTTGGGACGTGGAGGTTGAGCACGAGCGTTTTGCTCAATCAGTCGCCTCAGGTTTTGTCAGTAGATGCACAGGCATGGAGCATCGTCGTGAATGCTTGTGTGCAGCATCAATGGAATGATCTTGTCTTCCCTTGAGTTCATATTTTTGCGGTCTGATGAACTCGTTACCCCATTCTTTTTTATGTGGCGCATCCAATGATGCTTATACCTTGATTGTTCGATATATAAAGTTTCAAGGTGGTTGGCGATGTCTCTAGACTTACGAAGCTGATTGGGATGAGCGACGACTCACTGCAAACCCATCCTCTGTACACCACAGATCGCGATGAAGTTGATGCTCTCTTGGGGCACGAGGGTGATCCAGGGCCAGAGCATCTAACGACGGCTGGACGATTGCTGATGCGCTACAGCGATTTCCCCGGTGCGGAAGATATCAAGCAAGACCTAGGCAAAGTGATGGCCTGTTGGGGATTGGATCGCATCGGTCTTAATACGAAATGCCGTGAGATTTGGTCCAGTGGTTGGCGTCCTGGGCAGAAACTTGATGCGGATGTGGGCTCCGGAGCTGACGTTGATGATCGCGACAATTGATCGCGCTAGTTCACCGCAGCAGTTGATCGAAGCGGTTCATC